>JAEKLB010000057.1 GCA_019510095.1 Acidobacteriota bacterium | reverse complement strand
GGCGCGCTCCTGGAGAAGAAGCTGGCGACGCCCGACGCCTATCCGTTGACCCTGAACGCATTGCTGGCCGCGTGCAACCAGACGTCGAATCGCGATCCGGTCGTGCAGCACGAGCCTCAGGCTGTCGAAACCGCGGTCTTGGCCCTGAAGGCGAAGGGTCTGGCGCGGGTGGTGCACCCAGGGGCGGGCGAGCGGGCCACTCGCTACCGGCAGGTGCTCGACGAGGTGTTGGGCCTCACCGCTGCCGACGAGGCGCTCCTGTGCGTGCTCTTGCTGCGGGGCGCCCAGACCGTGGCCGAGCTGCGGAGTCGGACCGAGCGGCTCCATGGCTTCGCGTCGGCTGCCGAGGTGGAGTCGTCGTTGTCGGCCCTTGGCGAGCGGGAGCCCCCGCTCGTCGCCCAGGTCGAGCGCCGGGCGGGCCAGAAGGAAGGGCGCTGGATCCAGCTGCTGGAGGTCGGCGCCGAGGAGCGGGCGTCGGTGTCGCCGGCCGAGCCTGGCGCTGCGCCTGGTGGTCGATCGACCAGTCGGCTGGATGAGCTCGAGGCCCGCGTCGTTGTGTTGGAGGACCGCCTGGCCCGGCTGCTCGACGCGCTTGGCGACGAGGAGGGTCAGGTCGCCGGGGCCACCTGAACCGGCACGCCGCTGAAGACGGCCACGCTCGACCACGGCTCGACGACGCCGTCGTCGGTGAGGTCGTTGGCGCTGGCGCCGGGGGTGAGGGCCGCGACCCGCAGGCTGTCGGCGGCCTTGCCGTGCCCGAAGCCGTGCGGCACGCACACCGAGCCCGGCATCACCGCATCGGTCACCTCGACCGGGGCGGTGACGCTGCCGACCCGGCTGGTGACGACGACGGCCTGCCCCGAGACGACGCCGGCCTCGGCCGCGTCGAGCGGGTGAAGCTGCACGGTGCAGCGGTCACTCTCGGTCGTGAGCCGCCCGACGTTGTGCAGCCAGGAGTTCATCGAGCGGCGGTCGCGGCGACCGAAGAGCAGCAGGCCGGGAACGGGCTCGGCAAGCGCGGCGGCGAGGCGGGTGCTGTCGATGGCGACCGGTTCTGGCGCCAGCTCGATCTTCCCGCTCGCCGTGCGCAGGATCTCGTCGACGCGAGGTTGCAACGGGCCGAGATCGACCCCGTCGGGCGCCTCCCGCAGCTGCCGGAACGTCAGACCCTCGGGCCATTGCCCGAACCGATCGCCGTACGGGCCGGAGCGGATGTTGAGCTCGACGAGCTGCTCGGCCGGCTCGCCGGCATCCAGCGACGCGAGCACGTCGTCGGCGGTGATGCCGAACTGCTGGGCGGCGGCCGCGGCCCGTTGGGCCACGAACGCTGCCATGCGGTCGTCGACATCCTCGGCATTGGGGTCGCGGCCCTCGACGATGGCCGTCAGTCGCATGAGGATCTCGCCGTCGCCCAGCTCGCCTGGCTCGCGTGCCAGCAGGGGCGGGGAGTAGTCGTAGAAGTTCTGGCAGGCGTTCCAGGTGGCGAAGCCCTGCGCGTGCCCGCGGGTGAGCAGCCGCGGCGAGGGGAACACGACGTGCGCGTGCCGTGAGGTCTCGTTGAGGTAGATGTCGATGCTGATCTGGCAGTCGAGCATCGGCAGGGCGGCATCGAGCCGCCCTCCGTTCGGCGTCGAGAGCACCGGGTTGCCGGCGATGAAGATGGCGGCCCGCACCCGATCGTCGCCGGGCGTGTCGATCTCCTCGGCCAACGCCGCCACGGGCAGCTCCCCGGCGAACTCCTTGAGCCCGCGCACCCGGCTCTGCCACCGTCCCCACCGCATGCCCCGGCCGGGTCCCGGCTTGCCATGGGTGGTCGGGCTGCCCTGGGCCGGAAGCGGGAACATCGCCCCACCTCGCCGGTCGAGGTTGCCGGTCAGCACGTTGAGGGCGTCGATGAGGAAGCTGGCGAGCATCCCGAACGCCTGGGTCGAGGTACCGACCCGTCCGTAGACCGCGGCGCTGGGGGCCGCCGCCAGGTCACGGGCGAGGCGCCGCAGCGTGGGTGCTGGGATGCCGCAGCGGTCGGCCACGGCCTCGGGAGTGAAGGGCGATGCCAGCGCCCCGAGCTCGGCGACGCCCTCGACCCTTCCGTCGAGATGGCGCAGGTCGACCAGACCCTCCTCGAAGAGGGTGTGGACCATGGCGAACAGGGCGAGGGCGTCGGTGCCGGGCCGGATGAAGTGGTGCTCGTCGGCTTGCTCGGCAGTGCGCGTGCGCCGGGGATCGAGCACGACCACCTTGCCGCCGCTAGCGCGAATGGCGCGCAGCCGGGCTGCCATGTTGGGAGCGGTGAGGAGGCTGCCGTTCGAGTCGACCGGGTTGGCGCCGACGATGAGCAGGTGGTCCGTGTTGTCGAGGTCGGGGACAGCTGTCGACCACGGCACGCCGAACAGCAGCCCGGAGGCGAAGGCCTTCGAGGAGGCGTCGACCGAGGCCGCGCTGTAGATGTGAGGCGTCGACAGGGCGTGGATCAGCGCGGCCTTGAAGAAGAGCTCCGTCGAGCCGCCCGGGTTGCCGCTGTAGACCGCCACCGTGTGGCGCCCGTGCTCCTCGATGACCGGCCGGAGCCGGGCAGCGGCCTCGGCGAACGCCTCCTCCCACGACACCTCGACCAGCTCGCCGTCCCGCCGCACGAGGGGGCGCCGCAGTCGGTCAGGGTCGGCGTCGATGTCAAGCAGGGCGGAGCCCTTGGCGCACACGTAGCCGGCGCTGAGCACCGCGGTGCGACGGCCGCGGGCCCCCACCGGTCGGTCGCCCTCGAACTCGATGTCGAGGCCGCAGGCCGCCTCGCACAGATGGCACCGGCGGGGCCTCGGCGACGTCGCCCGGGAGCTCATGGGCAAACGGTACTGAACCCGGGTGGTGGGCGACCGGGGACACCGCCATGGTGTCGTCGTCGCTGGTGGGAAGGGGTCCGCCGCTGCGGAGGTCGGCCGCGCGCAGACTGCATCCATGACTGGACCGGCCGCCCGGGTGATCGCCGACTCGGTCAGTTCCGACGGCGTCCGGCTGACCACGATCGAGGCCACGATCCACCGGTTCGTGCTCGCCGAGCTGAACACGCACCGGCTCTTCAGTCGCAACAGCGCCTCGAGCAGGGCAGTGCCGGTGGCCAAGCAGATCGCCCGGGTCATGGCCGACCCGGCCATCCCCGTCGAGTTCGGCGGCAAGCGCGGCGGGATGCAGGCCGGGCCGGCGTTGGAGGGCAACGCCCGGGTCGCCGCCGAGGGCGCCTGGCTCCGTGCCCGCGACGATGCCGTCGCCGGCGCCCAGCGGTTGCTCGATCTCGGCGTGCACAAGCAGGTCGCCAACCGGCTGTTGGAGCCGTTCATGTGGCACACCGTGATCGTCAGCGCCACCGACTGGGACGGCTTCTGGTTCCAACGGTGCTCGCCGCTCGCCCAGCCCGAGATCCGTCTCGCGGCAGAGGCCATGCGCGCCGCCATGCAGCAGTCGGCACCGAGGAGCTGCGAGCCAGGGGAGTGGCACCTTCCCTATGTCGACGGCGAGGACCGAGCCGCGATTGCGGATCCGGCGCTCCTCCGCAAGGTCTCGGCAGCCCGCTGCGGTCGGGTCTCGTACCTCAACCATGACGGGCAGCGCGACCTCGACGACGATCTCCGGCTCTACGAGCGGTTCGTCACCGCCCAGCCGGCCCATGCGTCGCCCCTCGAGCACGTGGCCACGCCGGCCGGCGCCGCCACCGTCGTCGCTGGCAACTTCCGCCACTGGACGCAGCTGCGCCACCTGGTGCTCGCCAGCTAGCCGTTCGGCTCCCCGACGCGGGCGAGTCGCGTCTCGATGCGTGCTCGCACATCGGGCCACTCGGTCGTTAGGATCGAGTACATGGCCGAGTCGCGCAGCAGGTCGGCCTCGCCCGGGGCCTGCGATGGCTGCCAGGCGCGGAGCACACCCTCGAGGTGAGCCCCGAGACCTTCGATCGCCGAACGCGACCGCTGGTTTCTGGCATCGGTCTTGAGGTCGACGCGTCCCACGCGCCAGGTGTCGAACGCGTGGGTCAGGAGCAGCAGCTTGGCCTCGAGGTTGATGCCGGTGCGCTGGGCGCCGGCTGCCAGCCAGGTGGCGCCGATCTCGACCGCGAAGGGGAGGAGGCTGTCGTCGCGATGGCGGAAGGTGAGGAACGACGTGCAGCCGACGGCCGCGTTGTCGACTTGTCGGACCTGCGCGAACGGCATCCGCTCACCGCAGTCGCGGAGGGCCAGCTGGGTGCGTACGTAGTCGGCGGCGGCCTCGGGCCCGTGGGGCACGCTGGTCCAGCCGTAGGTCTCCCGATTCGCCGCCGATGCGACCGACAGGCTCTCGGCGTGAGCGACCGTCAGCGGCTCCAGTCGCACCAGCCGACCGACCAGCGTGGGCGTGTCGAGCACGACGGCCATCCGTAGACCCTGCCATCCGCCGGCGGTGTACCTCGGGGATTTTCTCCGGCCCGGGATGACAGGGCACCTAGGTTCGCGACTGTGGTTGGAGACCTCACAGATCCCCGCCGGGAGGAGCCGCCGTTCGTGCTGGGCGAGCGGGAGATGCTCGAGGCATGGCTCGAGTTCCACCGCACCACGCTGCTGCTCAAGTGCGAGGGCATGGGTGACGCCGCTCGCAAGGCGCGACCCATCCCGACCTCGTTGCTGTCGTTGCACGGCCTGGTCCGCCACATGGCCGAGGTCGAGCACGGCTGGTTCCGGCGGGCCCTCGCGCGCGAGGCGGATCTTCCGCTCCTGTGGGGAGGCCCGGAGGAGGATGGCGAGTTCGAACGCGTCGACGACGCCGATTGGGAGGCCGATCTGGCCACCTGGCAGGCGGCGTGTGGGGAGAGCCGCGCGATCGCTGGAGCCCACCAGCTCGATGACACCGGGCTCCGGGACGGTGAGCCGTGCTCGCTGCGGTGGATCTACATGCACATGATCGAGGAGTACGCCCGCCACAACGGCCATGCCGACCTGATCCGCGAGCTCGTCGACGGGCAGGTCGGTTGGTAGGCGGTTCGCAGCGTCGCGACGGCTGACCAGTAGCCTCGCCTGGCATCTCCTTGGGAGAGTCGCCTCGCTTGGGCAGGACGGCCGTCAGGCCCCCGCTGTCGCCCCGTGCAGGTTCGACGCCTCGACCGAGCCCACCCACGAGGAGACCCATGCCCGACAAGTCACCACAGAAGCCCTCCGGCAAGAAGGCCGGGAAGTCGCTCAAGGAGAAGCGCGAAGCGAAGCGCGTCAAGAAGGACGGCTCGCCGGCCATCCTCGGCCGCTGATCTCGGCGGCTGACTACGGTCCTCGCTCGTGGTGAACCACGGCGAGGTGCTCTGGGTCCCATCGCCTGATCGGGTGGCGGCATCCCGGATGACCCACTTCGAGGAGTGGGCCCGGGCCCGCTTCTCGATCGATGGGCCCGGTTACGACCCTCTTTGGGACTGGTCGGTGGCGCAGCCCGCTGAGCTGTGGACTGCCGTGCTCGACTACTTCGACGTCCGGAGCACGGGGTCCTCACAACCGGCGCTGGTCGGGAAGATGCCAGAGGCGCGTTGGTTCCCCAACGTCACGCTCAACTACGCGCAGACCGTGCTCGAGCGGCTCGGGGACGGCGAGGCGATCATCGCCGTCGACGAGTCGGGGCCGGCCCGGAGCATCAGCGGGAACGACCTCCGCCAGCTCGTCGCGGCGGCGGCCGGCGGCTTGCGGGCGCTGGGGGTGGGCCCCGGCGACCGGGTGGCCGCCTATCTCCCGAACATCCCGGAGGCAGCAGTGGCCATGCTCGCCGCCGCGAGCATCGGCGCGGTCTGGTCGTGCTGCGCTCCCGACTTCGGGCCGGGCGCCACCCTCGACCGGCTGCGACAGATCGATCCGACCGTCCTGATCACGGTCGACGGCTACCGCTTCGGCGGCCGCTGGTTCGACCGTCGCCCGGTGGTCGAGGAGGTGCGCCGCGGCTTGCCGAACCTGCGGGCGACCGTCGCCGTCCACCGGCTCGAGGAGTCGGCCGAGCTCGGCGACCTGTCGTGGGACGACCTGTTGGGCTCAGGAGCGCCGGTCGAGCCGGAGCCGCTCGCCTTCTCGCACCCGCTCTGGATCGTCTACACCAGCGGTACCACCGGGCCGCCCAAGGCCATCGTGCAGGGCCACGGCGGCATCCTGGTCGAGCACCTCAAGGCGCTCTCCCTGCACTACGACCTCGGGCCTGGGCAACGGTTCTTCCAGTACACGTCCACCGGCTGGGTCATGTGGAACCTGTTGATCAGCGCGTTGGCCACCGGTGCGACGATCGTGAGCTACGACGGCGCGCCCAACCATCCCGACAGCGAGGTGATCTGGAGGCTGTGCGCGGAGCTCGGTGTCACCGATCTCGCCGTCGGCGCCGTCTTCCTCGTCGACGCCATGAAGCGAGATGCCAAGCCAGGCGTCGACCACGACCTCGGCGCGTTGCGCTCGCTCGGATCGACCGGGGCCGCGCTCCCGCCGGAGGCGTACCGCTGGATCTACGACGCCATCAAGGACGACCTCTATCTCCGCTCGAACAGCGGAGGCACCGATGTGTGCTCGGGGCTGCTCGGCTCGGTGCCAACCCTGCCGGTGAGGAGCGGTGAGCTCCAACGGCGCCCGCTCGGCGTTGCTGCAGCCGTCTTCGACGACGACGGCGCCGAGGTGGTGGGGCAGGAGGGCGAGCTCGTCGTCACCGCGCCCATGCCCTCGATGCCGCTGTTCATCTGGGGTGACCACGACGGCACCCGATACCGCGACGCCTACTTCGACAAGTACCCGGGCGTGTGGCGGCACGGCGACTGGGCGTGCATCTACGAGGATGGCTCCTCGGTCGTGCTCGGGCGCTCCGACGCGACCCTCAACCGCGGCGGTGTGCGCATCGGGACCGCCGAGGTCTATCGGGTGCTCGAGGACATCCCTGCGGTGCTCGACTCGGTCGTCGTCGACATCGGGACCAACGCGGGCGGGCGAGGCCTTGTCCTCTTCGCGGTGGCGGCAGACGGTGCCGACCATGCCTCGGTGGAGCAGGAGATCCGCCAGGGGCTGCGCCGTCGGGCGTCACCACGGCACGTGCCCGACACGATCGTGTGGTGCCCGGGCCTGCCCCGCACGCTCAACGGCAAGCGACTCGAGGTGCCGATCAAGCGGGTCCTGATGGGGACGCCCCCCGAGCGTGCCGTCGACCTCGGCACCGTGCGCGATCCCGACCTGTTGGCGACGCTGCCAGGGTTGCTGGAAGGCAGCTGAACGGGCGGGTCCGGTCGTCAGTCGCCGGCGGGCGGCTCGAAGTCGACGCCGAGCAGGCGGTTGAAGGCGTCGATGGTGATCAGTCGACGAGTGGCCTCGGGGACGTCGTCGAACAGCTCGTGCAGCACCTTCTGCGTCTCCGGGAACGTGCCCTCGACGTGGGGGTAGTCGCTACCCCACAGCATGTTCTCGTAGCCGAGGTGCATCACGGTCGGGATCGCGCTCTCGTCGTGCTGGAACGACGTGTACACCTGGCGGTACACGATCTCCTTCGGCAGCTTGGAGAGCGTGGGACGGACGAAGAGCGAGTGCTGCCGGTAGGCCTCGGTCATGCGGTCGGCCATGGCGGGGATCCACGACCCACCGCCCTCGGCGACCAGCACGTTGAGGTCGGGATGCTGGTCGAGCACGCCGCTGGCGACCAACATGGTGAGCGTCCGGATGCCGGGTAGGGCGGTCTCCACATAGTTGATGACCGCACCGCCAGCGCCTCGGAACTGCACCGGGTTGAGGCCGGTGCCGATGTGGAAGGCGGGCACGATGCCGGCTTCGTCGGCGGCGTCCCACAGCGGCGCCCACACCTCGTCGTTGTACTGGCGGTCGGCTGGTGGCGTGGTCGGCATGTAGATCAGCTTGAACCCCATGCCGGCCGCCCGTTGGAGCTCGGCCACGGCGTCGCCGGTGTCGTAGACCGACACGATGGCGCTGGGGAACAGCCGTCCCTTGGACGCGTCGATCACGTCGGCCTTGGCCCAGTCGTTCCAGCCCCGCGACATCTCGCGCGCCATCTCCGGGTCCTCGACGTTCGACGTGAAGAAGCCCGCCGACGGGAAGCAGATCTCGCCGAACACGCCCTGCTCGTCGAGATCCTTCAGCCGGGTCTCGGTCTTGAGCGCGCCGGGCGGGCGGAACAGCTCGTTCCACTGCTGGCGGCGGGGACTCGGGATGGTGCGGGTCATCACCTGGTCGCCGATGTAGGTGATCTGCTCGTTGCCCTCGGTGACGGTGCGAGGCGTCCTGTCGGCCAGCCGCTTGGGGAGCACCTGGTACCAGAGATCCTCGGGCTCGAGGAGGTGGGAATCGCCGGAGTTCGCCCAGATCTTGGCCATGTCGCGACCCTAGTTGTGCCCTCCTAGGCTCGGACAGGTGCCTGACATCCGGATGTACCACAACCCTGGCTGCAAGTTCTCCCGCGGCGCGGAGGAGATCCTCCGGGAGCGGGGCGCCGATGTCGAGATCGTCGAGTACCTCGACCACCCATTGACCCGGGCCGACTTCGAGAGCGTCCTCGACATCCTCGAGGACCCGGCGGCCGACCTGGTGCGCAAGGACAAGCAGTTCGCCGCCCTCGGTCTCGACGAGGCCGACTACCAGACCCGCGAGCAGGTCGTCGAGGTGCTGCTCGAGCACCCCGTGCTCATGCAGCGACCGATCATCATTCGCGACGGCCGGGCCATCATCGCCCGCCCCTCGGAGAAGCTCCTCGACCTGTTGTGATCCGTGTTCTGTGTCGTCTGGTGGCCCTCTACGGGCTACCAGACGACACAGAACGGGTCAGGTCAGCGCGCCCGGGTCCTGGGGGACGTCGACGGCGTGCTGGCGGAGGGCGTCGAGGGGAACGATCTCCAGGGCGCGCTCGTGGGTCGAGGCCAACACCACGGGGGCCGCTGCCCCATCGTGATGGGCGCGCAGCCAGTTGGCGGCAGTCACGCACCAACGGTCGCCCGGCACCAGCCCGGGGAAGCGGTACTGCGGCATGGCAGTGATCAGGTCGTTGCCGATCGACCGCTGGTGCTCGAGGAACTCCGACGTCATGACCGCGCAGATGGTGTGGCTCCCGAGATCCTCGGGGCCCGACGTGCAGCAGCCGTCGCGGTAGAAGCCGGTGACGGGGTCGTCCCCACAGGGCTCGAGGTCGCCGCCCAGGACGTTGTGGTCGGTCACCGCGCCAGTATCGCGGCTGCTCAGATCCTTCCGCCGTCGATGTTGATGACCTGTCCCGAGATGTAGCTCGACGCGTCGCTGGCGAGGAAGACCGCGGTGCCCATGACCTCGTGCTGGAGGCCGACGCGACGCATCGAGATGCGATCGGCCACGCCGGTCTTCTTGGTCATCTCCTGCATGTGCTCCTCCTCGCCGGGCCGGGCGATGCCGCCAGGGTTGAGGCAGTTGGCCCGGATCCCGCTCGGGCCCCACTCCTTGGCCATGTACTTGGTGAGGAGCAGCAGCGACCCCTTGGCCATGCCATAGGCGGCGTAGCCGGGCGTGGGGTTGATGCCCGTGGAGGAGACGACCGTGATGATCGACCCGCGACCGCGCTCCATCATCGACGGGACCAAGCCCTTGCACAGGGCGAGGCATCCCCAGACGATCAGGTCGAACGCGGCCGACCACTGGTGATCGGGTGTGTCGAGGAGGCTGGCGCTGTCGTGGGCCGTGATGCCGTTGTGGAGGACGACGTCGATGTCGGCCAGGGCCAGCGCTCGCTCGGCCAGGCCGGCAGCCTGGGCGGCATCAGAGAGGTCGCACGGAAGGATGCTCGCCCGCCCGCCGGTTTCGCCGTTGATCTCGGCGGCCAGCTTCTCGAGCGTCTCCACCGTCCGGCTGGCGAGGATGACGTCGGCCCCGGCAGCCGACAGCGTCCGGCTGAACTCGGAGCCCATGCTGCCGGTGGCGCCGGTGATGAGCGCCGTCTTGCCGTCGAGCCTGAACTGGTCGGTCATCTGACTCCCTCTCGTGGCGTTGCCGGGTCGGGTCAAGCAGATCCGTGGATGAAGTCGTGCAGGTTGTCACGCATCACCTTGCGGATGATGCCGTCGTCGAGCTTCCCGAGCTGGCTGACGTACTGCACCGGATCGGGCAGGCCCTCGGAGTGCGGGAAGTCAGAGCCGAAGACCAGGCAGTCCCAACCGGTGACCTCGGCGACCCGGGCGATGTTCTCCTCCGGGTACGGCGCCACCACGACGTGCTCCTTGAAGGTCTGCGACGGCCGCTCGGTGAGCTTGGTGAACGTGCCCTTCCGGCCGAGCATGTGGGCGTGGTCCATCTTCCGGAGCAGGTACGGGAGCCACACGCTGCCGTACTCGGCGATGAGCACCTTCACCTTGGGGAACCGGCCGAAGAGGTCGTGGAAGATCATGGCCGCCGTCATCTCCATGACCGGCCGGTCGCTCCACCACATCGTCCACTGGAACGCGTCGTAGCGCGGATACGGCGTCGTCGGGTCCTCGCCCCACCCGGCCATGCCCTCGTGGCGGGCCCGGCCGTGCAGGTGGGTGGCGACGCGGAGGTCGGCCTCGCTGACCCGGGCCCAGATCGGGTCGAACTTGGGATCGAACGGCGACAGGCCTTGTGAGGTGGGCTCGACCGGGAGGTTGATGAACTTGGCGCCGTGGTCGATGCCCCACTCCAGCTCCTTGATGGCGGTGTCGACGTCGTCGAACGGCACCATCAGCGGGCAGTAGATGCGGTCGTCGGTGTTGAAGCCCCAGTCCTCGAGGATGTACTCGTTCCAGGCGCGCGTGCACGCGGCGCCCAGCTCGACGCCGCCCTTGAACCCCGCCTCGTTGTTGAAGCCGCCGGTGAAGACCACCGCGGCCTCGACGCCCTGCACGTCCATGAGCTGCAGCCGGGGCCCGTTCTTCTCGAAGGCGGGGCGCATCTCGTTGTAGCGCTCGATCAGGTCGATGCGGCTCAGCTGGTCGAGGTCGCGCATGGGGTTCAGCCGGTTGAGCATGGCCCCGGGGATGGGGATGTTGCCCCTCATGCCCGGCAGCTCCTTGAGGTCGACACCGCCATGCCCGCCCTCGGGCACGGGGTGGGTGCCGATCGTGGTTGCCACGTGCTCGACGTCGTCGTCACCCTCGACCTCGGGGGTGATCCTCCCCGCTGCCGCCTGGAGCTGGTCGTGGTACTTCTTCGGCAGGTGCCTGATCCGCGCGTCGTCCGGCGCGTAGATGTGGTTGTCAGCGTCGTAGACGCGGTACGGGAGCTTCGCTTCCTTGTCGGAGACGTAGATGCCCCGCTCGCCAGTCTCGGTCGTCGCCATCGCGTGCCCTCCATTTCCGGCTGCACCGGTCGTCACGACTGTAGGAGGCAACCTGATCCCGACGCCGGGCGGGCGCGAGAACGTCGTTTCAGGCCCGGAGGCTCCGGAGCACGAAGTCGGTGACGAAGGCCACGCCGTCGCGGCGATCGTCGGGCATCCAGGGATGGGTCATCTCCGTCAGTCGACCGCAGAGGGCGGCAATGAGATTGGCGTCGCCCTCGGGATCAGCGTTGGGAAAGTCGCCCGCTGCCTGGCCTGCCGCGATCGCTGCCCGCAGCGGCGTGGTCGTCGAGGGGCCGACTGCAGGTCCGACGTCATCGGCGTCGGACAGGTTCGGTCGCACGACGGCCGGCAGTGAGCTGATGAGCCGGGCACGCGGCCCGGCGTGGCGCCCGTACAACAGGCTCACCACCGCGTCGATCCATGCTCGGACCCGCTCCTCCGGCGATCCTTCGGCCGTCTTCTCGATGAGGATCGCCTCAGCTCGCCCCCGCTCCTGGACGGCCAGCGCCAGCAGGAGGTCGTCCTTCCCCTTGAAGTGCCGGTAGAAGGCCCGAGTCGAGAGCCCGGCCCGGCGCAGGACGACCTGCACCTTCAGGTTCTCGTAACCGGTGGTCTCGAGGACCGCCCAGGCTGCGGCGAGGAGGCTGGCCCGCTCGGCTGCGGCCTCGTCGTCGTTCGGAATGGCGGTCAACGGTGCGATGGTAAGTGTGCGGTGTCGTTTTTCGTCGGCGAATCAAGGCGAATGACCTGGTCCGGGCGATTCTGAGGCCTCATTGCCGCTCAATTGGCGGGTGGGGGCGGTCGAAGAAGAGCTGTGGGACTGTTCTCCAGGGCGCTGGACCGGCTGCGGCCGCGCTTCTTCACCATCCGGATGGTGGCGCTGGCCGCCGCCTCGTATGCAATCGCCTGTCTCGGCTTCGCCGTCGTCGTCGGCGGGCTGGTCGTGTCCCATGCCGTCGTCATCGGTCTGCTGACCACGGCGCTCTTCTATCCGCTCGAGCACACGCTGGTGACCCGTCCTTACGCGCGCCAGGCCCGGGAGCGGGCGGCGGCCAAGGCTGGCGAGCGCGTCCTCCTACAGGCCGAGGCCCGGCGCCAGGACTTCGAGGCCCGCCTGCACCGCGCCCTCGAGCTCGCGGACGACGAGACCGACGCGCTGGCCGTCGTCACCCGCTCGCTGGCCATGATCAGCGGCGACCACCCCGGCGAGCTCCTGCTGGCCGACTCGAGCCGCGCTCATCTTCACAAGGTGGCCGATCATCCGGCGGGCGGTGGCCCCGGCTGCCCCGTCGCCTCTCCCCACGGCTGTGCTGCGGTGCGCCGTGGCCAGACCGCGGTGTTCGCTTCCGGCCAAGAGCTCGATTGCTGCCCGCACCTGCGGGACCGCCCAGCCGGGGATGTCTCGGCCGCCTGTGTGCCGGTGACCATCCTTGGGAACACCGTCGGCGTCCTGCATGCGACAGGTGCGCCCTGGCGCGCCGCCGAGCACCGAGGTCGTCGCCGGTCTCGAGGCAGTCGCCAACGAGGCCGGCGCCCGCATCGGGATGATCCGGGCCCTGACCTGCTCCCAGGTGCAGGCGTCAACCGATTCCCTCACCGGGCTGCTCAACCGGCGCAGCCTGGAGGATGCCCTCCGCCCGGTCCTGCGCGAGGGGCGCCAGTACGCAGTCGTGGAGGCTGATCTCGACCACTTCAAGGTCCTCAACGACACCCACGGGCACGAGACCGGCGATCGCGCCCTGCGGCTCTTCGCCGGTGTCGTGAAGCGGGCGCTCCGTCCCGGTGACCTCGCGTGCCGCCTCGGTGGGGAGGAGTTCCTGCTGGTGCTCCCCGACTGCGATCTGCAGGAGGCGGAGCGAGTGACCGAGCGTCTCCGCGACTCCCTCGTTCTCGCCCTCGTCACTGGAGCCACGCCCGGCTTCACCGCGTCGTACGGCCTCGCCGACTCCCGGTACCACGGCGAGGACTTCGAGTCGCTCCTGACCATGGCTGACGCTGCCCTGCTCGACGCCAAGCGCGCTGGTCGCGACCGGATGGTTGCTGCGCCCGGCTGACCGATCGCGGACTGTGCCAGGATCGCCGGATGGCGCGCCGAAAGGTCGAAGTCGGCGGCAAGGAGTTCGTCGCCCTCATCGCCACGTGCATCGCCATGGCGGCCATGTCGATCGACGTGATGCTGCCGGCGTTTCCGGACATGCGGCATTCGTTCGGGCTGGCGCCCGACTCGACCGAGGTCTCCCGCATCATCACCACGTTCTTCTTCGGGCTCGCTCTCGGCCAACTGTTCTACGGGCCGCTCTCCGACCGCTACGGCCGCAAGCGGCTGCTCTACATCGGTCTCGGCGTCTTCGTCGCCGGGGCGGCCGCGTCAGCGACCATGACGACCCTCACCGGCCTCGTCGTCTGCCGGTTCGTCTGGGGGTTCGGCGCGGCGGGACCCCGTTCACTGGCGCTGGCCATGGTCCGTGACACCCACGAGGGTGACCGAATGGCCAGGACCATGTCGCACGTGATGGCGACGTTCATCCTCGTGCCCGTGTTCGCCCCCGGTCTCGGTTCGGCCTTGATGACGGTCTTTCCGTGGCGCGTCGTGCTCTGGTTGCCCGTGATGGCCGCCGTCGGTCTGGCCGTGTGGGCGACGCGCTTGCCCGAGACCCTGCCTGTTGCGCGACGGCGCTCGGTGTCGCCAGGCGCGCTGGTCGACGCGGCCCGTGCCGTCGCGGGCAATCGCCAGGCTTTGGCCTTCGGCTTGGCGGTCACGTGCCTGTTCGGGGCGATGACCTCGTACATCGGAAGCTCCGAGATCATCATCGACGAGGTCTTCGGGCAGAGCCACCACTTCGCCGTCATCTTCGGGCTGCTGGCCTGCACGCTGGGGATCGGATCACTGGCCAGCGCCCGGTTGGTGATGCGGCTCGGGCTCGCCCGGCTGGTGCGCAACGGTGCCCTCCACGCGGTGTCGGCGGCCGGGCTCCTCGCGGTCGTTGCCCTCGTCACCGGCGGCAAGCCCCCGCTGCTGGTGTTCTGCCTGTGCCTGGCCGTGCTGTTGCCTGGCGTCACGTCGCTCGTTCCCAACTGCAACACCGCCGCCATGGCGCCGCTGCCCCATGTCGCGGGCATGGCGGCGGCGATCCTCGGCACCGTGTCCACCGGCGGGGGAGCCCTGCTCGGCTCGTTGGTGGACGACGCCTTCGACGGCACGATCCGGCCATTCGCCTTCGGTCTCCTGGCCTACGTGGGCACCGCTGGCTTCGTCATCCTCGTCCTCGCCCGCCCGCCGGCGCCGGTCGATCTCGCCGACGTCGAGGACCTCACTGAGACGGCCAACGCCGTCGCCCTGTCGATGTCGTTGGGTGACGTTGCCACCCCTGGTGAGGCCCTGGAGCCGACGGAGAGGTTGCAGTAGACAGGACCCGCACGGTGGGGTGGCAACGAGGGAGGGCACGCATGGGCATCGAGGCGTTCCGGTTCGACGGCAAGCACGCGCTCGTCGTGGGCGGCGCCAGCGGCATGGGTCAGGCCACCGGCGACCTGGTCAAGGAGCTGGGTGGCACGGTCACCGTGATGGACGTGAAGGAGCCACTCGGCGCTCATGACCGCTTCATCCAGCTCGATCTCGTGGACAAGGCCTCGATCGACGCCGCCCTCGATCAGGTCACGGACCCGGTGCACGCCCTCTTCTCCTGCGCCGGCATCTCCGGCGGTGCGCCCCTGCCCCAGATCAACTTCATCGGCCAGCGCCATCTGATCGAGAGCGCCCTCGACCGCGGTCTGCTCACGCGTGGGGCGTCGATCGCCATGATCGCCTCGATCGGGGGGATGGGTTGGGAGCACGATCTCGACGCCATCGGTGAGGTGCTCGACACGCCCGATTACGAGACCGCGGTGAAGTGGATCGAGGCCAACCCAGAACGCAACGACTACTCGTTCTTCAAGCGGGTGATGATCGCCTACTGCGGGCGGCAGGCTCCCGATCTGATGCGCCGTGGCATCAGGATCAACGCCACCGCGCCGGGGCCGACGATGACGCCGCTCATGGCATCGACGGAGGGCTGGCAGGGCTTCGAGACCGGCTTCCAGGCGATGATGGGTCGCCCTGGCTCGACGGCCGACGAGCAGGCCTACCCGCTCGTCTTCCTGGCCAGCGACGCAGCGTCCTTCGTGAGCGGGACCTGCCTCATCGTCGACGCCGGCTTCATCGGTGGCGGCATGACCGGGGCGCTCGAGGGACCGATGGTCGACGCGCTGGTCAAGCGGAGGGCGTGAGCGCGAGCAGACCCGTCACTTCGTGAAGGCGGGGCCGTCGTAGGTGCCGACGGTGGTGAACTCCTCGACGGGGGCCCGCTTCAGCTTGCTCAGCTCCTTCTCGGGCTTGCCGAGGGGCAGCATGGTCGCCAGCGCCACGTTCTCGGGGATGTTGAGCAACGTGCGCAAGGCGTGCTCTTGGCGGGCCAGCACCGACGTGAAGTGCCCGCCGAAGCCCCGGCTCCGGGCAGCCAGGAGGATGTTGTGGGCGAACGGATAGACCGATGCCCCGGCCGAGATGCTCAGCCGGTCGAGCCCGCTGTCGACGGCCGAGCAGCGGTCGAGGTCGAGGAGGATGACCACCAGCACCGGCGCGGTTGCGATGTGGCGGCTCGACATGGTCGTCGGCGTCTGGCGGGCGGCCTCGAGGTCGACCGCCGGCTCGGTGCGCCAGTGGGCCTCGCCGGCTGAGAACGGCACAAGCCCTGCTTGGGCGTGGGCGCTGTACTCGCGCGCGCCGAGGTCGTAGAGCCGGGCGATCTCCTCCTTGACCGCGGGATCGCGGACGATGACGACCTTCCACGCCTGGCGGTTGCCTCCGTTGGGCGCAAAGCGGGCGGCGTCGAGGATCTCGTACACGACCTCGTCGGGGATGTCGTCGTCGGTGAACGCCCGAGTAGCGGGTGTGGTGCGCATGGCGTCGAGCAGGTCCATGGCGTCTCAGTCAAGCAGCAGGGCGGTCGCCGGGGCCTGGGCCTGGCGCCTGGAGTGCCATCATCGGCACGGTTGACCACATCGCCGACCGCGAGGAGATCACCTTGGCCACCACCGAGCCCGTCGCCGTCGACTCCTTTCACCAGTTGGGCATCGCCACCAAGCTCGGCCAGGACGACCCGGCCCCGTGGCTCGCCGAGGTGCTCAGCGCCGACGTGCAGCCGTCGTTCGAGGAACCGGGTGGCGAGCAGCAGGTGACCACGGCTCGCCTCGGCCACACCCAGGTGGCGTTGTTGGCGGCGGCCGGCCCGCGCGGGCCCCTCGGCCAGTACGTCGAGCGGTTCGGCCCTGGTCTGCATTCCGTTGCGTGGCGGGTCGACGATCTCTGGGTCGCCGAGAACCTCATCCGCCAGCGCGGCATCCACGTGGGCGACACCAACCTCGCGGCCCGTCGCTTCTTCACCCATCCCAAGGACACGTTCGGGCTCCTCATGGCCTGGACCGACCGGGGAGCGACCCCGGCGGCGAACACGGTGGCACCGGCGTCGGGGCCGGTCCTCGGCGTTGGGTGGGTCACCGCCGTCGTTCGCAACGTCAAGGAGGTCCGCTCCTTCCTCGAGGACCTCACCGGCGCGACCGTCGTCGATGGGCTTCCCGCCGGGCCGAGGGGTGAGGAGGACACGCTGGACCTCCGGATCAGTGACATGGTGCTGCGGCTGGTGACGCCCCGATCGGTCAGCAGTCGCTACGCGACATTCCTCGACCGGGTGGGCGAGCGGCTGCACTCGTTCGCGGTGCAGGTGACCGACCTCGATGCTGTCGTCGCCACCGGCCTGCCGGTCCTCGAGCGCGAGGACACCCGGCTCTGGACCGATCCCGCTGCCACCTTCGGCCTGCGCATGGAGTGGGTCACGGCCTGACCAGGAGGTCCCGGTACTCGGGGTGCAGGTCGATGAACTCGGCCACGTACCAGCAGCGGGCGATGATCTGCTTGCCCTGGCTGCGTACGTCGTCGAGAGCCGCCTTGACCAGCACCGCGCCGAGTCCCTGGCCCCGTCGCGAGCCGTCGATCTCGGTGTGGGGGAACACCAGGCGGTTCTCGCCGTCGCGCTGGTAGTCGGCCACACCGACGACGTGGCCGTCGATCTTCAGCTCGTACCGGCTCCGTTCGGGATTGTCGTCAACGACCGGTTCGCCGATGATCCCATTTGTCGGGTTGGTGGGCATCGCCGCTCCTCTACCCAGATCCTCGCGCCGCCGGGAGGTTTGGCCGCGCCCGTGTCGAAGGAATGGTGGACCCTGAAGGAGGGCCCTACATGCGCGCCAAGTTCACGCTCACACTCACCGCCGCAGCTGCTGCCGCCACGTCGATCCTCTTCGGTCTCGTGCCGGGTGCCGCAGCCCAGACCACCACCAGCTCCACGACCACGTCGACCACGTCGACCACCTCGACCTCGACGACCCTCGTCGACCTTCCGACCAGCACCACCACGAGCACCACCTCGACGACCGCCCCGCCCACCACCACGACCACCACGGCGATGCCGAGCAACGCGTGCGCCACCGGCGCGTGGCCCGCCGCGGTCGTCGGCCAGACGGCGAGCTTCCGAGCTGGTGCCGCCTCGGGCGTCTATCTCTGGCACGACCGCAAGGGCTGGCACCTGCGGGTCACCCACCCGGGATCGAACAAGGTCACCTTCAGCGGCGTGGTGCGGTCGAACCGCCCCATCCGTGACCACGCGGTGAAGAACGAGAAGAACGACAAGCTGCGCGGCGGCCGCGATCGCAGGTCGTTCTCCTTCGTGTTCCGCAACTACGGCAAGATCGACGGCGTCGACTGGCGGTCACCCTGCGCCAGCTCGATGTGGCTCGACCTGAGCCGTGACGGCGCCAGGATGGCGGTTGCCGACATCTACCTGGGTGCCCAGGGCGCCCATCCCGACGCCAACCCGGTGTACCTGACCCGGCCGCTCACCAGCCCCACCACGACCTCGACCACCTCGACGACCACGGCCAAGCAGGGCCGGAAGGCGGCCGAGCGGGAGCGCAGGCGCCAGGAGCAGGAGCGCAAGCGGCAGGAGCGGGAACGGGCACAAGCGGAGCGGGACGCCCGGGAGTAGGTCGCTCGACTCTCGGCCCGCCGACCAGGCGTCATCGATACATTCCCGGCGATGACTGGTTCGACGTCGACCGTGGTCGGCGGGCTGAGCTTTCCGGAATCGCCCCGTTGGCGGGACGGCCGGCTGTACATCTCCGACATGGGGACTCGAAAGGTCGTGTCGATCGACATCGCGACCGGCGAGGTCGCCACCCGTTGCGATCGGGTGCCCGGGGCGCCGTCGGGCCTGACGTGGGACGACCAGGGGCGGATGCTCGTGGTCTCGATGGCGCGGGCCGCGGTGTACCGGGACGACGGCGGTGAACAGCTCACCGAGCTCGCCTCGCTCTCCGAGTTCGGGGGCGGGTGGCGCAACGACGCCGTCCGCCACCCGGCCGGCTGGCTCTACGTCGGCGCCGTCGGCAATCCCGCCGACCTGGTGATGGTCGACGCCGCCGGCAAGGCCCGGGTCGTGGTGGCTGGCATGGCGTCGCCCAACGGCATGGCCATCACTGCCGACGGTGCCACGCTCATCGTCGCCGAGTACGAAGCTCACCGGCTCACCGCGTTCACCATTGGCGAGTGGGGTGAGCTCGGTTCTCGCCGCACGTGGGCCGAGCTCCCGGGCAGCACGCCCGACGGCATCTGCCTCGACGCCGATGGCGCGGTCTGGGTGGCATGGGCCGACCATCCCGAGGTGCGCCGAGTCGCCGAGGGCGGCGACGTCCTGGAGACGGTGGTCGCCTCGCAGCCGGCGTACGCATGCGCCCTCGGCGGCGCCGACCGCCGCACGCTCCTGCTCTGCACCGCACCCGGTCCGTCCGACGAAGGCCGCGCCGCCATGGGCGGCCGCATCGAAGCCGTCGGCGTCAGCACGCCGGGAGCCGGCTACCCCTGAGCCGGCATCAGGCGGCGGCGATGGCGTCGAGGATGCGCTTCTCGCTCACCGGGTGCGCGGTACCCAGCGACTGGGCGAACAGGCTGACCCGCAGCTCCTCGATCATCCACCGGATCTCCGGGCCGGAGCGGGTGCGGGCCACTGCCTGGTAGCGCGACCACAGCTGTTGGATCCGGCGCATGCGGTCGGCGTCACGCGCCGGGTTGGTGGGCAGGGCATCGAGGCGGCGCTCGATGGCTCGCAGGTAGCGCTCGAGGTGACGGAGGCGGTCGGCGCCGCTGGCGGCGACGAAGCCGGGGTAGACGAGCCGGGCGAGCTGGACCCGGGCGTCGGTCAGGGCGTCGAGCAGGCCGGGCGATGCCAGCTCGTCGACTCGTTGCTCGATGCGACGGGCGGCATGGAGGAGCCGCGCCACGGTCTCGACGATCTCGAGGAGCGTGCCGGGGAGCTCGGTCTGCACCTGAGCCCGCAGCTCGTCGAAGCCAGCCTCGTCCCACACCAACCCGCCGTGGCGGGCCATGAGGCTGTTGAGCGCGCTGGTCGTGCAGTCGTCGATCAGCGCCCGTGTGCTGTCGTGGGGTGCGTAGGTCAGCGCCAGTGTCGAGTCCCGCCCGAGCTGGCGGGAGAGGGCCTTGGTCGACGTCGGGACCGCCAGTCGAAGGAGTCGGCGGGTGCCGCCCCAGTGGGCCACCCGCTGCTCGGCCCGGGTCGACAGGACCCGCAGCCCCACCGTCTGGCCCTCGTCGACCAGGGCCGGGTAGCCGCGGACGGTCTGGCCCGAGCGCTCGACCTCGACGACGCTCGGCAGGTCACCGACCTCCCACTGAGCCAGGCCGGTCCGCTCCAGGCCGCCGGCCGCCTCGCTGATGGCGGCCTTCACCTGCGGTGACAGCTGGTGCTGGAGCGAGACGAGGTCCTTGCCCATGGCGAGGGGCTCGCCGGCATCGTCGTCCACCTGGAAGGTGACGACGAGATGTGGCGGCAGGCGCGTGATGTCGAAGTCGTCGGCCATGACCTCGATGCCCGCCCGCCGGGCGAGATGGCGGGCGAGCACCTCGAGGAGGGGGCCGTCGGCGGGCGAGGTGAGCTCGAGGAAGGAGGCGGCGTGCTCGGCGGCCGGCGTCACGTGGCGGCGGACCTGCTTGGGCAGCGAGCGGATGAGGGCGGCCACCAGCTCGGCCCGCCGTCCCGGCACCAGCCAGTCGAAGCCGGTGGGCTGCACCCGGTTGAGCACGGCCAGCGGGACGTGCACGGTGACACCGTCGATCGCCGATGCCGGGTCGAGCTCGTAGGTGATCGGCAGCAGCAGATCTCGCTGGCGCCAGGCGTCGGGGAAGTCGTGAGGATCCAGCTGACCGCGGTCGTCGCCGGTCAGCAGCTCGAGGGTGAAGTCGAGCATTCCCGGCTCACCCGCGCTGGCCTTCTTCCACCACCGGTCGAAGTGGCGCGCCGACCGCACGTCGCTCGGGAGGCGCTGGTCGTAGAAGTCGAACAGCACGTCGTCGTCGACGAGGATGTCGCGCCGGCGGGCCCGTGCCTCGAGGGCGAGCACGTCGTCGATCAACGCGGCGTTGTCGTGGAAGAAGCGATGGTGGGTCTCCCAATCGCCGTCCACGAGGGCGTGGCGTATGAACAGCTCACGCGCGAGGGCCGGGTCGACCCGTCCGTAGTCGACCCGGCGCCCGGCGACGATCGGCAGCCCGTACAGCGTCACCCGCTCGATGGCCATCACCGCGCCGCGCCCGGCGTCCCATGTCGGCTCGCTGTAGGTGCGCTGGACCAGGTGCGAGCCGGCACGCTCGACCCACTCCGGCTGGATGCGGGCCACGGTGCGTGCCCAGAGGCGGTTGGTCTCCACCAGCTCGGGGTTCCCAGGCGCACACCGAGACCGCCTGCGACCTGGCGGAGCTGGCTGTAGATGTCCATCCACTCCCGTATCCGGAGGTGGTTGAGGAACTCGTCCCGGCACAGCCGCCGGAACTGGTTCGACGACAGCTCCCGCTGGCGCTCGCGCAGGTGGTGCCACAGGTTGAGCAGTGAGAGGAAGTCGGAGTCGGGGTCGGTGAAGCGGGCGTGGTGTTGATCGGCGACCTGCTGCTTGCCCGGCGGCCGCTCGCGGGGATCCTGGATCGACAAGGCAGCCGCGATCACCAGCACCTCGCGCACGCACCCGTGGCGGTCGGCTTCGAGCACCATGCGCCCGAGCCGGGGATCAACCGGCAGCTGCGCCAGCCTGCGGCCGAGCCGGGTGAGCCGGCGGCCGGACTGTTCCCCCGGTGCCAGCGCGCCGAGCTCCTCGAGCAACGTGACGCCGTCCTTGACGCTGCGGGCATCGGGCGGATCGAGGAAGGGGAACTCGGCGACCTCACCGAGCCCGAGTGACTCCATCTGGAGGATCACCGAGGCGAGGTTGGTCCGGAGGATCTCCGGCTCGGTGAAGGGTGGCCGGGCCTCGAAGTCGTCCTCGGCGTAGAGCCGGATGCAGATCCCCGGTGCCACCCGCCCGCACCGACCGGCCCGCTGGTTGGCGGCGGCTTGGGACACCGGCTCGATGGGGAGGCGTTGCACCTTGGTTCGGCGGTTGTACCTCGACACCCGGGCGGTTCCGGCATCGACCACGTACCTGATGCCGGGAACGGTGAGCGACGTCTCGGCCACGTTGGTGGCCAGCACGATCCGTCGGCCAGCATGAGGCTGGAACACGCGGTGCTGCTCAGCTGCCGACAGCCGGGCATAGAGCGGCAGCAGCTCGGTGCCCGGCAGATCGAGCGCTCGGAGTGCGTCGGCCGTGTCGTGGATCTCCCGCTCGCCGCTCAGGAAGACCAGCACGTCGCCGGGGCCCTCGGCGCGGAGCTCTTCCACCGCCTCGCACACGGCTTCGGTCTGATCGCGCTCTAGCGACTGGTCGGGGTCGACCAGCGGGCGGTAGCGAACCTCGACCGGATAGGTGCGGCCGGACACCTCGATCACCGGGGCGTCGCCGAAGTGGGCGGCGAAGCGCGCCGTGTCGATGGTCGCCGACGTGATGACCAGCTTCAGGTCGGGCCGACGGGGGAGCAGCTGCTTGAGGTAGCCGAGGATGAAGTCGATGTTGAGGCTGCGCTCGTGGGCCTCGTCGACGATCAGGGTCGAGTAGCGGCGCAGGAGCGGGTCACGTTGGATCTCGGTCAGCAGGATCCCGTCGGTCATCACCTTCACCAACGTCTGCTCCCCGACCCGATCGGTGAACCTGACCGTATAACCAACGAGCTCGCCGACGGTGGTGCCGAGCTCCTCGGCGACCCGCTCGGCCACCGTGCGGGCGGCCAGCCGACGGGGCTGGGTGTGGCCGATGAGCCCCTCGTCGCCCAACCCGAGCTCCAGGCACATCTTCGGCAGCTGGGTGCTCTTGCCCGAGCCGGTCTCGCCAGCGAGCACCACGACCTGGTGGTCGTCGATGGCGGCCACGATCTCGTCCTTGCGGTCGGTGATCGGTAGCTGGGGCGGATAGCGCAGGTGCACGGCCCCCCGATCCTGGTCGATCCATCGCCTACGTTCTGGCAGGTGGGTGACGATCGGTGACCGAGCGCACGGTCGATCCCATGCTGCAGGCATTCGTCGACGTGATGAACGGGGCCGGCGTGCAGCTCGGGGTCAGCGTCCTGGTCGGCGGTACCTGGCTGTCGGGCACCCTCATCCCGCCCCGGATGTTCACCGAGGAGCTGGGCGAGTACGTCCTCGAGGCGGCGGGCGACGGAGCCCAGAGCATCCAGACCTTCTTCAAGACCATCGGCCGCAGCTGGTTCCCCTCGGAATCGGAGCTGGAGATCCGCGGCACCGGCGGCGCCAAGACCGAGAAGGAAGGCGACGCCGCCGACCTCCGGCCGTTCCACCTCCACCTCCGCAACGCCCGGGTGGTCACCGCCGTGGGCCCAGTGCCCGATGAGGGCGGCTACGTACGGGTGCGGATGGACCAGGTCGAAGGCTGGCTCATCGGTGACCTCGGCCCACCCGGCTACACCCCGCCACCCCCGCCCATGCTCGGCTAGCCGCCGATCTCCCACGCCGGCACTCATGCCGCGGCGGCCTTGGGTGGAGGCCGGCGGCGTTCGCGCAGCTTGGTCATGTCGTCGCGGGTCTTGTCTTGGTGGCACCCGCCTTTGCACTTCGGTCTCAGGTTGAACAGCGCGGTGACCCCACCGAGTGCAACTGCTTCGAGATGGTCGCGTTCAAGGCGATGCCGGTTGGGGCACTCGGGGTTGTCGCAGGCCCACCCGGAGGCCAGCAACGCGGTCTGGAGGACCTCGTTGATCGTCCTCTTGCTGTGCGTCACGGTTCGGATGTCGACGCCGCCCTTGAGCACGATCCGCAAGAGGGCGTCGCCCATGAGCTCCCGGGCTGACTGCACCGGGACCGGGCCGAGCCCGGCGATCTCGCAGCTCTCCCCTGGTTCGGTGTGGCCTCTCTTGAGGGCGCCGATGTCGATCAGGAGGATCGCTTCGGCGTCGGGGGTGCGCTGGCGTCGCCGCCGCTTCGGCGCACCGCCGCACACATGACCGGCTTGCTCGTTCAACCAGAGCTCGAGGGCGTCAAATGCGTAGGCCTCGGGGCGTTCCTTCCGTCCCTCGGCCCGGGCTTGCTTGAATGCCCGTTCCCGGAACGGTTCGAGCGCGGCCCGGAACCGGGCGATGACCTCCGGCGCCCCTGACGCTTCGAGGCGTCCGGCGCCGAACTGGTCCTGCCAGATCCGCAAGAACCGGTTGTCCTTGATCCGCTGATGCCGCGCCGCGTCGTCCCCAGCGGCCGCGTTCCGGACCCGCGCGCACTTCTCTTTCGTCTTGCCGAACGCCTCGTTCCTCGCGGAGTCCAACAACTGGTTCGTGGCGCTCGGATCCGCAGCGGCGGCCGGCGCGATCTCCCGCACCTGGGCCTCGCTCAACTCGCCGTTGCGGGCGGCCGCCTCCACCTCGGGCACGGCGCCCAACTTGTCCGCGGCGTCCAAGATCGACCGGGCCCGCCCATGGGACACACCCGACTGCTTCGCGAGCCAGTCCGCCTCCGACCGGCCGTGGCCATGCCACGCCCCTGTCTGCACGACCCGCTGCGCAGCCAGCAACTTGCCGACCGCAGCGATCTTCTCGATCGCCGAGAAACCCCTTCGTCAGAGAGTTCTGGGCACCTACCGTCGCGGCCTGTGCCGATCACGCCGGACGACAAGGACTGGACGTGGGTGCTGGCCGAGTCGTGCCCCGACTGCGGCTTCGACGCCAGCACCTGTCTGCCCACGGCGGTGGCCGCGCTCGTCCGCGGCAACGCTCTCGCATGGTCGAAGGTGCTGACAGCGGGCGGCAACGACCTCGCCCGGCGGCCTGACGAGGCGACCTGGTCGCCGCTCGAATACGGCTGCCACGTGCGTGACGTGTATCGGCTCTACGACTGGCGCATCGGCAGGATGCTCGCCGAGGACGATCCGCTCTATCCCAACTGGGACCAGGACGTCACCGCCATCGACGAGCGGTACCACGAGCAGGAGCCAGAAGTCGTCGCCGGCGAGCTCGTCGCTGCCGCCGGTGCGTTGGCGAACCGGCTCGACGGCCTGACCCCCGAGCAGTGGGACCGACCGGGGCGTCGCTCCGACGACAGGGCCTTCACGGTCGCCTCCATCGCCCGCTACATGGTGCACGACACCATCCACCACGTCTGGGACGTCAGGGCCCGCTGACGCGACCTCTACGCTGCCCGGCTTGATGGACGACCGCGGCCCGCTCGATCACCTCGAGACCTTCGATGCACCTCGCGGCTGCACGCGGGTGCGGTTCACCACCGACGAGCTGTCGTCGGTGTGCCCCATGACGGGCCAGCCCGACATCTCGTCGCTGGAGATCGATTACGTGCCCGCTGGCCAGTGCATCGAGTCGAAGTCCTTGAAGCGGTATCTGTGGTCGTTCCGCGACCGGGGGGTCTTCGCCGAGGCACTCGCCGTGGAGATCGCCGACGAGGTCGCCCGTGCCACCGGTGCGTCCGGCCTCCGGGTGATCGTCACCCAGCACGTCCGGGGCGGCATCGTGACCGAGTGCACCGCCGAGCGAGGCAGCCCGCCGCCCCGTGGGTGACCGTTCGCGAGTGCAGATCGGGCTGCCGGCTCTCGTCCTCTACGTGGGGACGGTGGTCGCCGCCAACTGGTTCGTGCAGCACATCGGCAGCCAGACGTTCCCCGGAGGACCGCACACCATCCCCGTCGGCTTCGGCTACCGGGCACCCTCGGGTGTGCTCTGGGTGGGCCTGGCGTTCACCGTGCGCGACGTCGTGCAGTCGACCCTCGGCCGGTGGGCGACAGTGGGCGCGATCCTGCTCGGAGCGGTCCTCTCCTACGCCGTGGCGCCCTCGTTGGCGTGGGCGTCGGCGGTGGCCTTCCTCATCTCGGAGGCGCTCGACTTCGCGGTCTACACGCCGCTGGTCGACCGCGGCCGGGTGGTCGCCGCGGTCCTGCTGTCCAACAGCGTGGGACTGGTGGTCGACACCGTGGTGTTCCTCCAGATCGCGTTCCACTCGCTCGCCTTCTGGCAGGGCCAGATCATCGGCAAGGCGTGGATGACGTTGGTTGCCGTGCTGGTGATCCCCTTGCTTCGCTCGCGGTGGCCGGCTCCCGGCGACCGGCGCATGGCGTCGGCGTAGCTGTCAGACTCCCCCCAGTTCTCACCAAGGGGGATCACGTATGGCGGCAACCAGCACCGAAGAGAGCGACGCGGAGCTGCTCGAGCGGTTCGACAACGTCCGGCTCGACCACATCAACAAGCACCTCTACCGGGGCCTGCTGCACAAGGAGCTACGGCTCAGCCGCTGTAGCGACTGCGGCTGGTGGCACCACCGCCCGAAGCCGATCTGCCCCAACTGCTGGTCGAAGAACCTGGTGGCGACACCGGTCGCCGGCACCGGCACCATTCATCTGCTGATCCTGCTGCACCAGGGTCCGCCTGCCGAGGGCGTCGACTACTCGACGCCGCATCCGGTGGCGACGGTCGAGCTCGACGAGCAGGAAGGTCTGCGGTTCACCAGCACGGTCGTCGGCGCCGACAACGACGACCTCGAGATCGGCAAGCGGGTCGAGCTCGACTGGATCGAGCGCAACGGAAAGCCCTATCCGGTGTGGCGGTTGGCAAACGACGGTGGAGGTCGCTGAGATGAGCATCGCCAAGCGGAACCCCAACAAGGACCAGGTTGCCTTTGCCTCGGCCGCCACGACCGGCTTCACACGCAGCGCGGGAGAGGTCACCCAGGCGTCGTTGGCGCTCGACGCATGTGTCAAGGCCATCGAGGCCGCCGGCATCGACAAGAGCGAGGTCAACGGGCTCATCGGCGCCAACAACGGCTACATCCAGGCGGCGCTCGGCATCCCCGAGGTCAACTACTACGTCGGTGCGGGGGTGCCCTTCGGGTTCAGCATCGCCAACGCCGTCGGTGCGGTGGCCTCTGGTCAGTGCGACGTCGCGCTGGCGTACCACTCGATCTACCGCAATGCGTCGAACTCACGGTCGGCTTCCAACGACCCCTTCCGTGCCCGCGCCTTCGCGTCGAACCCCAACGCCCAGGCGTTGGGTGACGGGTTCGGTCCGGACACCGTCGGAGGGGCGGTCGGTTACACGGCATGGGCCAGCCGCTACCTGCATGAGTACAACGAGTCACGCGACCTGTTCGGCTACATCGCCGTCAACGACAGGTCGAACGCCCAGCGGAACCCCGCAGCCGTGATGCGCGGCGAGCCGCTGACCATGGAGGACTACCTCAACACCCGCATGATCCGGTGGCCACTGTCGATGCTCGACATGGACGTCCCCATCGATGGCGCCGACGCCTTCATCATCACCACGACCGAGCGGGCCCGCGACATGAAGCTCAAGCCGGTGCTGATCCATGCCTGCACCAACGGCCAGGTCGCCCAGAACGAAGAGGACCAGACACCGAGCCTGACCCATCACGGTCAGCACGTCACGGTGGAGTCGCTCAGGGCCAAGAGCGACATCTGGATCGACGACATCGACGTCTTCTTCCCGTACGACGGCTTCACGTTCATCACCGTGAGCTGGATCGAGAACGTCGGCTGGTGTGGTCTCGGTGAGGCCAGGGGCTTCATCGAGGACAACTGGGACAAGGAGACCAACCGGATCCTGATCAAGGGCCGGATCCCGGTGAATCCCCATGGCGGCGCCCTGTCCGAGGGCGGGACCCAGGGCTCGGGGCACACCCGGGAAGCGGTGCACCAGCTCCAGGGCCTGGCCGGCGAGCGCCAGGTGCCGGGGGCGACCAAGGCCCTGCTCCCCATGGGGGGCTTCTTCTTCAACGCCCAGGGCTCGGTCCTGCGCACCGAATGACGCGGGCGTAGCCTTTCCAGCAGACCGAGACACGGGGGAACCATGAGCGAGCTGCCGTACAAGATCTTCGACGCCGACAACCACTTCACCGAGCCGCCGACGCTCTACCAGGACTACATCGACCCGGCCCAGAAGGACAAGGCGATCACCTTCGTCGAGACCGCCGAGGGCAAGCAGCTCCAGCTGTTCGCCGGCCGTCCCTCGAAGTTCACCGTCGAGAGCTTCGGCGAGAACATCATCGCCAAGCAGGTCGAGGCCGGGAACCTGGCGATCGACAAGGACGAAGAGAACTTCAAGATGCCGGGCAAGCTGCTCAACCGGCTCAACCCGCTGAAGGGCCTGTCGGCCGAGGAGCGCAAGTCCGTCATCGAGCAGTTCCGCCACTTGTCCGAGGCCTATGGCAACCGCGACCTGCGGCTGGCGCTGATGGACGAGCAGGGCATCGAGGCGGCGCTCATGTTCCCCGCCTCGGCGCACGACATCGAGTTCGAGTTCGCTGACGACGTCGACGCCATGTACGCCAACATCCGGGCGTTCAACCGGTGGATCTACGAGGAGATCGGTTACGCCCACGACAACCGGCTGTTCCTCCCGCCGTACATCGCCCTGGCCGACGTCGACCTGGCGGTGAAGGAGATCGAGGTCCTCATCGAGACCGGTGCGCCGATCATCCAGATCAAGGGGGGTCACGCCCATGGCGGCCGTGACAACCCGTTCGGCGGTCGCTCGGTGGCCGACCCCGTCTTCGACCCGATCTGGTCGCGGGTCAACGAGGCCGGCGTGCGCCTGTGCGCCCACCTCGGCGCCACCGACTACCAGAAGTACAGCGCCGACCTGTCGGAGGACCCCGAGCACACCTTCGGGCACTTCACCGCGTTGCAGTGGATGCAGGCCTGGGGCGACAAGCCGGCCATCGACCTCACCTCATCGCTCATCCTGCACAACTTCTTCGGGCGGTTCCCCAACATGAAGGTGTGCCTGTCGGAGATGGGCACCGTGTGGGTTCCCTACACCGTCCGCAAGATGGACCACGCCTTCATGCTCGGGCGCAAGGGCACCTTCGGGAAGCTCGAGCAGCGACCCAGCGAGATCTTCAAGGAGCGGTTCATCGTGGCGCCGTACCCCGAGGAGAACGTGCAGCGGGTGGTCTCCGAGATCGGCATCGACCCGATCGTGTTCGGCTCCGACTTCCCCCACGGCGAGGGTCTTGCCTACCCGGCGCAGTACGTCGGCGCCCAGCTCTCCACCTTCTCCGAGGAGGACCAGAAGCGCATCATGCGCGACAACCTGGCCAACTTCCTCGGCGTCCCCGCCTGACGACCCACCATCGCTGTTCTTTGGCGAGTTCCCCGCACGATGTGCGGCGAACTCGCCGAAGAACGATCAGGCGACGGCGACGACCAGGATGTCGTCGTCATGCTCGTCCTCGACGAGCGCGGGGCGGTGCTCGCTGCGGAGGCCCTTGGCGCAGGCCAGGTTGACGAGAGCGACGATGCTGCCGGCCATGGCCAGGGCCCATCTGGGCCCGAGGTGGTCGCTGATGTAACCGCTGATCATGCTGCCGATCGGCGTGCCGCCGAGGATGATCAGCGACCGTGTGCCGATCACCCGGCCCCGGAAGCTTGGCGCCGCGATCATCTGGACGATGGCGTTCGAGCAGGAGAGCGCGGTGATCATGGCGTAGCCCAGCACCGGCATCAGCACGAGGGCGAAGCCCAGGCTCGGCGCCAGGCCGGCCAGCACCTGGCAGAGACCGAACGCGATCCCCGACACGACGACCGTCGTGCCGGTGGCGGGGCGGCTGGCCAGGACGAGGCAGCCGGCCAACGCGCCGAAACCCTGGAGCACCATGAGCATGGTGAAGGTGCTGGCGCCGCCGTGGAAGGTGAGCTTGGCCAGCACCGGCATGATGACCTGGAACGACAGGCCGAAGCTGCCCATCGCGATCGCGAGCAGCAGATGGGCGCGGAGGACGGAGTGGCCCCAGGCGTAGCGGAGGCCGTCGCGCAGCTGGCCCTTGGCCTTGGCTACCGGCGGCTGGCGATGCAGCTCAGCCGGGCGCATCAGCACGAGCGCCACGATGACGGCGAGGTACGAGGTCGCGTTGACGGCGAAGCACGCACCGGGACCACCGATGACCAGGACCACGCCGGCGACGCTGGGACCGACCACGCGGGCGGCGTTGAACGTGGCGCTGTTCAGGCCGACCGCGTTGCCGAGGTCGTCTTCGCGCACCAGCTCCGAGGTGAACGACTGGCGGGCGGGCGTGTCGGCAAAGGTGGCCATGCCGGTGAGGAACGAGGCCACGTAGACCATCCACAGCTGGACGAGCCCGGTGATGGTGAGCACGGCGAGGACGCTGGCGACGACGGCCATGGCTGCTTGGGTGCCGATGAGGAGCTTCCGCTTGTCGAGGCGGTCGGCCAGCAGGCCGCCCCAGAGCCCGAAGGCGAGGGTGGGGGCGAACTGGAGGGCGGTGACGGTGCCCACCGCGACCGAGCTGTTGTGGGACAGGTCGAGCACCAGCCACGCCTGGGCGACCATCTGGGTGAACGTGCCGGCGATCGAGATCGTCTGCCCGATGAACCACAGCCGGAAGTTGCGGACGCGGAGCGACCGGAACGTGTTGTCCGCCAGCCGCGCCCGCGCGGCCGCGGCGTTCACCGCTCCTCGCCGAGGAGCTGCTCGAGGATCGGGAGGGCATCGGCCAACAGCGCCTGCTCGTCCGGCGACAGGTCGGCGACCCGGTCGGTCAGGTAGGCGTCGCGGCGGGTGCGGCTCCGGGTCAGGAACTCGCTGCCGGCCGGCGTGAGCTCGACCCGAACGCAGCGGCGATCGGTTTGATCGACGGTCCGGGAGACGAAGCCACCCTCCTCGAGCCGGGCGACGATCCTCGTCATGCTCGGCGGTTGGATGCGTTCGGCCGCCGCCAGCTCGCCGAGCGTTGCCGCGCCCAGCTGGTCGAGCGACGCCATGGCCGAGACCTGCGACGGCGTGACGTCGTCGATCGCCGTGCCCTCCTGCCGCAACCGGCGGCCGAGCCGGGCCAGCGCCATGCGCAGCCGGGTGACGTCGGTGGCGGGGGCTGGCTTGGTCGCGGCTGTCGCCTTGGGGGCCATTCCTTAGCCAGGATAATTAGCAAGGGCAAGGAGTACAACTGGCAGACTGCGGCGGTGATCATCGGCATCGGTCTCGACTCCCGACTCGGCTTGTCGTTCGACGACCTTCGCCTCGCGGCCCGGGAGGCGGCCCGCCAGGGGTTCGAGAGTGCCTGGACCCCGGCCATCGGGGTTCCCGATGCCTTCCACGTGTGCTCGGCATGGTCGCAGGACACCGCCCTGCGCACCGGGATCTCGGTCGTGCCCGCCGCCCGCATGTGGACGCCGCTGGCGCTGGCCTTCCAGGCGGCCACCGTCGGGCTGATCTCGGGCGGTCGCTTCGTCCTCGGCCTCGGCACCGGCGGCTACGGCACCGGGTTCTGGAAGTCGCTGGGTGTCGCCGACCGCCCGGTGGCGGTCATGCGCGACTACGCCGTCGTGCTTCGCCGCCTGCTCGCCGGCGAGACCGTCGACCACGAGGGCGTGGCCTTCACCCTTTGCCGAACCTCGCTCGGCGCCACTGATCTCCCGGCCGTACCGGTGTACCTGGCAACGCTCGGTCCCCAGATGCTGCGGCTCGCGGGGGAGTGCGCCGACGGTGCCCTGCTCAACTGGGCCACGCCGGCGCGGATCGCCGAGGCCCGGGCCATCGTCGCTGCTGGCGCGGCCAAGGCCGGCCGCGACGCCTCCGAGGTCACGATGTCGATGTACATCCGCGTCTGCATCGACGACGACGTCGACGCCGCCCGCCGGGCCCTCGGGACCCAGGTGCTGGGCTACGCCATGGGTCGGTCGGGCATCGCCAACACGGCCGGGTACCGCGGGATGTTCGGGCAGATGGGCTTCGACGACGTCCTGACCGACCTGGAGGCCAAGCGCGACGGGGGCATGTCGATGGACGACCTGGTCGACGCCGCCCCCGACGAGCTGCTCACCGCGGTGGGGTACTACGGCTCCGCCGAGGGCGCTCCGGCGGCCTATGCCCGACTCAGCGCCGGCCTCGACGAGACGGTCGTCCGGGTGATCACGGCCCGTCCCGGGATCGAGCCGGTGCTGGGAACCATCGAGGGCCTGCGGCCAGACCGCATCCGCCCCCTGCTCGCCGGTTAGTTTTGTCTTCCTAATGAACATCTTCTTCGACGTCGACTACACGATCCTGTCGGCCGACTGGTCGTTGCGTCGGCACACGCGCGAGGTGTTCGCCCGGCTCGTCGAGGACGGCCATCAGGTCCATGTGTGGTCGGGCGAGGGCAAGCGGCACAAGGTCGTGAAGGACCATGGGCTCGAGCCCTATGTGACCGGCGTGTTCGCCAAGCCGATCGTCGATTACGCCAAGGGGCTGAAGCGGTACGAGGTCGACCCGGTGCCCGACTTCATCATCGACGACTACCCGCAGATCGTGGAGTTCTTCGGCGGCTACCACATCAAGGACTTCTACCTGCAGCGCGATGACGACGACGAGATCGAGACCGTCTACCAAGTCATCTGCGAACAGGTCGAGACCGGCAGGTCGACCAATCCGCGCTGGCGAGCCCGGCATCCCGAGTTCGACGAGCACGTGGCCGCCGCCCTCGGCGCCGAGTGAGGTCGGTCAGTCGGGCACCTCGTCGGTAGGCGGCGCGGTCGCCACCTCCGAGGTGCGGTGCTCCTGGAAGGTGCCCGGCGAGGCGTCACGGTCGGCGCTGCGAATGTCGGAGTCCTCGAGGATCAGCCTTGCCTGCTCGCCCGGGTCGTCGCTCCCGGCCACCTTCTCCTCTGGCGTCAGCTTCTCGGCGCGGGTCGCGACTCGCTTCTCGGGCATGGCAGGGGTGTGCCCATGACCGACTCCTCCGACGCTTCGCTCAAAGAAAGCCCAGGTGGCGGCGGGCGCCCTGTTCCCACCAGGCGAGCTCATCGGCGTCGCCCAGCGCCTTCTCCCACCCGAACTGCACGAGGGCGCCGACGAGCGTGAGGCCGATGGCCCTGTCCCACCACTGGTCCGTGTCGATGCCCGCTCGTTCCAGCGACGCTCGGTAGGCATCGATGGCGTCCTCCTTGGTGTGGGGAAGGCGAGCGCGGTTGACGGCGAGGTACCACAGCAGGTCGCTGGTGCACACGCCCGCGCCCGGGACCGCCCAGTCGAGCAGGACGGTGCGGCCGTCGGGACTGCTGCCGAGGTTGCCCATCTTCCAATCGCCGTGCAGGAGCGTCTGGGGGAGATGACCGAGCGCGCCGACCAGTGGCCACGGTCGGGCGCGCAGCTCGAGGATCTCTGACGAGATCGACGACCGCTCGGCGAACCGAGCCCACCCCAGCGTCGCGATGTGAGGAACCGTTCCCTCTGGCTCCC
>JAEKLB010000056.1 GCA_019510095.1 Acidobacteriota bacterium | reverse complement strand
GTTGGTGTCGTCGACATCGACCACTTCAAGCAGATGAACGACCTCCACGGCCATGAGGCCGGCGACCGGTGCCTGCAGGCCCTTGCCGATCTGCTGCGCCACTCGCGGGCCAGTGACCTGGTGGCCCGGTGGGGTGGCGAGGAGCTCGTGGTGATCATGCCGGGCAGCACGGCTACCGGCGCCGCCGCCGGCCTCCAGCGGCTGCTCGACCAGGCCCGGTCGACGATCGTGATCGAGGACACGCCGCTGTCGTTCTCGGCCGGTGTCGCCATGGTCGAGAGCGACCTGCTCGGCGTGCTCGACGGCATCCGCGCCGCCGACGCCGCCATGTACGAGGCCAAGCGACGCGGGCGGGGCCAGGTCGTCGTGTCCGCCGCCGACGCCCGCTAGGCGAACCGTCAGCCGCCGGCGACGGCTCGTACCAGCTCGATCCGGTCGCCGTCGGCCAGCATCGTCGTCGCAAGGGCGCGTCGCTCGACCGGGTCGCCGTTTCGCTCGACGATCACCCACTTCTCCCCGAGCCCGAGCTGGTGCAGGAGGTCGACCACCGACGCCCCGTCGGGGACCATGGCGTCGTCACCGTTGACGACGACGTTCAATCTGCCTTTCCCTTGCCCTTCGCCTTCATCATCTTCTTGAAGGCGCGCACCTCGAGCAGGTGCTCGGGTGAGTCGGCGTCGGCGACCGTGCGCCGCACGTCGTCGGAGAAAGGGGCCGCGGCGGTCTCCCAGCCGGGCGGCCGGACACCGAGCCGCTTGGCCAGCACGGCCATGAAGATCTTGGCCTTCTCGCCGCCGAAGCCGGGAAGGGCCTTGAGTCGAGCGAGCAGCTCGTCACCGGTGGCCGCGTCCGACCAGACACGGCTCACGTCGCCGCTGTAGTCCTCGGCGATGACCCGACAGAGCTCGTGCGCCCGCTTGCCCATCGATCCCGGGAAGCGATGGAGCGCCGGCTTGTCGCAGAAGACGGTGACGAAGGCCTCCTGGTCCATGGCCGCCATGGCGGTGGCGTCGAGCTGGCCACCGAGGCGGTCGCGCAGCTTGGCCGGCGAGGCGAAGGCCCACTCCATGGGGACCTGTTGGTCGAGGAGCATCCCCAGCAGCAGCGCCAGCGGGTCGTCGTGCAGCAGCTTGTCGGCCTCGGCGTCGCCGGTGATGAAGAACGTGTCGGCGGGCATGGCCCACAGGCTACGAGAGCAGGGCTACGAGAGGAGGGGCTCGGGGGCCTCGGGGTCGATGTCGTAGCGGGCGATGGCCTCGGCGACGACCTCGTCCTTCACCTCGCCATGGCGGGCGAGGGCGGCGAGCACGGCGACGACGACATGGCCGTGATCGACCTCGAAGTGGTGGCGCAACTTCTCCCGCGTGTCACTGCGGCCGAAGCCGTCGGTGCCGAGCGAGGTCCACGAGCCCGGCGCCCAGCGGGCGACCTGGTCGGGCACCGCCTTGACGAAGTCGCTCACCGCCACGAACGGGCCCTCGGCCTCGCTGAGCTTGCGGGCCACGAAGGGCGTGCGCGCCGGCTCCGACGGGTGCAGCCGGTTCCAGCGCTCGACGGAGAGGGCTTCCTCCCGCAGCGCCTTGTACGACGTCGCCGACCACAGCTCGGCCGCCACGTCGTAGTGCTGGGCCAGCTCGTCGCGTGCCTGGGAAGCCCACCGCCACGCCGGCCCGCTGAACACGATGGTGGCCCGCTTCGACGGGCCCTCAGGTGCCGCCTCGAACCGGTACAGGCCGCTCAGCAGATCGCTCTCCACGCCTTCGGGCATGGCGGGCATGGCGTAGTTCTCGTTGTACAGGGTGAGGTAGTAGAAGACGTCCTCACCATCGAGGTACATGCGCTTGCAGCCGGCCCGGATGATGGCGGCCAGCTCGTAGGCGAAGGCGGGGTCGTAGGCCTGCACGCTCGGATAGGCCGACGCCATCAGCAGGCTGTGGCCGTCCTCGTGCTGGAGCCCCTCGCCGTTGAGCGTCGTGCGCCCGGCGGTGGCGCCCAGGAGGAAGCCCCGGCCCCGCTGGTCGGCGAGGCTCCAGATCAGGTCGCCCACCCGCTGGAAGCCGAACATCGAATAGAAGATGAAGAACGGCATCATGGTCACGCCGTGGGTGGCGTAGGCGGTGGCCGCCGCGGTGAAGCTGGCCATGGCCCCCGCCTCGGTGATGCCCTCTTCGAGGATCTGCCCGTCGCGTGCCTCGCGGTACGACAGCTGCATGCCGGCGTCGACCGGCTCGTAGAGCTGGCCCTTCGACGCGTAGATGCCGATCTCGCGGAACAGGGCGTCGAGGCCGAACGTGCGGGCCTCGTCGGGGATGATCGGCACCACGTGCTTGCCGGCGTTCTCGTCGCGCACCAGGTTCCGCAGCATGCGGGCGAAGGCCATGGTGGTCGACGCCGCCTGGCTGCCGGACCCGGTGAAGAAGTCGGTGAAGGCCTTGTCGTCGGGCAGCACCACCTGGCGCCGGCTGTGGACCACGCGGCGGGGGAGCGAGCCGTCGAGCGCGCGCGTCCGTTGGCGGAGGTACTCCATCTCCGGGGAGTCCTCCGGCGGGAGGTAGTACGGCGGCTCCTCGCCCTCCAGCGCCGCGTCGGGCACCTCTTCCTGCATGTAGAGGCGATCACGGAAGGCCCGCATCTGGGCCATCTCCATCTTCTTGATCTGGTGCGTGGCGTTGCGGGCCTCGACGTCGGGGCCCAGGGTCCAGCCCTTGATGGTCTTGGCCAGGATCACCGTGGGTGCGCCCTCGTGCTCGGCGGCGGCCTTGTACGCGGCGTAGAGCTTCTTGTAGTCGTGGCCGCCCCGGGGCAGGTTCCGGAGGTCGTCGTCGCTGAGGTGCTCGACCATGCGACGGAGGCGGGGGTCAGGCCCGAAGAAGTGGTCCCTGATGTAGGCACCCGACTCGACCGAGTACTTCTGGAACTCGCCGTCGACGGTGGTGTTCATCTTGTTGAGGAGCACGCCGTCCTTGTCCTGGGCCAGCAGCTGGTCCCACTTCGAGCCCCAGATGACCTTGATCACGTTCCAGCCGGCGCCCCGGAACACCGCCTCGAGCTCCTGGATGATCTTGCCGTTGCCCCGCACCGGCCCGTCGAGCCGCTGGAGGTTGCAGTTGACGACGAAGATGAGGTTGTCGAGCTGCTCGCGCGCGGCGATCGACAGGGCGCCGAGCGACTCGGGCTCGTCGCACTCGCCGTCGCCCATGAAGCACCAGACCTTCGACTCGGCGGTGTCGGCGATCTGGCGGTTCAGCAGGTAGCGGTTGAACCGAGCCTGGTAGATGGCGTTGATCGGGCCGAGGCCCATCGACACCGTGGGGAACTCCCAGAAGTCGGGCATGAGCCGTGGGTGGGGATACGACGACAGGCCGTTGCCGCCAACCTCCTGGCGGAAGTTGTCGAGCTGGGACTCCGTGAGCCGGCGCTCGAGGAACGCCCGGGCATAGATGCCCGGCGCGGCGTGGCCCTGGAAGTACACCGAGTCGCCGGTGAGGCCGTCGTCCTTGCCCCGGAAGAAGTGGTTGAAGCCCACCTCGTAGAGCGATGCCGACGACGCGTAGGTCGCGAGGTGCCCGCCGATCCCGTCGGAGTGCTTGTTGGCCCGCACGACCATCACCGCCGCGTTCCAGCGGATGAACGCCCGCAGCCGCCGTTCGAGGTACTCGTCGCCGGGGAACCACGCCTGCTGGTCGACCGGGATGGTGTTGACGTAGGGCGTGGTGATGGTCGCCGGCAGGCCCACCTGCAGCTCACGCGCCCGTTCGAGCAGGGCGGCGATCAGGTAGCGGGCGCGTGTGCGCCCATGGGTGTCGACGACGGCGTCGAGGCTGTCGAGCCACTCGCGCGTCTCCGTGGGATCGACGTCAGGCAGGGAGTGCACGAAGCCATCGAAGATCACCCCACCATCCTCGCAGGTACGTTGCCCGGTCGTGTCCACCACCCCGACCTGCGTCTACACCGATGGTGCGTGCTCGGGAAACCCCGGGCCAGGGGGCTGGGCGTGGGCCGTTCCCGACGGACCGTTCGCGTCGGGGGTGGAGGGCCACAGCACGAACCAGCGCATGGAGATCAGGGCCGCCCTCGAGGCGGTGCGGGCGCTCGACGGGCCCGTTGAGGTGGTCAGCGACTCGACCTATGTCGTGAACTGCTTCCGCGACCGCTGGTGGGAGGGGTGGTTGCGGCGGGGGTGGACGAACTCGGCCAAGAAGCCGGTAGCGAACCGTGATCTGTGGGAACCATTGATCGATCTGTACCGGTCGCGAGCGGACGTCACCTTCCGATGGGTGAAGGGGCACGGCGTCGACCGCATGAACGCGTTCGTCGACCAGTTGGCGGTCGAGGCCTCGCTCACCCAAGTCGGCCGCACGGGATCGCTGGCACCCGACTGACCCGACTGACCCGGCTGGCGGCCGCCGCGCTGGCCGCCGCCGTCGGCGCGGCCGCCTACCTGACGCCGTCAGTTGCCGTTCAGGCAACGGCGAGCTACGTCGCCATCGCGGCGACGCCATCCGGTGACGGCGCGTGGATCGTGTCGAGCGACGGTGCGGTGCGCACGGTCGGCGCGGCCGTCGGCTACGGCGATCTCAGCCACCGCCGCCCATCGTCGCCCGTCGTGGCGATGGCGTCCGCGGGTGCCGACGGGTACTGGTTGGTGACGGCGACCGGCCGCGTGTTCGCGTTCGGCGGCGCCCCCTATCTGGGCGGTGCCCACCTGGCGCGACCGGTGGTCGCCATGGCGGCCACGCCGTCGGGCCGGGGCTACTGGCTGGCCGCCGCCGACGGTGTCGTCGCCTCGTTCGGCGATGCCGCCCGGCTCCCGATCGCCCTCCCGGCTCATCCAGTCGTTGGCATGGCAGCCCATCCGTCTGGTGGTGGCTACTGGTCGGTGACGGCGAACGGCAGCGTGTTCGCGTTCGGCAACGCGCCGTATCTCGGCGGTGCCCGGCCTGCTCGGCCCGTCGTGGGCATGGCGGCCACTGCGTCGGGCCGGGGCTACTGGCTGCTCACGTCGGCCGGCGGCGTCTTCGCGTTCGGTGACGCCGTCTTCGCCGGCGCCGCCCCCGCCACTGCGGCGGGCATCGCCCGCTCGGCCTCGGGCTACCGCGTCGTCGGTGCGTCGGGCATGGTGTCGTCGCGCCCGACCGCGGTGGTGGCCACGCCGACCAGTTGCAGCCCGTTCCCGGCGGACAACCCGTGGAACCAGCGGGTCGACGGGCTGGCGGTGCACCCACGTTCGCGAGCCTTCATCGCGTCGATCGGCACCGGCATCGGCGTGCACCCCGACTTCGGCACGATCTACGGCATCCCCTACGTCGAGGTGCCGGCCAACCAACCCCGGGTGCCGGTGTCGTTCGACTACGCCGACGAGAGCGACCCTGGGCCCTATCCGATCCCACCCGACGCGCCGATCGAGGGGGGCCCATCGTCCACCGGTGATCGTCACGTGCTCGTGCTCGACCGGGGCGCCTGCCGCCTGTGGGAGCTGTTCGACGCCCACCCGCAGAACGGCGGCCGGTCCTGGCAGGCCGGTTCAGGCGCCACCTGGAGCCTGCGCAGCAACGCCCTTCGCCCCGATGGTTGGACGTCGGCCGATGCGGCCGGCCTGCCGATCCTGCCCGGGCTGGTCCGCTATGACGAGGTGACGGCCGGCCACATCGACCACGCCCTCCGCTTCACCGCCCGGCGCACCCAGCGGGGGTACGTCCATCCCGCCACCCACTTCGCCTCGTCGATCACCGACGCCAACGTGCCCCCGATGGGCCTGCGGGTCCGGTTGCGGGCAGCGTTCGACTGCGGTGCCCTGCGGGCACCGGCCCGGGTGGTGTGCGTGGCCATGCAGCGCTACGGGCTCATCCTCGCCGACAACGGCAGCGACTGGTACGTGACCGGCGCCCCCGACCGGCGCTGGGACGACGACGCCCTCCACGACCTCGGGCGCATTCCGGGTGGCATGTTCGAGGCGGTCGACACCGGGCCGGTGATCACCCGCTAGGACCGGTAACCGCTGTGGCGGCGCCCGGCTGCTACGAAGAGGGCCCATGACGAGTGCACCGGAGACCGAGATCACCTGGGATGAGCTTCACCCCGAGACGCAGCGCCTGATCGGTCGGCGCGCCTTCCTGGGGACCGCGGGGAAGTCGGCCGTCGGCATCGCCGTGTTCGGCGGTTTCCTGACCCTGGTGGGTTGCGGCCACGGGCGGGACAAGGCCGGGTCGTCCGGTGATCCGATCGAGGACCCGACCACGACCACCGCCGCCCCGGCGGCCGGCACCGGCGCCGCCAAGAAGCCCCTGTACGACCGGCTCGGTGGCGACGCCGCCATCACCGCCGTGATCGCCGACTTCGTCGACAACAACGTGGCCAAGGACACCCGGATCAACCACTTCTTCGCCAACACCGACCTGGTGCGACTGAAGAAGCTGCTGGTGGAGTTCGTCGACCACGCCACCGGCGGCCCCCAGGCCTACACCGGGCGTGACCTGAAGGCCGCCCATGCCGGCATGGGCGTCACCGTGGCTGATTTCAACGCCCTCGTCGAGGACCTGGTCAAGTCGCTCGACAAGTTCAAGGTCCCGGAGGCCGAGAAGCAGGAGCTCCTGGGCCTGCTCGGCCCCACCCAGGCCGACATCGTCACCGCCTGACCGGGTAGCCCGCCCGTTCCGCCGGGTAGGGCGGGCACATGGCTGAGAAGCAGAAGCGCGTCAGCAAGGCCACCAGGGAGTCCGAGCAGCGCGACGCCCAGGCCGAGCACGGTGCACCGCAGGTGCCGACGGCCGACGAGGAACGGGCGGCTCCCAAGGCCGCCAGCCCCGGGGCCGCCGAGGCCTACAAGGACTACCTCGAGCAGGGTGCGAACCACCCTGGCGAGGGACGCACGCCGTGAAGCTCCAGGACACGACCTACGCCCGGGGCGCGGAGTCGCTGGTCGATGCCACCCGCCAGCTGGCCGAAGAAGGATGGGGTGGCCAGGCCACCCCGATGGAGGGCGGCTCGATCCGGTGCGACTCGTGCGGCGTGGCATCGCCGGCTGGCCGCTTCGGGGTCGACGGGTTCCACCGGCAGGAAGGGGCGTCGGATCCCGACGACCAGTCGGCGGTGGTGGCCATCACCTGCCCGGCCTGCTCGGCCAAGGCCGCGCTCGTCCTCCACTACGGCCCGGCCGCGTCCCCGGAGGACGCCGACGTGCTGGCCGCCCTCCCCGACCCGCCCCAGCGGGCCGACACGCCCTAGGTCGGTTCCGGCAGGGGAAGCGGGGCGTGGACCGCCACGCTTTCCCTGCCGGAACAGGTCACTCGCGGTGGCGGCGACCGACCATCGACGCGAGGGCATCGTCGAGGTGGGCGTGGCGGAACGCGTAGCCCGAGGCCACGAGGCCGGCGGGCTCGACCCGGAGGCTGTCGCCCAGCAGCGCGTCGGCCAGCTCGCGACCGAGCACGAGGCGCGGGCCGAACGCCGGCACCGGCAACACAGCCGGGCGATGGAGGGCGCGGCCGAGGGCCTTGGTGTAGCCGGCGTTGGTCACCGGGTTGGGTGCGGTCAGGTTGACCGGTCCAGCCACGTCCGCGGTGAGGAGGTGGACGATGGCGCCGACCTCGTCGTCGAGCGAGATCCACGGCCACCACTGCCGGCCCGAACCGATCGGCCCGCCCAGGCCCAGCTTGAACAGGGGCAGGGTCTTGGCCATGGCGCCGCCGTCGGGCGACAGCACGATGCCGGTGCGCAGGAAGGCCGTGCGGATGCCGGCGTCGATCGCCGGCTGGGCGGCCGCCTCCCACGCCTCGACCACGCCGGCCAGGAAGCCGTCGCCCGGGGGAGTGGCCTCGGTGACGACGGCATCACCGCGGTCGCCGTAGTAGCCGACGGCCGAGCCCGACAGCAGCACCGACGGTCGGGGCTCGAGCGCCGCCATGGCGGTGGCCAACAGGCGGGTGCCGTCCGTGCGGCTGCGCTTGATCCGATCCTTCTGGGCCGCGCTCCACCGCTTGGCGGCGATGGGCTCGCCGGCGAGATGCACGGCGCCGTCGATGCCGCCGAGCGCCTCGGCGTCGATGGTCCCGGCATCGGGGTCCCACCGCACCTCGTCGGGCCCGGACGGGGGCCGGCGGACGAGCGAGCGAACCCGGTGACCCTCCGACCTGAGGCGGGCCGCGAGGGCCGAGCCGATGAGGCCGGACGACCCGGTCAACGCGATCTCCACACGCGAGTCTGGGGGCGGGGCGTGTGACAATGCACCTTCATGCCGCAGACGCTGCTCGCCCTCCTCGACGAACGGTTGCGGTCCGCCACCCAGCTCGCCTTCGGCGCCGATGTCGAGCTGCCGGCCCCGCTCGTGCTGCCGACCCGCGACCCGAAGCACGGCGACTACTCGTGTGCGGCGGCGCTGAGCCTGGCCAAGGCGCTGAAGCAGCCGCCGATGGCCATTGCCGAACGGTTGGCCGCGATGGCCGGCCTCGAGGACCTCTGTGAACCACCGGTGGTGACGCCGCCGGGCTTCGTGAACTTCCGGCTGCGCCGCGAGTGGCTCGCCGTCCGGGTCGCCGAGGGCGACCTGGTGGCGGCGCCCACGCCGACGCCCGAGATCGCGGTGGTCGACTACTCCTCGCCCAACCTGGCCAAGGAGATGCACGTCGGCCACCTCCGCTCGACGATCATCGGCGACAGCCTGGCCAACGTGCTCGCTGCCCTGGGCCATCAGGTGCATCGGGTCAACCACGTCGGCGACTGGGGCGCCCAGTTCGGGATGCTGCTCGCCCATCTCGAGGAGATCCGCTCCGGCGAGAACCTGGGCATCCGCGACGTCGAGGCCTTCTACCGCGAGGCCAACGAGCGCGACAAGAGCGACGAGGCGTTCCACGAGCTCGCCCGGCGGCGGGTCGTCGAGCTCCAGGCTGGCGACGTCGCCGCTCGGGCGGCGTGGGCCGAGCTCGTCGACCTGACGAAGCGCAGCAACCAGGTCGTCTACGACGCCCTCGGTGTTGGTGGCCTCGAGGATGTGGGCGAGTCGTTCTACCAACCGATGCTCGACGAGGTGGTGGCCGATCTCGAGCACCAAGGCCTCTGTGTCGAGGACCAGGGAGCCAAGGTCGCCTTCGTCGACGGCTTCACCAACCGCGATGGCGATCCCCTCCCGCTGATCATCCAGAACCGCCACGGTGGCTACGGCTACGCGGTGACCGACCTCGCCGCCCTCCGGTACCGGGCGGTCGAGCTCGGCGCCAAGCAGGTCCTCTACGTGGTCGACGCCGGCCAGAGCCAGCACCTGCAGATGGTGTTCAGCGTGGCCCGCAAGGCGGGCTGGATCGCTCCTGGCGTCACTGTCCGCCACGTGGCCTTCGGCCTGGTGCTCGGTGAGGACGGCAAGCGACTGCGCACCCGCAGCGGTGACAACGTCAAGCTCGCCGAGCTGTTGGGCGAGGCCGTCGACCGGGCCCGCCAGTTCGTGGTCAACCGGGCCGAGGAGCGGTCAGAGGCGCCGCCCGACGATCTCGACGAGGTGGCACGGGTCATCGGCGTCGGCGCGGTCAAGTACGCCGACCTCAGCCAGAACCGGCAGAGCAACTACGTGTTCTCGTTCGACCGCATGCTCAGCCTCAAGGGCAACACCGCGCCCTATCTCCAGTACGCCTACGCCCGCATCCGCTCGATCCTGCGGGAAGCGGCGAAGGGCCAGCCCCCGGTCGACCTGGCCGTCGCTCTCGACGACGACGCCGAGCTGGCATTGGCCAAGACGCTGGTCGCCACCGCCGATGCGGTGGCCCGGGTGTTCGACGAGGACGAGCCCAACCACCTGTGCGCCCATCTCTACGAGGTGGCCCAGGTGTTCAGCCGCTTCTACGAGGCGTGCCCGGTGCTGCGGTCGGACGAGCCGACCCGGTCGTCACGGCTCGCGTTGTGCGACGCCACTGCGGGGGTGCTGCGGGACGGCCTGGCCCTCCTCGGCATCGACGTCCTCGAGCGGCTCTGAGCGCGGGCTGCGGGGATGAGCGAACTGACCCGCCGGTTCGACGCCAACCTGGCGGTCGGCCTTGGCGCCATCGCGCCGGTCGTGCTCGGGACCGTGCTGGTCCCCCTGCGTGACGACCTGGCCATCGCCAACGTGGTGCTGCTCTTCGTGGTGCTGATCGTGCTGGCCGCGGTGGTTGGCAGTCGGCCAGCCGGGGTCACCTCGGCCATCTCCTCCGCCCTCGCCTTCGACTTCTTCCACGTCCGTCCCTATCTCTCGCTCAAGATCGAGGCGCGCGACGACGTCGAGACCACGGTGCTGTTGCTGCTGGTTGGTGTGATCGTGGGCACGCTGGCGTCGAGCCACCGCAAGGCCCGAGCGTCGATGATCGCCGGTCGTGATGACCTCCGCCGGGTCCACCGGCTGGCCGACCTGGTCGCCGGCGGGACCGAGCCGGCGGAGGTGGTCGCCCAGGCCACCACCGAGCTGGCCGACCTGCTCCACCTGGCCGGGTGCCACTTCGAGCTGCGCCCGTACCGGGCGACCCTTCCCCGGCTCGACCGCTCCGGCGTCGTGCGCGACCAGCAGACCTTCAAGTTCTCCCGCCATGGCTTCGAGCTGCCGGCGGACGGTGTGGTACTGCCGGTGCTGGCGAGGGGCAAGGAGGTGGGCCGGTTCGTGCTGCTGCCCGACGGCGGGTACGGCACCACGGTCGAGGAGCGGGCGGTGGCGATCGCTCTCGCCGACCAGGTCGGGGCGGCCTTCGCCGACTCGCCCCCGCCCGGCTCGATGAACTGACCCGTGTTCGTGAGCCACACGAATCGAGCGTTCCTCCTCCCCCTCGTTACAGTCCGCACCCTGTGCATGTCGTGATCGTGGGGTGCGGGCGGGTCGGTTCGTCCCTCGCCCTCCAGCTGACCGAGAGCGGCCACACGGCCGCCGTCATCGACCGCTCAGCCGCCGCCTTCGACCGCTTCCTCGAGGACTGGCCGGGCAACAAGGTGGTGGGCTTCGGCTTCGACCGCGACACCCTCGCCAGTGCCGGCGTCGAGCAGGCCGATGCCCTCGCCGCCGTCACCAGCGGCGACAACACCAACATCATCGTGGCCCGGGTGGCCAAGGAGACCTACCGCGTCCCTCGGGTGGTGGCCCGCATCTACGACCCCCGTCGGGCATCGGTGTACGAGCGGCTCGGCATCTCGACGGTCGCCACCGTCGACTGGACCACCGACCAGGCCCTGCGCCGCCTTCTCCCCGACGCGTCCCCGCCCGACTGGGTGCACGGCACCGGCGACCTCGCGGTCGTCGAGCGCCGGGTACCGGAGTCGCTGATCGGCCGTTCCCTGGCTGAGGTCGAGCGCGACGGCAAGTGGCGGGTGATCGGGCTCAGTCGGCTCGGCCAGGCCGGGCTCCCTCCCGCCGGCGCCATCGCCCAGGAGAACGACGTGGTGATCCTGGCCGTGACCGGCGATGCCCTCGCTGAGCTCGATCAGGCGCTCGCCGGCCAGCAGAGCGGAGCCCACTGATGCGGGTGGTCGTGATCGGTGGCGGCAACGTCGGGACCCACATGGCGAGTGACCTGGCCAAGGGCGGTCACGAGGTCGTCCTGCTCGAGCGTGAGCGCGCCGTGGCCACCCGGCTGCGGGCCAAGGAGGAGCTGGCGGGCGTCGAGGTCCGCGTCGCCGACGGCTGCGAGCTGTCGCGCCTCACCGAGGCCCAGCTGGAGCGGGCCGACGTCGTTGCGGCCGTGACCGGTGACGACGGTCCCAACCTGGTGGCATCGCTCCTGGCCAAGCAGGAGTTCGGCGTGCCCCGGGTCATCGCCCGGGTCAACCATCCCAAGAACCAGTGGCTCTTCAACGAGACCTGGGGCGTCGACGTCTCGGTCTCGACGCCGCATCTGCTGACCGCCCTCGTCGAGGAAGCGGTGAGCGTGGGAACCCTTGTGCGACTGCTGCAGTTCGAGGGCGGCAAGGCTCACCTCGAAGAGGTGACCCTTGCTCCGACGTCGCCGGCAGCGGGCACGTCGCTCGCCGACCTGGTGCTGCCCCGCACGTGCTCGGTGGTCGCCGTCATCCGCGACGAGCGGGTCATCGTCCCCCGCGGCGACACGGTCCTCGACGCCGGCGACGAGGTCCTCGTCCTGGTCACCGCCGAGGACGACGACGCGCTCCACAAGGTCTTCATCGGCGACTGAGCCGCCTCCGCTCCTGTTCTCTGGTGTCAGCGGTCCGCCCTGCGCACCCCGGATACCAAAGAACGGCTTTCCTAGGGCAGCAGGGTGTAGGCGGGGTTCACCAGGATGAGCTGGCCGTGCTCCCGGCGAGCCACGCCCTCGACCAGCACGCCCCGACCGGGGTCGAGGCCGGGGATGCGGCGGCGCCCGGTGAAGACCAGGAGCACCGAGGCCGATCCGTCGTTCACGACGACCTCGAGCGAGGGGTGCCCGGCGCGCGGCACGACGCGGTTGCCGGTGACCTCCCCGGCCAGGCGCAGCGGCCGCCGTTCCTCGGCTTCGAGGATGGCGACCTGTCCGGGCGCGATGCCCACGAACCGGCGGCTGAGCCTGGTGTGCTCGAGCTCCTCGGTCGATGCCGTGAGCCGTTTCCGCGCCAGCTCCGGCCGCTCCGGATGCTCGCTCCGTTCCGCTCCTCGTTCGTTTCCCCCCGCATCGTCGTCGGCGCCGACGTGGAACGGGACCGACGTGACGATGGTGCGGGGGCGGTCGAGGAGCGCCAGCTTCAGGGCCAGGGCGCTCTGCCCGTGGAGGATGTTGGCCACGCTGCGCAGCCCGACCACGAACTCGGGGATGAGCACGGTGATGCGGTCGTCGGCCCAGCGGCTGTCGAGCTCGTCGAGGTAGCGCTCGACCGGCTCCACGAGCTCGCGGTAGGGAGAGTCGATGATCTCCAACGGGATGGTGAAGCCGAACCGGTCCCATTCCCGATGGATGCGTTCGTGGTCCGTCTGGTCGTCGGCGATGTGGAGGGCGGTGACGTGGTCGGGCCGGAGGGATTGCGCGTAGTTGAGCGCCTCGACAACGCCCTTGTGCACTCGCGGCACCAGCACCACGAACGTGTGGCGTGCCGGCGGGACCGGCATGTGGCCGGGGTCGATCTCGAGGGCAACCGTGAGCATGTCGTAGTGACGACGGATCGACTTGAACAGGACGATGATGCCCGGCACGACGACGATCGGGACCCATGCGCCGATGGTGAACTTGGTGATGCCGACGATGAGGGCCACGATGCATGTGGCGGTGGCGCCGATGCCGCTGACGGTGGCGCGAAACCGCCATCCCGGCTCTCGCCGGTTGCGCTGCAGCATCACCATGCCCGACTGGCTGATGGTGAACGACGTGAACACGCCGATGGCATAGAGCGGAATGAGGGCCGTGGTCACGCCCCCGAACGCGATGATCAGGAGCGACGCCGCGCCCCCGAGGAAGATCACGCCGTTGCTGAACACGAGGCGGTCGCCGCGGTTGCCGAACTGCCGGGGCAGGAAGCCGTCCCTGGCGATGATCGACGACAGCCGGGGGAAGTCGGCATAGGCGGTGTTCGCCGCCAGCACCAGGATGCCGGCCGTGGCGAACTGCAGCACCCAGTAGTACAGGCCGCTGCCGAGCACCGCCCGGGACATCTGCGAGATCACCGTCTCGTGCTCGCTCGGCATGGGGTGCAGGTGGTGGGCGAGCACCGACGTGCTGAAGAACAGCGTGCCCAAGATGATCGCCATCGTGGTCAGCGTGCGGGCGGCGTTCTTGGCGGCCGGCTCACGGAAGGCTGGCACGCCGTCGGAGATCGCTTCGACACCAGTGAGGGCGACGGCACCCGACGAGAACCCGCGCAGCAAGTAATAGAGGCTGAGGGCGCCACCCGTCTGGGCGATGCCGTCCACCCTGGAGGGGTCGAACGGGATCGGGTCGAGGTGCCCGAAGTAGGTGCGCCACAGCCCGATCACCAGCAGGCCGCTCAGGAGCACGATGTAGAGGTAGGTCGGCGCCGCGAAGATCTTCCCGGACTCCTTCATCCCTCGCAGGTTGGCCATGGTCACGGCCGCCACGATCACGAGGCAGAGAAGGACGCGTTGCTCAGCCAGGCCGTGGAACCTCGGTATCGAGATGATGGCGGCCACCCCCGAGGACACCGACACGGCAACGGTGAGGATGTAGTCGACGAGCAGCGAGGCGCCCGCGACCAGGGACGGCATCTCGCCCAGGTTCTCCCGGCTCACGATGTAGCTGCCGCCACCGCCTGGATAGGCGAAGATGGTCTGCCGGTAGCTGAACACCACGATCGACAGGAGCAGGGCGACCGCCAGGGCGATCGGGACCAGCTTCGACAGGCCGAGGGCCAGGCTCGATGCCCCGGCGGCGGTGACGAACAGGATCTCCTCGGTCGCGTAGGCGGTCGACGAGATGGCGTCGGACGAGAACGTCGACAGGGCGATCGTCTTCGGGAGGCGCTGGTGCTCCTGCTCCGAGCTGGCCAGTGGGCGCCCGACGACCAACCGCTTCATGAACGTCAGCACGCGCTGACCCTACGACAGCGTCCGTCAGGGGAGGAGGGTGTACTCGGGGTTGATGAGCACCAGGCCGCTGCCTGAGTCTCGGGCGAGGCCGTCGACGGCCACGGCGCGGCCGGTCTCCAGGCCGGCGATCTGGCGGCGGCCGGTGAACACCAGCCGGGCCGAGCCGGTGCCGTCGTTGATGGTGAGCTCGAGCGACGGGCTGCCGGCCTTGGGCACCACTCGGCTGGCGATCACCTCGCCCACCAGGTGCACGCGCGTGCGCTCGACGACATCGGCGATCGGCACCCGCTGGTCGTGGTCATGGCCGAACCGGCGGGCCAGCCGCTCGCGCTCGAGGCCCTGGTGGGTGCTCACCAGTTGCCGTGACCGGGCTGCAGCCTGCTCGCTGTCCATGCCGACGTGGTACGGCACCGACAGGACGGCGGTGTTGGGCCGCTCGAGCAGGGCCAGCTTCAGCGAGAGGGCGTTCTGGCCGTGCAGGATGTTCGACAGGCTCTTGACGCCGACGACGAACTCGGGGATCACCACGGTGATGCGGTCGTTCGACCAGCGGGTGTCGAGCTCGTCGAGGTAGCGCTCGACCGGCTCGACCAGCTCGCGGTACTGGCTGTCGACGATCTCGAGCGGCACGTCGAAGCCGAACCGCTCCCACTCGCGGTGGATCTCGTCGTGCTCGCTGTCGTCATCGGCGATGTGCAGGGCGGTGATGTGGTCGGGTCGCAACGAATGGGCGTAGTTGATGGCCTCGATCACACCCCGGTGCACCCGCCCGACGAGCACCACGAAGGTGTGGCGGGCGGGCGGCGCCGGCACGTCGGCGGGGTCGACGACGAGCGCGGCCGCCACGCCGACGTAGTGCCGCTTGATCGACTTGAACAGCATGATGATCAGCGGGACGATGACGATGACGACCCAGGCACCCTTGGCGAACTTGGTGATGGCGATGATGAGCGTCACGACGAAGGTGCCGGCGGAGCCGATGCCGTTGATCACCGCGCCCTTGCGCCAGCCGGGCTCCTGCTCCTTGAAGTGGTGGCGGACCATGCCGGCCTGGCTCAGGGTGAACGACGTGAACACGCCCACCGCGTAGAGCGGGATGAGCTTGGTGGTGATCCCGCCGAACACGACGATCAGCAGGCTGGCCGCGCCGGCGAGGAAGACCACGCCGTTGCTGAACACCAGCCGGTCGCCGCGGTTGGCGAACTGGCGCGGGAGGTAGCCGTCCTTGGCGATGATCGACGACAGGCGGGGGAAGTCGGCGTAGGCGGTGTTGGCGGCCAGGGCCAGGATCGCCGCGGTCGACAGCTGGATGACCCAGTAGAAGAGGCCGCTCCCGAACAGCGCCCGGGCCATCTGGGAGTTGACGGTCTCCAGCTCGCTCGGAATGGGGTGGAGGTGGTGGGCCAGCACCGAGAGGCCGAAGAACAGCGAGCCCAGGATGATCGCCATCCACGTCAAGGTGGTGGCTGCGTTCTTCGACTCCGGCCGCTGGAAGGCGGGAACGCCGTTGGAGATGGCTTCCACGCCGGTCAGGGCGACGGCACCGCTCGAGAACCCGCGGGCCAGGATGAACAGGCCCAGCGACCCGCCGACCGCCTTCATGTGCTCGGCCTTGGCCGGGTCGAACGGGATGGGATCGACGTGGCCGAAGATCGTCCGGAACAAGCCGATGCCGACGAGACCGCCGATGGCGACGATGTACACGTAGGTCGGTACGGCGAAGACCTTGCCCGACTCCTTCACGCCCCGGAGGTTCATCATGGTGACGAGGAGCACCAGCCCGAGGCAGAGCAGCACTCGTTCGTGCTCCAGGCTGCGGAACGTGGGGATCGAGATGATGGCCGCCACCCCCGACGAGATCGACACCGCCACCGTGAGGATGTAGTCGACGAGCAGTGATGCGCCCGCCACCAGCGACGGGTTCTCGCCGAGGTTCTCGCGGCTGACGATGTAGGAGCCGCCGCCGCTGGGATAGGCGAAGATCGTCTGGCGGTACGAGAACGACACGATCGCCAGCAGGGTGGCGACGACGAGGGCCAGTGGGACCAGCTTCGACAGGCCGAGGGCAAGGCTGGAGGTCCCGGTGGCGATGACGAAGAGGATCTCCTCGGTCGCGTAGGCCGTCGACGAGATGGCGTCCGACGAGAACGTGGCCAGGGCGATCGTCTTGGGGAGCCGTTGGTGCTCCTGCTCGGCGTTGGCCAGGGGCCTGCCGATGAGCACCCGCTTGGCGAAGGTCAGCACGTCCGCACGTTAGGGGCGGCCCAGCGCCGGGTCCGCTTCATGGAGGTCGTTAGGCCCGCTGCCAGTCCTTCCAGACCGGGTCATAGCCAGCGGCGCGCAGGAAGGCGGCCACCTCGGCGGGCGGGCGCTCGTCGCCGATCGAGAACTGCGGCTCGGCATCGCTCGGCGACGCGTAGCCGCCTGGCTCGGTGTGCGACCCCGCCGACATGGTCGTGACGCCGAGGGGAACCAGCGCGTCGCGCAGCGACGCCGGCTCTCGCGTCGACAGGGTGATGCCGACGTCGGGCAGGGTCAGCCGCAGCGCGCACAGCAGCTGCACGAGCGCGCGGTCGTCGACCGGGTCAGCCGGCTGGTAGCCGCCGGCCGCCGGGCGGAGGCGGGGAAGGGCGACGCTGACCTCACTGCGCCACCATCGCCGCACGAGGGCGTCGGCGTGGGCGCCCACCGCCAGCGCCTCCGCCCGCCAGTCGTCGTGCAGCCCGAGCAGGGCGGCCAACCCGAGCCGGCGCATGCCGGCAGCCGCGCCCCGGTCGGGTGCGGCCAGCCGCCAGTCGTAGTTGCGCTTCTTGCCCTTGAGGTGGACCGATCGGTACGTCGCCCGGTCGTAGGTCTCCTGGTAGACGACCAGGCCGTCGCACCCGGCGTCGACCAGCCGGCGGTAGGTGGCCTCGTCCCACACCTGGACCTCGAGGGAGATCTCCGGCATCACCGGGGCGATGGCCCGCACGCAGTCGACCAGGTAGTCCTTGCCGACCAGGCGAGGGTGCTCGCCGGCCACCAGCAGCACGTGCCGGAAGCCGCGTGCGGCGAGCGCCTCGGTCTCGGCCCGGACCTCCTCGGGCGACAACGTGCGGCGCACGATGTCGTTGCCGGCCGAGAAGCCGCAATAGGTGCACGTCGACACGCACTCGTTGGAGAGGTAGAGCGGGGCGAACAGCCGCACCGCCCGGCCGAACCGCTGCACGGTGAGCTGGTGGGCGCGCTGGGCCAGCTCCTCGAGCCGTTCGCCGGCCCGGTCCGACAGCAGCACCGCCAGCTCGGCCAGGCCTCGCCGGGGCAGCCGCAACGCCCGTTCGACGTCGGCGGCGCTCGCGTGGTCGACCATCGCCCGGAGGCCGTCGAGGTCGGTGCCCAGCAGGCTGGCGGCGGCCGAGCCGGGTGGCGGCCCGGTCGGGCGCGACTCGAGCTCGACCGCGGTGGTGCCCATCAGCGGGACAGGAAGCCGGTCAGGGGTGACGATGCGCTGGCCGACGACGACACCGCCGCCAGCCCGGCCAGCCGGCCCAACCGACCCGCTTCGACGGCGAGCCGGAAGGCGTGCGCCATCGCTGCCGGGTCACCGGCCGTGCCGATGGCGGTGTTGACGAGGACGGCGTCGGCACCGAGCTCCATGGCCTCGGCCGCGTGCGAGGGCGCCCCCAACCCGGCGTCGACCACCACTGGCACTCGCGACTGGTCGACGATGATCTCCAGCGCGCCGCGCGTCCGCAGGCCCTGGTTCGAGCCGATCCAGCTGCCGAGGGGCATGACCGTGGCGCAGCCGACCTCCTCAAGCCGCTTGCACAGCACCGGGTCGGCCGGGCAGTAGGGGAGCACGGTGAAGCCGTCGGCCACCAGCGTCTCGGCGGCGGCCAGCGTCTCGACGGGGTCGGGCAGGAGATGGCGGGGATCGGGGGTGATCTCCAACTTGATCCACGTCGGGTGGCCAGCAGAGCGGGCCAGGCGGGCCAGGCGAACCGCCTCGCCGGCATCGACCGCGCCCGAGGTGTTGGTGAGCAGGAGCACGTCGTCGGGGAGGGCGTCGAGGATGTCCTCCGTCGCGGTGGGGTCGACCCGGCGAAGGGCCACGGTCACCAGCTCGGTGCCCGACGCGGCGATGGCGTCGCGCAGCGATCCGTTCGACGGGAACTTCCCCGTCCCGAGGAAGAGACGCGACCGGAACTCCCGGTCGGCGATCCGCAGCATGTCGTCTGACACGATTCGCTCCCTGGCCCGCATGACCGAGCCGGTCCTCGAGGGTCGCGGTGCGCTCCACCGCCTCTCAGCCCGTTGGCGGGCTCCCCTGCGCTCCCTGGCAGGGTACTCGGCGCTCGGTACGGTTGGGCGGTGTCGACGCGGGGTCTCATCCTCACCGCCCTGCTCTGCGGCCTCGCCATCCTGGTGGCCTTCACCCTGCAGGTCGTGCTGGTCGCGAGATGACCGGGTGACCCGATGACCAGCACCGACCCTGACCAGGTTGCCGCCGAGCAACCGGCGAGGGCCCGGCCGGCGCATGTCGCCGCCCTCGACGGCATCCGGGGCATCGGGGTCGGCGTGGTGGTGGTGCACCACGTGCTGGTGGCCGACCACGACTCCATCGCCGCCTTCCACGCCGGCTGGATCGGCGTCGACCTCTTCTTCGTGCTGTCCGGGTTCCTGATCACGACCACCGTGCTCGCCCAGCGCGGCCGAGACCTCGGCGACTTCGCGCGCCGCCGCTTCTGGCGGCTCGCCCCGGCGCTGGCCTTGCTGCTCGGTTGGTTCGTGGTCATCAGCATCGGCGCGCCCGACCACGGCCACCGGCTGGCCGACGCCGGGAAGTCCGCCGCCCAGGTGCTCAACGTGACCCAGGCCTGGCGGCCGCCGTTCTCGGTCTACCTCGGCCACCTCTGGTCGCTGTCGGCCGAGGTCCAGTTCTACGTGGTCTGGCCGCTGGTCCTGGCGTGGTTGCTGCGCCGGGGCCGGAGCCAGGGCGTGATCCTCACCGGGGTGGCCGCCGCGTTCGTCGTCACCGCTGCCGAGCGCTGGCTGCTGGCCGACCATGGCGCGTCGTGGTACCGCCTGTACTTCGCGCCCGACACCCGCGCCGCCGGGCTGCTCGCCGGCTGCATCGTCGGCCTGCTGTTCGGCTGGGGTGCCTTCGACCGATCACCCGTGCTGGCTCCCGGCGCCCGGGTCCTGGCCCTGCCGGCGCTCGTGGGCATCGCCGCCTACGTGGTGTTCGGACCCCACTTCACCGATCCCGACGTGTACCGCTGGCAGTTGACCGCGGTGGTCATCGCCGGCGCTGTCCTGGTCGCGGCGGCCGCCACCTGCCACGGGGGTGTCACCCGGCCGCTGCTCGAGGCCCCGCCCCTCGTCTGGTTGGGCCAGGTCTCGTACTCGGTGTACCTCTGGCACGTGCCACTCATCGCGGTGGTGCTGTCGCGGTGGCCCGCCATCGGTCTTGCCGCCAAGGCCGCCATCGTGGTGCCCGCCAGCCTGGTGCTGGCGTGGGCGTCGTACACCTTCGTCGAGCGGCCGCTCCTCTCGTCGTCGGGCCGAAAGCGGCTGTTCGCCCGGATTGGGTTCGCGGCGAGGCCACTAGGGTGAGCGCGTGTCAGACCAGTACGACGTCGTTGTCGTCGGCGGCGGCCCGGGTGGTTATGGCGCCGCCCTGTATGCCTCGTCGGCGGGATTGAAGGTCGCCCTCGTCGAGCGCGACAAGGTCGGCGGGACCTGCCTGCACCGTGGGTGCATCCCGGCGAAGGAGCTGCTCGAGACGGCCCATGTCCACCGGACCGTGCGGGAGGCGTCACAGTTCGGCATCCGGGCGGGCGAGCCGACCATCGACTTCACCACGTCGATGGCCCGCAAGCAGCAGGTGGTCGACGGCCTCTGGAAGGGGCTCGAGAGCCTGATCAAGGGCAAGAAGATCGACATCGTCGCCGGCACTGGCCGGTTCGCCGGCCCCGGCCGGGTCGAGGTCGACGGAGGCGAGAGCGGATCGACCACGATCACCGCCGCCAACGTCATCCTGGCCTCGGGCTCGGTGCCGAGGACGATCCCCGGCTTCGAGGTCGACCGTCACTACGTCCTCACCTCCGACGAGGTGCTCTCGATGGAGGCGTTGCCCCGATCGGCGGCGGTCATCGGCGGCGGCGCCATCGGGTGTGAGTTCGCGTCGATGCTGGCGGACCTCGGCGTTCGGGTGACGGTGCTCGAGGGCTTGCCCAAGATCCTGCCTGGCCTCGATGCCGATGTGGCCAACGTGGTCACCCGCAGCTTCGCCAAGCGGGGCATCGAGGTCCGCACTGGCGTGAAGGTCACCGGTCACGAACCGAACGGCGAGACCACACGCGTGCAGATCGAAGGCTCGGAGCCGCTCGAGGTGGAGCGGGTCATCGTGTCCGTGGGCCGGCGCCCCCTGTCCGACTCGCTGGGGCTCGACGGCACCGGTGTCGAGGTCGACGAGCGCGGCTTCGTGAAGATCGACGAGTCGTGCCGTACCACGGTGCGGGGCGTGTGGGCGGTCGGCGACCTGGTCCCGACCCCCGCGTTGGCCCATGTCGGCTTCGCCGAGGCGATCGTGGTGATCAAGGACATCCTCGGCGAGCGGCCGCTGCCCGTGCAGTACGACAAGGTGCCGTGGGCCATCTACTGCCGCCCCGAGGTCGCCTTCGCCGGCCACTCGGAGGAATCGGCCAAGGCGGCCGGGTTCGAGGTCGCCGTGTCGAAGCACCAGTTCCGCGGCAACAGCCGGGCCCTCATCGTCGGCGAGCCTGACGGGCTGGTGAAGGTCATCGCCGAGAAGGGCCCTGACGGCAGGGCCGGCCGGATCCTGGGCGTGCACATGGTGGGCCCGTGGGTCACCGAGCAGCTCGGGCAGGGCTACCTGGCCGTGAACTGGGAAGCCACCGTCGACGAGGTGGCCGCGTTCATCCAGCCCCATCCGACGCTCTCCGAGCTCTTCGGCGAGACCGTCCTGTCGCTCACCGGGAGGAGCCTCCATGGCTGACGTGACGATGCCCCAGCTCGGCGAGACCGTCACCGAGGGCACGATCACTCGCTGGTACAAGCAGGTCGGCGACGCCGTCGCCGCCGACGAGGTGCTGTTCGAGGTGTCGACCGACAAGGTCGACTCCGAGGTCCCGTCCCCGACGAGCGGCGTGCTCACCGAGATCCTCGTGCCCGAGGGCGAGACCGTCGAGGTCGGTGCCGTGCTGGCCCGGGTCGGCGACGCGCCGGCCGGCGCCGCGGCCGCCCCGGCCGCCCCGGCTGCGGCCCCCGCGCCGGCGCCCGAGGCCCCTG
>JAEKLB010000189.1 GCA_019510095.1 Acidobacteriota bacterium | reverse complement strand
GCGTAGAGGAGCGGGGCCTGCTCGTCGAAGTACTTGATGACCCGCTCGGCGATCAGCTCCGCGTAGCTCGGTGGGCACACGATGGCGAAGTCGTCGCCGCCGATGTGGCCGACGAAGCCGTCAGCGGCCGCCACCTCCTCAACCGACTTGCTGATCACCTTGCCGGTGAGGATGATCGCCCGGTCACCCCGCAGGAAGCCGTAGTGGTCGTTGAAGCTCTTGAAGGCGTCGATGTCGGCGTGCAGCAGGGCGAACGGCTCGCCGGACCCCAGATAGGCGTCGATGCGGTGCTCGATCTCGAAGTTGCCGGGGAGCCCGGTGAGTGGCGAGGTGGCCCGCAGCTGGCACGCCCGGCGAAGCGACGTCCGCACCCGGGCGACCAGCTCGTCGACATCGAACGGCTTGCTCACGTAGTCGTCGGCGCCGGCATCGAGGCCGACGATGCGCTCCGACGCCGAGCTCCGGCCGGTGACGATGATGACGCCGGTCGAGGAGAACCGTGGATCCTTGCGGAGCAGCCGGCACACCTCGAGGCCGTCGAGCCCAGGCAGCACGAGGTCGAGGATGACGAGGTCGGGACGGTGCTCGACCGCCATGTCGAGGGCAACGTCACCGCGGTCGGCGTGGTGGCACAGAAAGCCCTCGGCCTCCAGGTTGAGCGCGACCAACGCAGCGATGTCCGGCTCGTCTTCGACGATGAGAATGCTTCCGGCCACGGGACCCCTCCGCTGCGACGAGGGTAGGCCGGCTACCGGCGCAGGAGGAAGACCGCCATGCCGTCGGTGCCGGCCGCCTGCGGCAGCAGCAGCGCTCCCCGCCCGTGCGGGCGCCAGGGGCCGGCCGGTGCCGGCTAGGGCTGCAGCTCCGGGTGCTGCGCCGCCAGCCACCGGTCGGCGCCGAGGGTCTCGGCGACGGTGAGCGTGCAGACGCTGTAGACGAGGCGACCACCAGGGCGAAGCAGCGAGATCGCCCCTTCGAGAATCTCCCGTTGCAGGCCCGCCAGCCGATCGACGGCGGCCTCGTCGATCCGCCAGCGGGCGTCGGGCCGGCGGGCGAGCACGCCGAGGCCGGAGCAGGGCGCATCGACGAGGACTCGGTCGAAGCTCGCCGGCCGGAATGGTGCGTGCCTGGCGTCGGCCGCGACAGTGGCCACCGCCGCCCCGACCCGCCGGGCGTTGTCGCGCACCAGCCCGGCCCGGACCACCGAGCTGTCGGCACCGACGACGAACGCGCCCGACCCGGCCATGGCCGTGGCCTTCCCTCCCGGCCCGGCGCAGACGTCGGCGACGAGGTCGCCCGGGCCGGCACCGACGGCGTCGGCCACCCACTGCGAGGCCAGGTCCTGGATGTAGCCGTCGGGGCGCTCGGTGACCGGCGGCGCCTCGTTCATGCGAGTGCGGGCATCGAGCGCGTCGTCGCGCCCGAGGTCGGTGATCAGGCGCTCGACCAACCAGTCGGGGTAGCTCAGCCGGGTGGCGTCGTCGGGCCAGGTGACCGGCGCCTCGCTGACGCGGCGAAGGATGGCGTTGACCAAGCCGCGCGAGCGGGCCGGCGCCACCGCCACCGCCGACGAGACCGCGGCGTGAGGCGGCTGTTGGAGGAAGTGGAGCTGATAGGCCCCGATGCGTAGGGCCGTGCGCGTCGGTTCGTCGAGTGCACGCATGACGAAGCGGTCGACGAGGAAGTCACAGGCCCGCCGCATGCGGGTGATGCCGTACACGAGCTCGGTGACCAGGCCGCGGTCACGGTCGGCCAGCTTCGACCGGTCGAGCGCAGGACCAAGCGCGAGGTTGGCGAAGGCATCCTCGCGCTCGATGCGCAGGAGCACGTCGCGGGCCACCGTCCGGGAATCGGTCACCCGCCGAGACGCTCGCCCGGTGCGGGGTGCACACCGTTACGCCACGCTGCCGCGTCCATGGGCCCCTTGCCCTCCGGTTGCACCCGCTCCAACGCGAGCGCCCCCTCGCCACACCGCACCATCGCGTTCCCGAGCAGCTCCCCCGCGACAACGTCGGTTCTTTGGCGACTCGTGGCTGCGGAAGGCCCATCCGTCGCCAGAGAAGGGATGGCGCGGAGGACCTTGAGGCGCTTGCCGCGGAAGGTGGTCCATGCCTGGCCGAGGCGGATCAGGCGATGGAGCTCGGCGGCCGGCCGCGACCAGTCGATCTCGAGCTCAGCGGGATCGATCTTCTCCGCGTAGGTGGGCTCGCCGGCCTGGGGGGTGCCATCGCCGATGCCAGCGGCGATGGTGCGCAGCAGGAGATCGGTGCCGATGACGACCAACCGGCCCCGCAGCTCCTCGGCGGTCTCCTCGTCGTCGATGGCCACCGGCTCGACGGCGTGGACCGGTCCGGTGTCGAGCCCCTCCTCGAGCTGCATGACGCACACGCCGGTCTCGTGGTCGCCCGCCAGGATGGCCCGCTCCACCGGCGCCGCACCCCGCCACCGGGGCAACAGCGAGAAGTGCACGTTGATCATCGGCAGGCGGTCGAGGACATGGGGCTTGATCAGCCGGCCATAGGCCACGACCACGCCGAGGTCGGCCCCCGCATCGAGGACGTCGTCGACACGCGACGTCACCGGCACGCCCAACTCCTGGGCGGCCACCTTCACCGGGCTGGGCACGAGCGCGCCGCCCCGACCGCGCTTGCGGTCAGGCTGGGTCACCACCATGGCGACGTCGTAGCCCGCCGCGACCAGCGCCCGCAGCGGGGGCACCGCGGCGTCGGGCGTGCCGAGATAGACGAGTCGCCTGGCCAGAAGCGGGGATGCGCTCAGCGCACGTCGTCTGTCTGCCGTAGCTGCATCTCGCGCACGGCCCGCTTCGCTTCCTTGCGCTGCTCGTCGTCGAGGTGCTCGAGGAGGAGCACACCGTCGAGGTGATCGAGCTCGTGCTGGAACATGCGGGCCAGCAGCTCGTCGGCCTCGAAGGCGACGTCGTTCCCGTCGAGGTCGTAGCCGGTGAGGTGCACCTCCTTGGGCCGCACGATCTCCCACGAGAGGCCGGGCACCGACAGGCAGCCCTCGTCGTAGACCCACTCTCCCCGCGTCTCGCTGATCACCGGGTTGACGATGACCTTGGGCCCCTCGTCGTCGGGCATCTCGTAGACGAAGAGCCGCTTCAACACGCCCACCTGGGGGGCAGCAACGGCGAGCCCACCGGCCTCATGGAGCGCGACGGTCATGCCGGCCGCGATGGTCGCGACCTTGCCGTCGATGTCGGTGATCTCGTTGGCGCGCTGCCGCAACACCGGGTCACCGATGATGCGGATGGCGAAGGGAGCCATGGCCGCCAAGGGTACCGTCGGCGATCTGAGTCACTATTTCGACGAGACGCCGAGCGTCGAGTCCGCACCGCAGGCCGTGCGGCTCGCCCTCCCCGACCTCACCCTCGACCTCACGACGGATCGCGGCGTGTTCGGCCGGGCCGGCGTCGACCCCGGCACCAAGCTGCTCCTGCTCGAGGCGCCGGTCCTGGCACCGTCAGGCGACCTGCTCGACCTTGGTTGCGGGTACGGGGCGATCGCCCTCACCATGGCCCGCCGCTGCCCCGGAGCCGCCGTGTGGGCGGTCGACGTCAATCGCCGGGCGCTCGACCTGTGCCGGGCGAACGCCGAGGCCAATCGAGCGGCCAACGTGCGAGTGGCGACGCCCGAGGAGGTGCCGGATGACGTGCGGTTCGCGACGATCTGGTCGAATCCCCCGGTGCGCATCGGCAAGGACGCCCTCCATCAGCTGCTCGACCGGTGGCTGCCCCGGTTGACCAACGACGGCGCGGCCGTGCTGGTGGTGCAGAAGCACCTCGGCGCCGACTCCCTGGCGACGTGGCTCGGGCAGCGGTGGCAGGTCGAGCGGCTGCGGTCACGCATGTCGTACCGCCTGCTCCAGGTGCGTCCGACATGAAGCCACTCGGCGACACCGACCTGAAGCGGCTCCACCGCGAGTGGCGCCGGCGCACCGAGGGCCGGCTCGCCGTGCTGCTCGACGACCTCCAGACACCGTTCAACGTCGGCGCCGTCGTGCGCACCGCCGCCGCCGAGCGAGTCGAGCACCTCTACCTGTGCGGGGCCTCGGCACTCCCCACCAACGCCAAGGCCCAGAAGATGTCGATGGGGAGCGAGCGCTACCTGACCTGGACCGCATGCGAGACCGCGCCCGCTGCCGTCGCCGCCGTCCACGCGGCCGGCTACCGGCTGGTCGGCGTCGAGCTGGCCGCCAACGCGGTGCCGCTGCACGAGGCTCGCCTCGGCGACGACATCTGTCTCGCGCTCGGCCATGAGGACCGAGGCCTGTCCCCCACCGTCCTCGCCGCCTGCGACGAGATCGTCTTCATCCCCCAGCTCGGCCGGGTCGGCTCCCTCAACGTCGCCCATGCCGGTGCCATCGCCATCTACGAGACCCGCCGCCGCGCCTGGACCAGCTAGCCAGACGTACCTGCGCAATTGAGCCCGCCGGGCGAACCCTGCGACAGGGACGTCAATGAGTGGAGCTACGGCGCGGGCTGCCACGGCTCGAGGGCCGCTGCCTGCCGGCGGGCGTCCGCCTCGTTCCGGCGGGCCAAGTGCTCCGGGCAAACCCCCACCCAGAGGCCCAAGCTGACCTCGATGTCAGTCACCGAAGGTTCCCCGCAACACACACATCGCTCTGAGTTCATAGCTCCTCCTACGCGCGAGAAGGGCAGGAACGCCCGGAATGTGACGCGATGACCCGGGCGCTACAGCCGCACCGGGTCGACGGCCACCCGGAGCCGGCCCGGCGGCCGCGGCGTGGCCGCCAAGGTGTCGCAGAGGAGCTGGTGGTCGGGTGCCCGAACGAGCCAGGCGCCATCGGCGGGGCCGAGCACCTCCACGCCGGGCATGCCGCGGATGGCCTCGGCGTACTCGGCCGCCGGGGGGCCCGAGACCTGGGCCATCGCCGCGAACGGCGGGAACCGGAGGCCCCGGCGCCGCTCGCGCTCGGCATCGGCCACCCGCGGCGGATCGCCGTGCAGGGCGGCCAGCACCACCTCGTGCCGGGGTAGCCGGGTCTGGAGCAGCAGCCGGCCGCCGCCGTCCTTGCCGCCCACCAGGCGGGCAGCCCTCGCAACCAGCGCCAGCGTCTCCTCGGCGGCGCGGTACCGCGGCGCCAGGAGCTCGGCGTCGAGGTCGAGGAAGGCGACCACCTCGGCGTGCTCGACCCGGCGAAGCACTGCCTCGGTACCGACCAGCACCCTGGTGTCGGGCACCGACTCGCTGTCGCTGGTGACCTCGCCCACCGGCACCCCCGCCAACCGCTCGAGGTCCTCCCGCGCCCGGCCGGTGCCGATCCGGCGTTGCTTGAACGCGCTGGACCCGCACGACATGCACACCGCCGGGCGCCGGGCGGCGCACCGGCGGCACACCAGCCAACCCTCCGCGTCGGTGCCGGCTGCCGCACCGCACACCTCGCACCGGGCCAGCTCGGCGCACGAGCGGCAGGCCAGCAGCGTCGCCCGCCCCTTCCGGTTCAGGACACAGACCACCTGCTTGCCCGAACGGACCACGTCGACGAGGCGGGACGAGTAGAGATCTGACCGGAGCGGGTCCTCACGGTGGCGGTCGACCACGTCGACGAACGGCCAGCCGGTCCGCTCGGCTCCCCGGCCCGGCTCGACGAGCGGGCCGGCGCCGAGTGCCTCGAGCGACGGGCAGGGCGACACCAGCACGCACGGGACGCCAGCCCGTCGCGCCCGTTCGACCGCCACGTCACGGGCATGCCAGGTCGGCGAGGCCTCCTCCTGGTGCACCTCCTCGTGCTCGTCGAGCACGACGACCGCGGCCAACCCGGGACACGGTGCCCACGCGGCAGCTCGAGCCCCGATGACCACACCGCTGCCAGCACGAGCACGCGCCCACTCGCGCGGCAGCAAGGCGCTGGGGACACCGGCCCGGCGCAACCGCATCGCCAGATGGGCGGCCTCGGTGTGGGAGGACGCCACCACCAGCGTCGGCCCCAGCGCCGCCGCCTGCACCACCACGGGGTAGCGGTCGGCAGCCGGCGGCAGGCGCAGCACTCGGCATCCGCCGCCCAACGCTTCAGCGGCGAGCGCGTCGGCACCGACGGGCACCGACATGGCCGGCTCGGCTGGCGGCAACCCGGCGACGGCGCCGGGAGGCGACGCCGTTCGCAGGAAGTGGGGCACCCGTCCCG
>JAEKLB010000055.1 GCA_019510095.1 Acidobacteriota bacterium | reverse complement strand
TCCAGTACGCGTACGTGCTCCAGGTCCTCGGCGAGCGCGGGGCGCCCGTTGCCCAGAGCCGCTTCCAGCTGGTGCTGGTCCGCCCGAACGGCGGCGAGGGCGACGGCACGACCACCACCACTGAGCCTGGCTCGACGGCCACCGACAACGCGACCCGCCGCCCGATCGCCAGGCCATCGACGACCTCGACGTCGGCGCCCAGCGGCGTCGCCACCGCCCGGCCCGCGCCGCCAGCGACCACCGCCCCGGGGCAGTCCGGCCAGCCGGGCCAGCCAGGTCAGTCGGGCCAGGGCGACCAGCTCGCCCGGCTGCGGGCCCAGCTCGAGCAGCTCCAAGCCCAGCTCCGTCAGCGCCAGGGTGCGCCTCGCCCCACGCCGACCACCGCACCCCCGACCACCGCACCCCCGACCACCGCACCCCCGACCACGATCGGGGCGACCCGGACCTGAGCACGTCAGTCACACTCCTCCCATGGACCGGCTCACCGATCCGGTGCCGTTCGACGAGCGTGAGCTCGTCGAACGGGCGCGGACCGATCCGCGGGCCTTCGAACCGCTGTACCGGGAGTACGTCGCCCGCATCCACGCCTTCGCCTGGCGCCGCACCGGCTCTCGCCAGGCCGCGGAGGACGTCACCTCGGCCACCTTCGAGCGGGCCCTGCGGGGGTTGCCCGGCTTCACCTGGCAGGGCGGTGGGTTCGGGCCGTGGCTGTACCGGATCGCGACGAACGTGCTCAACGACCACCACCGGGCCGAAGCCAAGCGCCAGTCACGGCGTGGGCAGCTGGCGCTGGTCGTGAGCGCGCCCGCCGATCTGCCGGGCCCGGAGTCGACCTTCGAGGGCGACGATCCGGTGCTGCGAAGGGCGCTGGGCCGGCTGAACAGCCGGTACCAGCAGGCGCTGTCGTTGCGGTTCCTGGCCGGGCTCGAGCTCAGCGAGGCGGCGGCGGCCATGGGCTGCTCGAAGGAGACGATGGCGGTCGTCGTCTCCCGCGCCGTGCAGGCGCTCCGGCGGGAGCTCGAGAAGGAGGCGGTCAATGCTTGACCACGACGTCGAGCAGCGTCTGGCGGCCTTGGGCGGGCGTCGGCCGCCGGCGCCGAGGGGCCGATTCGTCGACGAGCTCGGCGAGCGGCTCGTCTCTGGCTCACCCGTCCCCAGCCGTCGACGCCGGGTGTCGCGGCTCTTGTCGCCGGTGCTGTCGGCGGCGGCAGGCGTGCTGATCACCGTGCTGGTCATGAGCGGGCAGGACGACGGCGCCCAGACCGTCCAGATGTTCCAGACCGCCGGCTCGGTGGAGGTCGTGCTTCCCGACGGCAGCGTCGTGCCCGGCGTCGCGGGCATGACCGTGCCCGACGGAAGCCTCATTCGGGTCCGCGGCGCCGGCCACGCCGTGGTCGACGGCGTCATCGTCGGTCCGGGCGAGGAGGCCGAGGTCGTCGGTGGCGACGTCCAGCCCACGGGCGTTCCCGAGCCGACCACCACGGTCGCCCCCCCGACTACTGCGGCGGCGCCCCCCACCACCGCCACGCCGGTGAGCACTCCGCCATCAGCGGCGGCCCGGCCGACCACGACCGCAGCGCCGACCACGAGCACCACGACGCCGCCGTCGACGACGACCACGCCGCCGCGGGAGGTCCAGCCCATGCGGCTGCAGGCCCGTTACAACGATCGGGGCCAGGTCGTCCTGCGCTGGAGCGGCTACACCGGCCCGCCCGCGGCGTTCGGCTCCTACGTGGTGCTGCGGGCCCCGGCTCCGAATCGCCCCGATCGGCCCGGCGAGAACGGCACCCGCATTGTCGGTCGGGCCACCGACCAACAGCGTCTGTTCGGGGTCGACAGCCCACCGCCCGACATGCGGCCGGTGTACCGCGTCGTGGCCCTCGATCCTTCGAATCGGCGGGTCATCGCCTCCACCTTCGCCGTGCAGCCGGACGGGGCGCAGACCTCGACCCAGTCGGGACCGACCGAGTCCCAGCCGGCCACGACGTCGGCCCGGACCCAGACGTTCTCGAGCCCCGCCCCATCGGGCTACAGCCAGCCGCCCACCCCAACTGCCCCCCGGTCGCCATCCGCGGTCCGCTGACCATCCACCACCTCGCCACCAGGCGGCTCTACAACCGCGTATCCGGAACGGGAGGTCGTCGTCTTGTCGCCGCACACTCTTTCCACGCTTCGCCGGCTCGAAGGCCGTCACGTCGCTGTCCAGCTAGCCGATGGCAGTCGCATCGACGACTGCGAGCTGGTGAGCGCAGCTCGCCGGGGCCACGGCACGCTCTGGCTCCTGGTGGGCGAGGACGACCGCATGCTGCCCGTCGACGATGTCGAGCAGCTGTGGGAGCGGATGTAGGTAGCCACTGCCCGCGCCCTCGGCCAAGATGGTCCGGCATGATTGTCGAGACGGTGGCGGGTAGTTCAGTTGGCAGAACGCCGGCCTTTGGAGCCGGATGTCGGAGGTTCGAGTCCTCCCCCGCCAGCAAGATCACCGAATGACCGACCGTTCGCTGGCGTGCGTGGTCCTCGCCGCGGGCGAGGGGAGGCGGATGCGGTCGTCCCGCCCCAAGATGCTGCACGTCCTGTGCGGCCGGGCGATGTTGCTCCACGTGCTCGACCGGTTGGCCGAGGTCGACGCCGACCGGGCGGTCGTGGTGGTCGGGCACGGCGCCGAGCGGGTCACCAAGAAGCTCATCGAGGACGGCCCGGCCGGCCTCCAGATCGACTTCGTCGAGCAGTCCGAGCAGCGGGGCACCGGCGACGCCGCGTCGGTCGCCCTCACCGCCTTCCCGGAGGACGACGACGACGTCGATGTCCTGGTGGCCCACGGCGACCAGCCACTCGTGCAGGCGTCGACGCTGCGGCGCCTGCTCGACCATCACCGCGCGACCGGGGCGGCGGCGACGGTGCTGTCGGTCCGCTTGCCCGATCCCACCGGCTACGGGCGCCTGGTGCGGGGACGCGACGACCGGGTCGTCCGCATCGTCGAGCAGCGTGACGCCACGGCCGACGAGCTCCTCATCGACGAGACCAACTCGGGCTTCTACTGCTTCAAGCGGTCGCTGCTCAGCCCTGCCCTTCGCCGGCTCATGCCCAACAACGAGCAGGGCGAGCTCTACCTGACCGACGTGATCGAGGTGCTGGCCGAGGCTGGGCACCCGGTTGAGTCGATCGAGGCCGACGATCCGCTCGAGATGCTCGGCATCAACGACCGGGCCCAGCTGGCCGAGGCCGAGGCCGAGCTCCGGCGCCGGACCAACAACGCGTGGATGGCGAAGGGCGTGACCATGCTCGACCCGGCCACCGTCTATCTCGACGCGACCGTGCAGCTGTCCGCCGACGTGACCCTGTTCCCGGGGACGATCCTCCAGGGCCACACCAGCATTGGCGAGCGGTCGGAGATCGGGCCCGACACCCGGTTGATCGATGTGAGCGTCGGTGCCGACTGCGTCGTGCGCACCACCTTCGCCACCGATGCCGAGGTCGGCGACGGTGCCATCGTCGGGCCGTTCGCCAATCTGACCGCCGGTGCGAACGTGTCCCCGGGTTCGGTCACCGGGCCGTTCTACACTTCGACCTGATGGAGCTGGCGGCGAAGAAGCGACTACAGCTCTACGCGGGCCGTTCGCATCCGCAACTGGCGACCGACATCACCGCTCATCTCGGCGTCGAGCTCGGTGACGCCAAGCTGCAGACCTTCGCCAACGGCGAGATCAAGTGCCAGCTGAGCGAGTCGGTGCGGGGCAGCGACGTCTTCATCATCCAGAGCCACTGCGTGCCGATCAACGAGTCGATCATGGAGATGCTGATCATGATCGACGCCGCCAGTCGCGGCTCGGCCAAGCGCATCACCGCCGTCTGCCCCTACTACGGCTATTCGCGGCAGGATCGCAAGGCCGAGGGTCGGGAGCCGATCAGCGCCAAGCTGATCGCCAACATGTTGGTCACGGCCGGCGCCAACCGGATGGTGAGCGTCGATCTGCACTCGCCGCAGATCCAGGGGTTCTTCGACAAGCCCGTCGACCATCTGGTCGCCATGCCGGTGATGCTTGAGTACCTGCGCGAGCACGGCGGCGACGATCTGGTGATCGTGTCGCCCGACGCCGGCCGCATCAAGGTGGCCGAGCGCTATGCGCAGCACCTCCAGGCCGATCTCGCCTTCGTCTACAAGACGAGGCCCAAGGGCAAGGTCTCCACCGTCGAGGCCCGGGAGGTCATCGGTGACGTCAGCGGTCGCCGCTGCGTGCTCATCGACGACATGATCGACACCGCGGGCACCATGTCGGCGGCAGGCGACCTGCTCAAGAGCCGGGGCGCCACCGAGGTGTTGGCCATGGCCACCCACGGGATCCTGTCGGGGCCGGCCATCGATCGGCTGAAGAACTCGGCGATCGAGCGGGTCGTCATCACCGACACCGTGCCGCTCCCGCCCGAGAAGGAGATCGACAAGATCGAGGTCCTCTCGGTGGCGAAGATCATCGCTGCCGCCATCGAAGCGGTCTTCGACGACACCTCGGTGTCGGAGCTGTTCGGCGGCGAGAACTACTCCTGACGGCCTCGGCTGGCGAGGGCCGATGGTGGCCGTCCCGACAGCCGTTCGCCGACGCCGAGGTCGGCCAGCTCGGCGGCCGCGGCGCCGGCGGCCCAACCGGCGCCGTTGCTGATCGAGGTCCGCAGCCGCGTCGTGCGGGGGAAGGCCAGGGTCACGGCCGCGTCGACCAGGGCGTCCCGGCGGGCGAGCACGGGGAGCAGGTTGCCGCCCCGGTCGGCGTCGATCTCGGCCTCGGCACTGGCGGAGGCCTCCTGCAGCCGCTCGCCGACGCGCCACGCGTAGGCGACCAGGAACGAGAGCCGAAACGACCGAGTCCGCGATCGGCCCCGGGCATCGGTCTGGGGACCGGCCGCGGTCAGGGCCCGGGTGGCCTGCACGAGCAGTGAGGTGTGCAGGAGCTCGGTCATGTCGAGGTCGTTGGCGAAACCGATGACCTCGGCGCAACCGAGGCCGCTGAGCAGGATGGCGCGGCACCGGTTGGCCGTTGCCACCGACGCCAGCAGCCGGAACTTGGCCTCGGCGTAGGGAGCGTCGAGCGAGATCCGTCGCCCGACGGGCTCGCCACTGCCTCGGCCGCCGTCGACCAGCACCTGGTCGATGCGGTGGCGGGCCATGAGCTCCTGCGCCTTGGCGCTCAGCGCCTCGGCCTCGGGCGGGAAGGTCGTCGACTCGGCCTTGGCGAGCAGGGCACGGATCTTGGCCAGCACGGCGGCGTCAGCCATGGTCATGCGAGCCATGGTCGCCGTCCCCGACCGGCGAGGAGCGGAACGGGATGAATCGGACACTCATGGGATCATCATGTCGAGGGGGTGTGACACCGACCGCCAGGTCGAGTGACCTCGGGGCGCTTGGTGGCCGGGGGCCATGGCCCCCTAGACTCAGCTGTCCCCTTGCAAGACCCCCGCAGGAGCGCGCCATGCCCGAAGTCACCCTTGTCGCAGAATCCGGCCGGCCGGCCGGTACGTCCTCGTCGAAGCGCCTGCGCCTCGAGGGCCGAGTTCCCGGGGTCGTCTACGGGCACGGCATCGATCCGCTGCCCGTCTCCGTCGACCGCAAGGGCCTGCGGGCGGTGCTGCACACCGACGCCGGGCAGAACGCCCTGATCAACCTCGAGGTCGGGGGCGGCACCAGCCACCTGACGATCGTCAAGGAGCTCCAGCGCCATCCGGTCCGCAACGACGTCGTGCACGTCGACTTCATCGTCGTGAGTCGTGACGAGGTCGTCACGGTCGACGTGCCGATCATGCTGATCGGGGAGGCGAAGCAGGTGCTCGCCAACGACGGCACCGTCGACCAGTCGATGCACTCGCTCACCATCCACGCCAAGCCCGGCAACATCCCCAACGAGATCGAGATCGACGTGAGCGAGCTGGCGATCGGCGACTCGGTGCGGGTCGGCGACCTCAAGCTGCCCGCCGGCGTCACGACCGACGTCGACGGCGAGGAGCCGGTGGTCGTCGCCCAGGTGTCCGCCGTGGCGGTCGAGGCCGAGCAGCTCGAGGAGCTGGCGGAGGCCATCCACGAGGCCGAGGCGGCCGAGGCGACGGGCGAAGGCGAGGCTGACGCCGGCGAGGCGCCTGCGGCCGAGGCCAGCGAAGAGGGCTAGGCGAGCAGGGGCCGAGGAGGCATCGTGCCGGCTGACCTCCTGGTCGTCGGCCTCGGCAATCCCGACGACGAGTATGGAGGCACCCGCCACAACGTCGGTGAGGAGACGATCGCCGTGGTGGCCGGCCGCCACGGCGGTGGCCTGAAGCGGGCGTCGAAGCACAAGTCGCTCACCGCCCAGGTCGACATCGGCGGCGTTGCCGTGGCGCTGGCCTTCCCGCAGACCTATTACAACGAGTCGGGCCAGGCGGTTGCCTCGCTCCTGCGGTGGCTCGACATCGACGACCCGGCGCAGCTCGTGGTGGTGCACGACGAGCTCGACCTGCCCCCGGGGAGGCTCAAGGTCAAGGTCGGCGGCGGGCTCGCCGGCAACAACGGGCTCAAGTCGATCAAGTCGCACCTGCACACCGACGGTTTCGTACGGGTGCGCATCGGGGTGGGCAAGCCGCCGGGGCGGATGGAAGGAGCCGACCACGTGCTGCGCCGGCCGGGCAAGGCCGAGCGCACCGAGCTCGACGTCGCCATCCAGCAGGCTGCCGACGCCGTGGAGGTCATCGCCACCGCCGGCCCCGACCGGGCCATGGAGCGCTTCAACCAACGCGACTCAGAAGCCGATCCGCTGTAGCTGCCCGCGCTCGAGGTCGAGCAGCCACGCGTCGGGGAAGGTCAGGTCCCGCCACGTCGTCTCGACGTCGAGGTCCGGCCACATGCTGGCCAGCCAGACGGTCATGGCCAAGCCCCCGGTCACGCAGACGGCCCGGCCGTCACCATGGCCCATGAGCGCGGTGTCCAGGCGCGAGCGCACCGCTTGCTGTGACTCCCAGCCGTCGATGGCCTCGCCCTTCAGATAGCGCACGGCGACCGCTGCGTAGTCGCCGTCGTCGATCCACGGCCGGCGCACCTCCCCCACTCGTGGCTCGGCACGGGTCGACGCCGTCGGTATCTCGGCGACGAGGGCGTCGGCGGTCTCGACCATCTTCCGCTCGTCGCCGGCGATGACCACGCCGTCGGCCAGGCGGGGCGCCAGTCGCCGACCCAGCGCCCGGGCCGCGGCCCGGCCCTTGTCCGACAGCGGCCACAGGGTGCCGTCGACCGCGGCGTCGACGTCGGGCATGGCGTGACGGACCAGGAGCACGGCAGAGGGCACGGCTGCCATGCTGCCCGAATGACCGACCAGCCCCGTCGATTCGGACCGATGCCCCTCGAGTCGATGACGCCCGAGCAGCGGGCCGTGGCCGACGCCATCCTCGCCGGGCCCCGCTCGATGTCGACCGGCCTGCGGGGCCCGTTCGAGGCCCTGCTCAACAGTCCCGGCCTCGCCGACCCCGTGCAGCGCGTCGGCGAGCACCTGCGCTTCCACTCGTCGTTGCCCCGCGACCTCAACGAGATGGCGATCCTCATCGCTGCCCGACGGTGGACCGCGCAGTACGAGTGGCACGCCCATCGTGAGCTCGCCCTCGCTGCCGGCCTCGACCCGGCCATCGCCGATGCCATCGCGCTGGGAGAGCGCCCGGCCGGGCTCGAACCCGACGCCGAGGCGGTCTTCGAGTTCGCCATCCAGCTGCTGGCCAACGGCACCGTCACCGACGAGGCGTTCGAGGCGGTGTCATCCCGCTGGGGCAAGGAGGGTGCCATCGACCTCGTCGGCGTCCTCGGCTTCTACTGCCTCGTCTCCTTCGTCCTCAACGTCGACCGCTACCCCCTCCCCGACAACCTCCCCGACCCCCTCGCCCCCCTCTGATCCGTTCTCGGTGCACCAGCGCCGGAGGAAGCGGCGCTGGTGCACCGAGAAGGGCGATGACGACGCGCCGATACCCTCGCACGGTGGTTTTGTCGGACCTGCCGGGGTTGCTGCGCGCCGAGGAGGCGCTGCTGGGGGCGGTTGGCCGGAGCAATGCGGTGCTCGCCGTGGCGGAGCCGGCGCGGGCGATCACGGTGGCCGGGCTGGTGCACCTGTCGAGTCGCCGGCCGTTGCTGGTGGCCACGCCGACGACCGGCGATGCCGAGCGACTGGTCAACGACCTCACGCAGTTCCTGGGAGCCGACCGCGTCGAGCTGTTCCCGGCGTGGGAGACCCTGCCGTTCGAGCGGGTCAGCCCGGCAGTGGAGACGATGGGCCGACGGCTCCGCGCCATGTGGCGGCTGCGCACCGGCGACGCCCCCGACGTCGTGGTGGCACCGGTGCGGGCGCTCGTGCAGCGGCTCGGCCCTCATGTCGAGGACGTCGAGCCCATCACCATCTCGCCCGGCCAGCAGCTCGACCCCGAGGAGCTGGTCGAGCGGCTCGTGGGCGCCGGCTACCGCCGTGAGTACCAGGTCGAGGCGCGCGGCGAGGTCGCGGTGCGCGGCTCGATCGTCGACGTCTATCCGAGTACGGCCGACACCCCGGTGCGCATCGACCTGTGGGGGGACGAGGTCGACCGGCTGACCACGTTCAGCATCAGCGACCAACGCACCCGTGACGAGGTACCCGGCGTCGAGATCTTCCCGTGCCGCGAGCTGCTCACCACCGCCGAGGTCAGGGAGCGGGCGGCCAGCCTCGTCAAGACGCAGCCGTGGGGGCGGGAGCAGTGGGAGCGGCTGGCGGAGGGCCTCACCTTCGACGGCATGGAGAGCTGGCTCCCGTGGCTCACCCACGACGAGCACGTCCTCCTCGACCTGGTGCCGGAGGACGGCCAGATCGTTCTCTTCGAGCCCCGGCGGATGCGCGACCGGGCCGGCGATCTCCTCGCCGAGGAGGCCGATCTGGCCGGCGTGCTCGCCAAGACCTGGGGCGTCACCGACACCGCCGGCCTGCCGAGGCTCCACGTCGACTTCGACCGGCTGCTCAGCCACACCAAGGCGCCCGTGCTCACCGTGGCCAACGTGGCCGACAGTCCCGACACCCCGGCGGTGCTCGCCACCAGCTGGGCGCCGGTGGTCGGCGACGGCACCGCCCTCGCCGACAACCTCAAGGCCAAGCTGGCCGACCGGTGGACGATCATCGTCGCCGCCGACGGCGCCGGCACCGCCGCCCGCCTCACCGAGGTGCTCGCCGACCTGGGGGTGGCCGGCGCCGAGGTGCGGGTGGCGCCGCTCGAGCGGGGCTTCGCCCTCCCCAATATCAAGCTGGCCGTGCTGGCCGAGGCCGACATCACCGGCCGCCGCCGCGCCCACCGCACCGCTCGGCCCCGCCGGCGCGACAGCGCCGGGTTCTTCGACGACCTGCGCCCCGGCGCCTACGTCGTCCACGCCCACCACGGCGTGGCCCGCTATGCCGGCATGGTCAAGCGGGCCATCGGCGGCACCGAGCGCGACTACCTCCTGCTCGAGTACCGGGGCGGCGACAAGCTCTACGTCCCGTCCGACCAGATCGACATCGTGCGCCATTACGCCGGCGGCGACACGCCGTCGCTCCACCGGCTGGGCGGCAGCGACTTCGCCAAGGCCAAGGCCCGGGTTCGGTCCGCTGCCCAGGAGATCGCCCAGGAGCTGGTGGTGCTCTACCAGAAGCGGGTCAACAGCGAGGGCCACGCCTTCAGCCCCGACACGCCGTGGCAGCAGGAGCTCGACGAGGCCTTCCCGTTCCGGGAGACGCCCGACCAGGCCCGTGCCATCGCCGACGTGAAGGCCGACATGGAGGAGCCGCATCCCATGGACCGGCTGGTCTGTGGCGACGTCGGGTTCGGCAAGACCGAGGTGGCCATCCGGGCCGCCTTCAAGGCGGTGCAGGACGGCTTCCAGGTGGCGGTGCTGGTTCCCACCACCTTGCTGGCCCAGCAGCACTTCCAGACCTTCAGCGACCGCTTCTCCGGCTATCCCGTGCGGGTCGAGGTCCTCAGTCGCTTCCTCACCCCGGCCCAGGCCAAGAAGGTCGTCGCCGGCGTGGTCAGCGGCGAGGTCGACGTGGTGATCGGCACCCACCGTCTCCTGAGCGACGACATCAAGTTCAAGAAGCTGGGCCTGCTGGTGGTCGACGAGGAGCAGCGCTTCGGGGTCACCCACAAGGAGGCCATGAAGCAGCTCAAGGTCGACGTCGACGTGCTCACCCTCACGGCCACGCCGATCCCCCGCACGCTGGAGATGAGCCTCACCGGCATTCGCGACCTGAGCCTGCTCAACACCCCGCCGGCCGAGCGCCAGCCCATCCTCACCTACGTCGGCGAGTACGACGACCGGGCTGTCGGCGAGGCCATCAGGCGTGAGCTCCTCCGCGAGGGCCAGGTGTTCTTCGTCCACAACCGGGTGCAGGACATCGACCAGGTGGCGGCCGACATCCGGGAGCTGGTGCCCGAGGCGCGGGTGGCCGTGGCCCACGGCCAGATGGACGAGGGAACGCTCGAGCGCATCGTCCTCGACTTCTGGGAGCGCGAGTACGACGTGCTGGTCTGCACCACCATCATCGAGTCGGGCATCGACATGCCGACTGTCAACACGCTCGTCGTCGACCGCGCCGACCGTCTTGGCCTGGGCCAGCTGCACCAGCTCCGCGGTCGAGTGGGCCGCAGCGGGCAGCGGGCGTACGCCTATCTCTTCCATCCTCGCGACCAGTCGCTGTCGGAGGAGGCCTACGAGCGGCTCAAGACGATCGGTGAGACCACCGAGCTCGGCTCGGGCTTCAAGATCGCCATGCGCGACCTCGAGATCAGGGGCGCCGGCAACCTGCTCGGCGAGAGCCAGTCAGGGCACGTGGCCGCGGTCGGCTACGACCTCTACGTCCAGATGATCACCGAGGCGGTGGCCGAGCTGAAGGGCGAGCCGGTCCGGTCGCCCGCCGAGGTCAAGCTCGAGCTCCCGCTCGACGCCAACCTGCCCAAGGACTACGTGGCCAAGGAGGAGCTCCGCCTCGAGGCCTACCGCCGGTTGGCGGTGGTCGAGGCGCCAGGGGAGGTCGACGACATCAGGACCGAGTGGCTCGACCGCTACGGACCCATCCCGCCGCCGGCCGAGGCGCTCCTACGGGTCGCCCGGCTGCGGGCCGAGTGCGTGCGCACCGGCGCCCGCGAGGTCGCCGTCACCAAGAACCCCACCGGGGCCGGCTGGCTCGCCCGGATCTCGCCGGTCGCTCTGCGGGCCAGCGCCACCATCCGGCTCAAGCGCCTGGCTCCCAGCGCCGTCTACAAGGAGGACGCCATGCAGCTCGTCGTTCCCATCTCGAAATCGGTCGACCCGGCCGACGCGCTGGTGACCCTGTTGGCGGAACTCGTTCCGGCCGAGGCCGCTTCGGTAGCTTCCTGACACCCATGCCGACACCGAAGCGAACCGGCGCCCTCCTCCTCGGCGCGCTCCTGATCCTGACGCTCGCCGCGTGCGGCGCGGTCGGCCCCCGGCCGGCCGCCACCATCGAGGGAACCAACATCAGCGACCACGCCCTGCGCGGCGAGGTCGCCAACATCCAGTCGAACGACCACTACCGCGGCGCGCTCGAGCAGGCCTTCGGGGCCCAGCTCGACGGGGCCGGGAAGGGAACGCTCGACTCGGCGTTCGTGGCCCAGGTCCTGTCGCTGCGGATCTACTACACACTCCTTCAACAGGAGCTCGACCAGCAGGGCCAGCCGGTCAGCTCGCAGGACCTCCACACCGCAGCGTCGGTCGTCGAGCAGCAGTTCGCCTCGCTCGGCGCCGACGTGTTGAAGAGCTTTCCGCCCGAGTATCGCCAGCAGCTCACCCACGACGAGGCCCTCATCACCGTGGCCGGCCACGTCCTCCAGGACCAGCTCGGCTCTGCCCGCGAGTACTACGACGCCCACCGGGACGACTACATCCAGGCGTGCGTCTCCCACATCCTCGTCGGCCTCAAGGGCCGCTCGAAGGCCGAGGCCAAGGCCAAGGCCGATGGCATCAAGGCCGAGCTCGACGGCGGCGCCGACTTCGCCCGGCTGGCCAAGTCGTCATCCGACGATGAGCAGAACAAGGACCAGGGCGGCGACCTCGGCTGTGGCCCTCGCGGCCAGTTCGTGCCCGCCTTCGACCACGCGGTCTTCAGTGCGCCGATCGGCGTGGTGACCGGCCCGGTCGAGACCGAGTTCGGCTTCCACCTGATCCTCGTTCGATCGCGCCACATGCAACCGTTCAGCGAGGTCGAAGCCGACGTGCAGCGCACGATCTCTTCCAAGGGGAGCACCGGGCTCGAGACCTTCCTGGCCAAGGTCACCTGCAACCCCGACGCCGACGTGCACATCAACTCCCGCTACGGCCGGTGGGACCGATCTGAGTGCACGACCGGCGGCTTCGCCCGCGTCGTGCCGCCCGAGGCGCCCACCACCACGTCGGGCGGATGAAGCCGAAGGTCACCGTGGTCGGGCTCGGTCCCGGTGGCCCCGACCTGGTGACTGCCGGGACGCTCGAGCAGCTGGCCCGAGTTCCCGTCCGCTACCTCCGCACCACGCGACATCCCGCGGCCGTCGTGGTCGACGCCGCGGCGTCCTTCGACGACGTCTATGACGCAGCCGACCGAATCGACGACGTCTATCCGGCCATCGTCGAAGCCCTGGTGGAGCTGGCGGCCGTCCACGGCGAGGTCGCCTACGCGGTTCCCGGCTCGCCCCGGGTGGCCGAACGGAGTGTCGAGTTGCTGCTGCTCGACGACCGGGTCGAGGTCGACGTGGTGCCGGCGATGTCGTTCCTCGACCTGGCGTGGGTACGCCTCGGCATCGATCCACTGGCCGCGGGTGTCCGAGTGGTCGACGGCCACCGGTTCGCCGTCGAAGCAGCGGGGGAACGCGGGCCGCTGCTGGTCGCCCAGTGCGACTCCACCAGCGTGCTGTCGGACGTGAAGCTGGCGGTCGAGGGCGAGCCACCGGCCAGCGTGCTCGTCCTCCAGCGGCTGGGGCTGCCCGACGAGTCGGTGCAGGTGCTGGCGTGGGCCGACCTCGACCGTGAGGTCGTGGCCGACCATCTCACCTCGCTCTACATCCCGGCGCTGGCCGAGCCGGTGGGCCACGAGCTCCTGCGCCTGGCCGAGGTGAGCCGCATCCTGCGGGAGCAGTGCCCCTGGGATCGCCAGCAGACCCACGCCAGCCTCACTCGCTATCTGCTGGAGGAGTCCTACGAGGTGGTCGAGGCCGTCGAGCACCTCGACCGGGGGGACGACGGCGCCTACGACCATCTGGAGGAGGAGCTCGGCGACGTGCTCATGCAGGTCTTCTTCCACGCTGCCATCGCCACCGAGTCGGGTGCCTTCACGGTGGCCGACGTCGCCCGGGGCATCACCGAGAAGCTGGTGCGCCGCCATCCCCACGTCTTCGGCGACGTCGAGGTGGCCGGGGCCGATGAGGTCCTCGCCAACTGGGACGTGATCAAGCGGGAGGAGAAGGGGCGGGAGAGCGTCATGGACGGGGTCACCTCGACCTTGCCGGGGCTGGCCTTCGCCAACGAGACCCTCAAGAAGGCGGCCACCCTCGGCATCGGGCCACCTGCCGGTCCGGAGATCGCCGACGACGACACTCTCGGCCGGGCACTGCTCGACCTCGTTGCTGCTGCCCGCCGCGCCGGTCTCGACGCTGAGGCCGCGGTGCGGCGGGCCGCTGCGCGTTTGGCTGACCAGGCCCGGGCCGCCGAGAAGGATGGCTGAGGAGCGCGACCCGTCACTGGTCGTCGTGGCGGTCAGCGGACTGGCGGTGCTCGTCGTGGTGGCCTTCGTCGCTGCACTGGTCTTCGGGAGCCGGCCCCAGCGGTCGCCCGGGGAGCGGATCGCCGTCGTGCGCAGCAGCGGGCCCGCCGGCGTCACGGTGCTCGCCGGTCGCTGTCTCGACCAACGGGTCACCGAGGTCTCGATGTCGGGGCCCGGCGGTGCTCTCTGGCGCATCACGTCCGGCGAGGGCTCGATCGAGCGCCGCTACGTCGTCGGCGAGGTCCCGCCACCGCTCGGCTTCCGTCAACGCGTGGGCCTTGCTGGCGTGCGGCCCGGCCCGGCGACCTTCCGGGTGCGGTTCTCGCGTGAGGGCCACCCGGATGGCAGTGATGCCGTCGAGGTCGACCCCACCGACATCGGACGATCGGCACCGGAGCTCGGTGACGCCGCACCGCCCTGCGCGCCGTCTGGCGGGCCGGGAGCGGTGACATCGGTCTTGTTCGTCATCGGCGCGCTGGTCGTCGTCGCCGCCTACGGAACGATGGTCGTGCGGCGGTGGGGTCGATGGGGACGAGGATGACCGAGCGGTTCGACGTGGCGGTGGTCGGCGGCGGCATCGTCGGCCTGGCCACCGCCCGCCGCCTCCTGGAAGCGGAGCCGTCGCGTTCGGTCGTGGTGCTGGAGGCCGAGCGCGAGGTCGGGATGCACCAGAGCTCGCACAACTCGGGCGTGCTCCACGCCGGCGTCTACTACCCGCCCGGCTCGGCCAAGGCCGAGCTGTGCCGGGCGGGCAAGGTGGCCATGGAACGGTTCTGTGCCGACCACGGGATCGAGGTGGTGCACAACGGCAAGCTCATCATCGCCCTCGACGAGGGTGAGCTCCCTCGCTTCGAGGCTCTTGTCGCCCGGGCCACCGCCAACGGGGTGCCCGGCCTGCGGGTGCTCGACGGTGACGAGCTGCGGGAGGTCGAGCCGAATGCCGCCGGCATCCGGGCCCTCCACTCGCCCACGACGGGCGTTGTCGACTTCGGCGCCGTGTGCCGAGCGATGGCCGCCTCGCTGCCGGAGGTTCGCACCAGCGCGCGGGTGCTGGCGATCGACGAGCTGGGCACCGGCGTCCGGGTCGCCAGCACTGCCGGCCACGTCGAGGCCTCGGTGGCCGTGGTGTGCGCCGGGGTCCGGGCCGAGCGGCTGGCCGCGGCGACGCGGCACCGGACTGCTCTGCGGGTCGTGCCGTTCCGGGGCTCGTGGCGGCCCCTGACGCCGGCCGGCGCCGACCTGGTGCGGGGCAACATCTATCCGGTCCCCGATCCAGCCCTGCCGTTCCTGGGCGTGCACTTCACCCGGCGGGTCGACGGGTCGGTGTGGGCGGGGCCCAACGCCGTGCTGTCGCTGGCCCATCCCCGCCTGTTGGCCCGAGCAGCCCGGCATCCGGGACTGTGGCGCTTGGCCTGGCGCTACCGGTCCACTGCCGCGCGCGAGCTCTGGGAGGACCGCAGCGCCCGGGCCTACCTGCGACAGCTGCAGCGGTACCTGCCTTCGCTCACCGCCGACCACCTGGCCGGCGGCCACCGCCCGTCGGGCATCCGGGCCCAGGCGGTCTCGTCCACGGGCGAGCTGGTCGACGACTTCGTGATCGAGGGCGGCCGCCGGCTGGTCCACGTGCTCAACGCCCCGTCGCCAGCGGCCACATCGTCGCTGGCCATCGGGGCCGCGGTTGCGGCAGAGGTCGCGACGCGGTTGGGTTGAGGGATGGCGACGGTGCGCTTCACGACGGCCCTCCAGTCGCATGTGGCCTGCCCGCCGGCCACGGTGGTCGGGGCGACCGTGCGGGAGGCCCTCGACGCCTACTTCGGTGAGAACCCCGCCGTGCGGGGCTATGTCCTCGACGAGCAGGGCACGCTGCGCAAGCACGTCACCGTGTTCGTCGACGGCGAGCAGATGAGAAACCGCGAGTTGACGAGTCCAATCGGTGAGGATGCCGAGGTCTACGTGATGCAGGCCCTGTCGGGAGGATGACATGACCGATCTGCTGGTTGGCACGCGCAAGGGACTGGTGCCGGTCACCCGCGCGGGCGGCGACTACCGGCTGGGCGCCGGCGACTTCCTCGGCGTCCCGGTGACGGCGGTGCTCCACGACCGGCGTGACGGGACCACCTATGCCGCCCTCAACCACGGCCACTACGGCCAGAAGGTCCACCGCCGCGAGCCGGGCGCTGCCACCTTCGACGAGGTCGCGTCGGTCGACTACCCACCGAAGCCCGACAGCGCCGGCGCCGACGAGCCGTGGTCGACCGAGCTGGTCTGGTGCCTCGAGGAGGCCGGCGACGACCGGCCCGGCTCCCTGTGGGCCGGCACCATCCCCGGCGGCCTGTTCCGCTCGGATGACCGAGGGGACACCTGGGAGCTGAACACCCCGCTGTGGGACCAGCCCAGCCGCCCCGGCTGGTTCGGCGGTGGCTACGACCATGCCGGGATCCACTCGATCTGCGTCGACCGCCGTGACAGCGACCGCGTGCTGGTGGGGATCTCCTGCGCTGGGGCCTGGCGCACCACCGACGGCGGCAAGAGCTGGGAGGTCGGCACCGGCATGCGGGCCGGCTTCATGCCGCCCGAGCGCGCCCTCGATCCAGTGGTGCAGGATCCGCATCGCCTGGCCGCGTGTCCTGCCGACCCGGATGTCGTGTGGGTGCAGCACCACAACGGTGTCTTCCGCTCGACCGATGGTGGCGCCACCTTCACCGAGATCACCGAGCGGCCACCATCGACGTTCGGCTTCGGCGTGGCCGCCCACCCCCACGATGCCAACACCGCGTGGTTCGCGCCGGCGATCAAGGATGAGCTCCGGATCCCGGTCGACGGCAAGGTCGTCGTCTCGCGCACGCGCGACGGCGGCAAGAGCTTCGACGTGTTGGGCGAAGGCCTGCCCGGACCCGACGCCTACGACCTCGTGTACCGCCACGCCCTCGAGGTCGACGGCAGCGGCGAGCGCCTGGCCATGGCCAGCACCACCGGCTCGCTGTGGGTCAGCGAGGACGCCGGCGACACCTGGACGACCGTGAGCAGCTCCCTCCCACCCATCGCCTGCCTCCGCTGGACGAGCTGACCCCCCGCCGTTCCGTGTCGTCGCGCGGCCCCTCTCGGGCCTACGGACGACACAGAACAGGTCAGCCGGTGTAGGGCTTGGTGAGCACTTCCATGTTGTGGCCGCTAGGATCGGCGAAGTAGAAGCCCCGGCCGCTGTGGGTGTAGATCCGGCCCTCGCGCTCGTGCATGGGATCGGCCCAGTACGTGATGCCCCGGCTGGTCACCCGCTCGAAGATCTCGTCGAACTCCTCCTCGCTGACGAGGAAGGCGTAGTGGCCCGGGACGACGTCGTCGCGGTCGTCGTAATCGAGGCTGACCCCGTTCGACGTCTCGACGGTCACGAAGTGCGCCAGCGGTATCGGAGGATCCAGGCCGAGCAGGTCGGTCAGGAAGTTCGCCGCTTCCTTCTTGTCGACGCTCGGGATGATGGTGTGGTTGAGCTGAACCGGCATCTGTCCCCCCTGGGTTGGTGCCGACCGCAACGTTAGGGCGGGGTCAGCGCACGGCGACGGCGTTCGGCGGCGAGGCGACGCCCTGCGGCATGCGCAGGGGCACCGAGGCGACGAAGCAGTCGTAGGTGCCGGTGGCCGCGCAGTCCTCGGCCAGGGCGTCGAGGTCCCACATCTCGCCCAAGGGGATGCCCAACAGGGGGATGAGGTCGCGGTGGAGGAAGGGGTTCGCCATCGGCACCATCTCGACGGCCGGGTTGTCGGCGGCGATGGCGCTGATGTGGAGGTCCCACAGCAGGGCGAGGGCGTCGCGCCCGGCGATGCCGGGGCTGGCGGCGACCTCGGCTTGCGCCACCCGGCCGGCGGGCTCGAGCCGGCGGTACCACGCCAGCCAACCGGTCCGGAGGAGCAGCAGGTCGCCGGTCTCGACCGGCGTTCCCTGGGCATCGATGCAGGCGCGCAGGTCGTCGGCGGTGATCGGATCGGGCTCGCCCTGGCGCAGCGGCCGCCCTTCGGCGTCCCGCCACCGGTCGACGTCGACCAGCACACCCCGGCCGACGATGCCTCGCACCGCCCAGGCATCGACGCCATGGTCCTCGTCGGGGATGCCGCCGTAGTTGCCGTGCTCGGGATGGGGGACGTGGCGCAGCCCGTCCCACTGGGCCGACGACTGGGTGTTGAACCCGTGGTACACGTCGTCCTTGCTGCCGCTCGGCCGGCCCACCACCTCGTGGCCCACGGCAGCCCGGTTGAAGAGCGGCGGGTCGGGCAGCGTCAGCTCGAGGCTCAGGCCGAACGTGTGGCCCGAGCGGATCGACTGGGCCGCCCGGAGGGTGCGCTCGGGCGTCAGGAGGTTGAGGGTGCCGAGCCGGGCGTCGTCCCAGACGCCCCACGACGATCCCGGCGGGGCGTCGGGGCGGACGGGCAGCTCGTCATAGCTCGGGAGGCGTTCGTCGGGCACCAGCCCATCCTGCTCCGATCGGCCGGCCTTCACCTGGGAGAACCGGAGGTGGTACGCAGTCGCGCGCCGCCTGGCCCGGCCATGCCGTTGCCGGCCAGCCCGGCTATGCCATTGCGGGCGAACCAGGACGTTCTATCGTTCTTCACACCTTCCACAGGAGCAACACGAGCCCCATGTCCTCCATCGAAGTCGTCTTCGCCCGCCAGGTCCTCGACTCACGCGGGAACCCCACTGTCGAGGCCGAGGTGCAGCTGGCGAGCGGGGCCAGCGGCCGGGCCATCGTGCCGTCGGGCGCGTCCACCGGCCAGTTCGAGGCGGTCGAGCGCCGTGACGGCGGCTCGGCCTGGGGCGGCAAGGGCGTGCAGGGGGCGGTGGCCTCGGTCGACGGCGAGATCGCCGACGCCCTCGAGGGCGAGGACGCCCTCGACCAGCGGGGGATCGACCAGCTCCTGATCGACCTCGACGGCACGCCCAACAAGGCCAGGCTGGGCGCCAACGCCATCCTCGGCGTCTCCCTGGCGGTGGCCAAGGCGGCTGCCGACGAGCTCGACCTCCCGCTCTACCGCTACGTCGGCGGTGCCAACGCCCACGTGCTGCCGGTCCCGATGATGAACGTCCTCAACGGGGGCGTGCACGCCGACAACAACGTCGACTTCCAGGAGTTCATGATCATGCCGGTCGGCGCCGCCTCGTTCTCCGAGGGGCTGCGTTGGGGCGCCGAGACCTACCACGTGCTCAAGCGCCTCCTGCACGACCAGGGGCTGTCGACGGCGGTGGGCGACGAGGGCGGCTTCGCCCCCGACCTCGAGTCGAACGAGGCAGCCGTGCGGCTCCTGCTCTCGGCCATCGAGGCAGCTGGCTTCAGGGCGGGCACCGACATCGCCATCGCCCTCGACCCGGCGACCACCGAGCTGTTCGAGGCCGGGAGCTACCTGTTGAAGGGCGAGGGGCGCACGCTGGCGCCCGCCGAGATGGCCTCGTTCTGGGCCGACTGGTGCGACCGCTACCCGATCGTGTCGATCGAGGACGGCATGTCCGAGGAGGACTGGGACGGCTGGGCCGCGCTCACCACCGCGGTCGGAGGCCGGGTGCAGCTGGTGGGCGACGACCTGTTCGTCACCAACACCGAGCGGCTCGAGCGGGGCATCGCCGCCGGGGTGGCCAATGCCGTGCTGGTCAAGGTCAACCAGATCGGCACGCTGACCGAGACCCTCGAGACGGTCGCCCTGGCAACGCGCTCGTCGTACGGGTCGGTCATGTCGCATCGCTCGGGCGAGACGGAGGACACGACGATCGCCGAGCTGGCGGTGGCCACCAACTGCGGGCAGATCAAGACCGGTGCGCCGGCCCGGTCCGACCGGGTGGCCAAGTACAACCAGCTGCTGCGCATCGAGGACGACCTCGGCGACGCCGCGGCCTATCCCGGCCGGGCGGCGCTGGCCCGATGAGGCGGCTCCGGCGGGCGTTCGTGGGCCTGGCGCTGACGGGGGTGCTCCTCGCCGTGCTGCTCACCTTCGTGTTCCCCACTCGCAGCTTCCTGGCCCAGCGGGCGTCGATCACCGACGCCCGTCAACAGCTCCGCGTCCTCGACCAGCAGAACGACCAGCTCGCCGCCCGGGCGGCCCAACTCCGCGACGACGCCGAGATCGAGCGCATCGCCCGCGAGCAGTACAACCTGGTGCGCCCGGGCGAGGAGGCCTACGCCGTGCTGCCGCCGCCCGGCGCGTCCGAGGCACCCACCGCGACGAGCGTCCCCCCGCCGGACGAGAACCACGACAAGGGCCTGCTGGCCAAGGCCTGGGACAAGATCACGTCGCTCTTCTGAGCCGTTCTGTGTCTTCCGCAGGCCACGGTGGGGCCTGCGGACGACACAGAACGAGCCGGGGACTGCCACCAGCGGACTGGCTACTCTCCCCGGCCACATGGCCAGCATCCTTGGAACGCGCGTGCAACGCGTCGAAGACCCCCGGTTCCTCACCGTGGGCGGTACCTACTCCGATGACCTCCGTGACCCGCGGCTGGCGGGGGCGCTCCACGTGACCTTCGTCCGGTCGACGATGGCGCACGCCCGGCTGAGCTCGGTCGACGTGTCGGCGGCCCGGTCGGCGCCCGGGGTGGTGGCGGTGCTCACCGCTGCCGACCTCGGCCTCGAGCCCAAGCTGTCGATGCGAATGTTCAACAAGGCCATGACCCGGTCCCCGCTGGCCGACGGCGTGGTGCGGTTCGTCGGCGAGTTGATCGCCGCCATCCTCACCGAGGAGCGCTACCAGGGCGCCGACGCCGCCGAGCTGGTCGAGATCGACTACGACCCGCTCCCGGTCGTCGTCGACCCGCTCGAGGCGGCCGAGGACCGGGTGCTGCTCTTCCCCGAGGCCGGCACCAACGTCTCCAACGCCATCCCGGCCGAGCTCGACGACCACCTCTTCGACGGGTGCGAGGTGACCGTCACGCAGACGATCCTCAACCGGCGGCTCGCCATCGCCCCGCTCGAACCGCGGGCGTGTGCGGCGGTGCCCGGCGACGACGGGCGACTCCTGGCCTGGCTCAGCTCCCAGGGGGCCCAGGGGTCCCGTGACGCGATCCTCACCGCCCTCGGGCTGGAGGCCGGCCAACTGCACGTGCTGACGCCCGACGTCGGTGGTGGCTTCGGCGGCAAGAGCAGCGCGGTGGCCGCGGCCGAGGACATCGTGGTGTGCCGAGCAGCCCGCGTCCTGGGCCGACCCGTCCGGTGGGTCGAGTCGCGGACCGACAACGTCTCGACCATGCACGGTCGGGGCCAGGTGCAGACCGTGACCATGGGCGGCACTCGCGACGGCCGCATCGAGGCCTACCGCCTGTCGGTGCTGGGCGAGGCGGGCGCCTATCCGACGATCGGCGCCCTGCTCCCGATGATGACCCGCATGATGGCCCCTGGCGTCTACGACATCGCCAAGGTCGAGGTCGAGACCAAGAGCGTGGTCACCAACACCGCGCCCACCGTCGCCTACCGCGGCGCCGGTCGCCCCGAGGCCTGTGCCGCCATCGAGCGGGCGGTCGATCTGTTCGCCGCCGAGATCGGGATGGACCCCGTCGAGGTGCGCCGCCGGAACATGGTGGCTGCCTTCGCCGAGCCCCACACCACGCCGATGGGCACGACCTATGACGTCGGCGACTACCCGGGTTCGCTCGCCCTGGTGCTCGAGGCGGCCGACTACGACGAGTTGCGCGCCGAGCAGGCTCGCCGCCGGGCTGCCGGCGACCGTCGGCAGTTGGGCATCGGCCTGGCCGCCTATGTGGAGGTCACCGGGTTCGGCGGCAGCGAGGTGGCGAAGATCGAGGTGAAGCCCGACGGCGGCGCCGTCGTCTACACCGGGACCTCGCCGCATGGCCAGGGCCACCACACCAGCTGGGCCATGATCGCCAGCGACCGCCTCGGCATTCCGATCGACAAGATCGAGTTCGTCTACGGCGACACCGATCTGGTGCCGGTGGGCGGCGGCACCGGTGGGTCTCGCTCGCTCCAGCTGGGTGGCTCCGCCGTGCACGAGACCGCCGGCCTGGTGATCGAGGAAGCGAAGCAGCGAGCGGCAAAGCAGCTCGAGGCCAACCCCGACGACATCATCCTCGACGTCGAGAGCGGGCGGTTCCACGTCGCCGGCTCGCCCACCGCGGCCAGGTCGTGGTCCGAGGTGGCGGGCGAC
>JAEKLB010000054.1 GCA_019510095.1 Acidobacteriota bacterium | reverse complement strand
CGGCATCAACTACGACACCGGCTGGTCCCGCAAGCTCCCCGCCCGGTTCGCCCGCTTCTTCGTGGTCGAGGGCCCCATGCGGTTCTTGATCCGCGGCCTCGCCTCGCCCACGCGCGTCGGCACCGACCGCCTCGACGGCCTCACTGGTCCGGCGATCTTCGCCGCCAACCACCACAGCCATCTCGACGCGCCACTCCTGCTGACGTCGGTGCCCGAGCCGTGGCGCCACAAGATCGTCGTGGGCGCCGCCGCCGACTACTTCTTCGGCAACCGGGTCACCTCAGCCGCCTCGGCGCTGGCCATGGGCGCCGTGCCCATCGAGCGCACCCGGGTCAACCGGCGCTCGGCCGACCAGCTCGCCGAGCTGCTCGACGACGGCTGGAGCCTGGTGATCTTTCCGGAAGGTGGGCGCAGCCCCGACGGCTGGGGGCAGGGCCACCGCGGCGGCGCGGCATACCTGGCCGGCCGCTGCCAGGTGCCGGTGGTGCCGGTGCACATCAGGGGTACCAACCGCATCTTCGCCAAGGGCGACAAGCGACCGCGTCCCGGGCGCTCGAAGGTCACCTTCGGCACGCCATTGCGGCCGATCGAGGGCGAGACCACCATCCGCCTCGCCGCTCGCATCGAGACAGCCGTCGGCGCCCTTGCCGACGAAGCAGCCTCGGACTGGTGGTCGGCCCGGCAGCGGGCCGCCGCCGGCACCACGCCTGGGCTCACCGGACCGGAGACCACGTCATGGCGTCGAGCCTGGGCCCTGGGCGACCGCAAGGGCCGCCGCCGGCCCCGCGCCAAGCGCTGGCCCGACATCTGATCCCTGAGGGGGGACCAGCTACGAGCTGGCGACCGCCAGATCACGGAAGGCGGCGCGGGGTTGCCGGGCGACCGGGTCGCACGCCCAGTTGGCATCGAACTGACCGGGGAGCGCCTGCACCAGCCAGACCTCACCACCGGTGAACGCCTTGTCGGCCCCGCACCATGACGGGGCGCCCAGCTGGTCGGTGGTCGACGCCACCCACACCGGGAGCCCGAGGCGAGCACCGCCGGTGATCTCTCGCCAGTACCGCGGCGTCGAGTACACGCCCGCTGCCGCACCAGCACTGGAGAGCTCCATGACCGCGCCCCGCACCACCATCACGTTCACGGCGGGGTCGGCCGTCCAGTAGTTGGCATCCTCGACGTCGAGCCACCACATCGGCACGTCGACCCCGGCCGCCCGGGCGTGGGCCAACGCGTCCCTGGCCACGGCGGCGCCGAAGTTGACGCCCTGGCACCCGAGATCGCTGGCCGCACAGGAACCAGCCGGGCCGTGCATGGCCGGCGCCTCGCCGACCCGGGGTGCGCCGAGGTTCATGTACAGCCCGCCGTGGGCCCCCGACTGCCGGGCCCAGGCCCACTGCGCGGCCAGGCACGCATTCCGGGTGAACGGTCGGCCGCCGGTGACGCCGGCCACGACGAACCCACCGCGTCCCGGCGGTGCCGGACCGTCGCACTGGGGCCAGGAGAGGTCGTAGCCGTACCGCACCGCCAGGGCCCGGGGGGCCGGCGGCGTCGCCGCGGCCATCCCGGCCGCGCCGGCCGCAGCCATCGCGACGGTCGTCGTCGATGTCGTCGTCGCTGTCGGCGTCGACGGCGTGGTCGAGGTGGTGGTCGTCGCCGCCACCTCGACCGCGGTCGGGCCACCACCCAGAGCCACGGCCGCACCAGGGGACCCGAACGCCACCAGCGCCGCCACTGCCATTCCGCCACCGACTGCCGCGAGGCCCGCGAGTGCGCGCCTCGGCGGCTGACTGCCGAGCACCTGCATGTTCCGCCGTCTCCCAGAGGTGTTGCCGTCGTGCCGCGGTTCTCCAGCCGCGGTCCGAGCCCCAGTCTCGCGTGCCGATCATCCTTTTTGGGTGCACCCGCCCGATTTCCTCACATCGGGCCATGTCCGAATAGTCCGTCTGGGGCATGGACCTCAACGACCCGATACCGGACAATTGGTCGATGGAACATCGGTTCGCGCTCCATCTTCACGAGACGGGCAGGCCGCACGTCGATCTCAGCCTGGCGCTTCGACGGCGGACTCTCGCTCGACACCGCCATCCATCTCCGGGCCGAGCGGCTCGACGACCGCCTGCTCGACTACCTCGGGTTCAGCGGCGTCGCCCTCGGCCTCGACTGCGGGGCCGGCCCCATGACCGTCATCGACACCGGTCGCCTGCACAACCACTCGTTCGACGATCGGGGCCGCCCGATCGACCTCGACGCTGCCGTCGACGCGGGGGAGGTTCGCATCTGGCTGGAGGGCACGACCTTCCAAGGCGGCTGGGACCTCACCCGCGCCGGCGAGGCATGGGAGCTCACCAAGGTGGGTGACATCGTGGCCCTCGCCCGTGCGGCGCGGGTCTCGGCCTGAGGCTCAGGCCTCCCGGCGCCAGCCCTGCTTGGCCACCTCGATGAGGGCACCGTTGGTGAAGCTGCCGGCATCGCTCGCCAGGTACAGGCAGATGCCCACCATCTCGTCGGGCTGGCCGATCGCCTTCATCTGGTCCTCGCCGCCGGTGAGCCAGTAGGCGCTCTTGGCCACGTCCGTGGCGAAGGCGCCGGGCAGCACGGTGTTGGCCCGGACCTTGGGGGCGAAGGCGTCGACCAGGCCCTGCGTGAGCGCGTTCATCCCGGCCTTGGCCATGGAGTACACGAGCTCCTTGCCGCCGGGCCGCAGCGACCCGATCGTGCTCACGTTGATGATCGAGCCGCCGTTCCCCTCGTACATCCGGGTGCCGAAGAGCGCCGACAGCCGGAACGGGCCACGCGCGTTCAAGGCATGGACCTTGTCGTAGTACTCCTTGGTGACCGAGACCAGGTCGGGATACAGCGGTGACGACCCCGCGTTGTTGACGAGGATGTCGCAGGTGCCCATCTCGGCGTAGACCGTGTCGACCAACTGGTCGCAGTCCTCCCAGACGCTCACGTTGCACGCCACCGGCAGCGCCCGGCGCCCGTAGGTCGACCGGACCTCGTCGGCCAGCTCGACGCAGGCGTCGACCTTGCGGCTGGCGATGACCACATCGGCCCCCGCCGCCGCGTACCCGAGCACCACCGATCGGCCGATGCCGCGACTCCCTCCGGTCACGACGGCCACCCGTCCACTCAGGTCGAACAGCTCGGCTGGGGTCTTCGGAGCGCTCATGGCCACATCATCGCGATAGAAGGTTCGTCCATGCGCCTCGACCTCTCCCCCGACGACCTGCTCTCGACCACCCGGGCGGTCCGCAAGCGGCTCGACTTCGATCGGCCGGTGGAGCGACAGGTGTTGCTCGAGTGCATCGAGCTGGCGGTGCAGGCCCCGTCCGGGTCGAACAGCCAGCGATGGCACTGGGTCTTCGTCACCGACCCCGACAAGAAAGCCAGGCTGGCCGCGCTGTACAACCGGGTGTTCGCCACGGCGTACACACCGGCAGCCCGCGACCAGATGGACGAGGCCGGCAAGCGCGTCTGGTCGTCGGCCGAGTACCTGGCCCAGCACCTGCACGAGGCGCCGGTGCTGCTCATCCCCTGCCAGTGGACCCGGCCGGCGACCGAGGGCAGCCAGGCCGCCTATTGGGGATCGATCCTGCCAGCGGCGTGGAGCTTCATGCTCGCCGCCCGCGAGCGCGGCCTCGGCACGTCGTGGACGACGATGCATCTCCAGCACGAGGAGGAGGCGGCCGACATCCTCGGCATCCCCTACGCCCGCTGCGCCCAGGCCGGCTTGTTCCCCGTGGCCTACACCAAGGGGACCGACTTCAAGCCCGGGCCCCGCCGTTCGCTGGACGAGATCGTCCATTGGGACCAGTGGTGAGCTGAAGTCCTTCGGGCGCCATCGACGAGCCGGCGTGGGGAAGCTCGACCACGAACTCGGTCCGGTGCGCCGGGAAGATGTGCTCGGCGAGCAGCACCGCCTCGCCGTCGGACGAGGTGGTCGTCCGCCGGCACACCAGCACCGGCGATCCCGCAGGGATGCCGAGCAGCTCGGCGTCGTCGGCGGCGGCGGGCGCGGCACCGATGGTCTGGGTCGCCCCGGCGAGCTCGACCGGCAGCAGCTCGTAGAACGACGCCCGTCCGACGTCGTCACGCGAGAGCGCCGAGCCCAGCCGCTCCGGGCACCACACCGTCACCCGGGCGAACGGCTGGCCATCGGCGAGGTTGAGCCGCCGCACCCGCAGCAGTGAGCCGGTGCCGAGCACCGCGGCCACCCACGCGGGTGGCTTGACGAACCCGAAGTCGAGGATGCGGCGCTCGGCGTCGACGCCCGACGCCGCCAGCTGCGCCTCGATGGTGCCGAGGCGCCCCAGCGACTGCTGCAGCGGATCGGCAGGCACGAACCAGCCGAAGCCCTGCCGTGACTCGAGCAGCCCGTCGGCCCGCAGCTCCTCCAACGCCTTACGGACCGTCACCCGGCTGGCCCCATACGCTGCCGAGAGTTCGGCCTCGCTCGGCAGCAGGCGACCGCCGACGAACTCCCCAGCGGCGAGCCGCTGCCGCAGATCGCCGGCGATCTCCAGATAGCGGACGGCTCGCACTTGTCTTATACTTGTCTACATAAGGGCCCGGTCGCAACCGGACCGGTCACCGACGTCACGCAAGGAGCATCGATGGCAGTCAGCGCCTCCACCCCACTCGAGCTGATCGACCAGGTCTACGGCCGGCTGGCCGACCGCGTCGCCCTCGGCCGCCAGCGCGAGGGCCGGCCGCTCACGCTGACCGAGAAGATCCTGTGGAACCACCTGGCCGACCCGACCGACGCGGGCACCGAGCGGGGCCGGTCGTACACCGACTTCCATCCCGACCGGGTGGCCATGCAGGACGCGACCGCACAGATGGCGCTGCTCCAGTTCATGACGGCCGGCCTGCCCGAGGTGGCAGTGCCGTCGACGGTGCACTGCGACCACCTGATCCAAGCCAAGGTAGGCGCCGACCGTGACCTGTCGTTCGCCCTCGACGCCAACAGCGAGGTCTACGAGTTCCTGCGCACCGTCTCCGCCAAGTACGGCATCGGCTTCTGGAAGCCGGGCAGCGGGATCATCCACCAGGTCGTGCTGGAGAACTACGCCTTCCCGGGCGGGATGATGATCGGCACCGACAGCCATACGCCCAACGCCGGCGGCCTCGGCATGGTGGCCATCGGTGTCGGCGGGGCCGACGCCGTCGACGTCATGACCGGCTTCCCGTTCAACGTGCGCTACCCGAAGCTGATCGGCGTCCACCTGACCGGCCACCTGTCGGGCTGGTCGGCAGCCAAGGACGTCATCCTCAAGGTCGCCGAGATCCTCACCGTCTCGGGCGGCACCGGCGCCATCGTCGAGTACTTCGGGCCCGGCGCCGCCTCGATCAGCGCCACCGGCAAGGCCACCATCTGCAACATGGGCGCTGAGATCGGCGCCACCACGTCGGTCTTCGCCTACGACGACGCCGTGGCCCGCTACCTCAAGGCGACGGGCCGCGAGGCGATCGCCGACCGGGCCAACGCCGTCGCCGCCGACCTCCGGGCCGACGACGAGGTGCTCGCCGATCCCGGCCGCTTCTTCGACCGGCTGATCGAGATCAACCTCTCGGACCTCCAGCCCCTCGTGAACGGGCCCCACTCCCCCGACCTGGCGCACGAGGTCGCCTCCCTGGGCGCCGAGGCCAAGGCCGGTGGCTGGCCCCTCGAGATCTCGGCCGCCCTCGTCGGCTCGTGCACCAACTCGTCGTACGAGGACATCACCCGGGCCGCCAGCCTGGCCCGCCAGGCCTCCGCCAAGGGCCTCCGGTCAAAGACGCAGCTGCTGATCACTCCCGGCTCCGAGCAGGTGCGCGCCACCATCGAGCGCGACGGGCTGCTGTCGGACCTCGAGGCCATCGGCGCCACCGTGCTCGCCAACGCGTGCGGCCCCTGCATCGGCCAGTGGGAGCGCTCCGACGTCGACGCCGCCACCCCGAACACGATCATCAACTCCTTCAACCGCAACTTCCCGAAGCGCAACGACGGCAGCGCCAACACCTTCGCCTTCGTCGCCTCGCCCGACATGGTCGTCGCCTACGCCTTGGCCGGCACGCTCGACTTCAACCCGCTCACCGATGCCATTGACGGGGTCAAGCTCGACGAGCCGGTCGGCGAGGAGCTGCCGGCCAAGGGGTTCGACCCCGGCGAGAGCGGCTTCCTGGCCCCGTCCGGCCTCGGTGCCAACGTGGCCGTTGCCGTCGACCCGCACAGCGACCGCCTCCAGCTGCTGGAGCCGTTCGCGCCCTGGGACGGCAACGACTACATCGAGCTGCCGGTGCTGGTGAAGGCCCAGGGCAAGTGCACCACCGACCACATCTCGGCGGCCGGTCCCTGGCTCAAGTACCGCGGCCATCTCGAGAACATCAGCGGCAACCTCTTCCTCGGCGCCGTCAACGCCTTCACCGGTGAGGCCGGCTCCGGCAAGGATCAGCTCGACGGCAAGATCAAGCCGCTCCCCGACATCGCCAAGCACTACCACGAGTCGGGCCAGGCCTGGATCGCCATCGGCGACCAGAACTACGGCGAGGGCTCGTCCCGCGAGCACGCGGCCATGGAGCCCCGCTACCGCAACGGCAAGGTGATCTTCGCCCGCTCGTTCGCCCGCATCGCCGAGGCCAACCTCAAGAAGCAGGGTGTGCTGGCCCTGACCTTCGCCGATCCCGCCACCTACGACCTGATAGAGGCCGACGACCGCATCTCGGTCCTCGGCCTGGCCGACCTGGCACCCGACGTGCCGGTGCGGTGCCGCATCACCAAGGCCGACGGCACGACCGTCGACTTCACCGCCACCCAGACGCTCTCCCCCGAGCAGATCGACTGGTTCCGGGCCGGGAGCGCCCTCAACATCATCCGCCAGAAGTTCTCCCAGTAGAGCGTCCTACCGGGGCCAAAACGCGAACGAGGGCTGGTCCGGGGGGGTGGACCAGCCGCTCGCTCGTTGATGGACGGGACCTGAGGAGGGGGGATTCCTCGATCTACCGTCCTGTTGGGGAACAGTCTGCCGTGCCCAGCCTGATCTGTCCAACAGTTGTTGGCGATGCATGGCATCATTGGCGGCGATGGATCTGCGACAGCTGGCGGCGTTGGTGGCAGTGGCCGAGACGGGGACCTTCTCGGCGGCCGCCGACCGGCTCCACACCGTGCAGTCGAACGTGTCCACCCACATCGCCCGGCTCGAGCGGGAGCTGGGCGTGACCCTGGTCGACCGGGCCGCGGGGCGGCTCACCGAGGAGGGTACCGCGGTCGTCGCCCGGGCCCGCCGGGTCCAGGGCGAGCTCGACGCCCTGGCTGCCGATGTCGCCTCCATGCGCGACGACGTGATGGGCCAGGTGCGCCTGGGCGTGATCGGCACCACCGGCCGATGGCTGATGCCGCCGCTCCTCGGCGCCATGGCCCGCGACTACCCGCGGGTGGCCATCCGGCTGCTGGAGGGCAACACCACCAACCTCATGCCACCCCTCACCGGCGGCGAGCTCGACCTGGCCGTGGTCAACCTCCCCCTGCGCGACCCCGAGGTCCATGTCGATCCCCTCTTCGAGGAGGACTTCGTGCTGGTGGCCCCCAACTGGCACCAGCTCGCGGCCCAGAAGCAGGTGACCATCGGCGAGATCGCCGAGCACGAGCTCCTGCTTCCCCCGCCCGGCACCGCCATCCGGGTCGCGCTCGACGCCGCCGCCTCCGAGGCCGCGGTCGAGCTGCGCGCCCAAGCTGAGCTCGACGGCGTCCGGCTCATGACCTCACTGGCGTTCGAGGGCTTCGGCCCGGCGATCGTGCCGTCGAGCGCGGTGCCCCCCTGGCTCAGCGGCGACTGGCAGCGGGTCGACATCAAGGGCGCACCGGTGCGCGCCGTGGGCCTGGCCCGCCGCCGCCGGGGCCTGCCCTCGGCCCCCAGTCGGGTGCTGGCCGGCACCATCGTGGCCATCGTCGTCGAGAACGCCGGGAAGCTGCCCGGGGTCAGGCCCGCCACCGCGACCCACTAGGTTCGGCTCCCTCATGACGGACCTCGCGCTTCGAGCGTCGGTTCCGGGCGCCGTCAGCGTCACCGTCACCGAGCTCGGCGGCCGCCAGGTCGTGCTGGCCCGGAGCGTCGCCGACGCCCGGCTCGGCGCCCTTGACGAGGCCAGCAGCGAGAACCTGGCCGCCGCCGCCCACCTGGCGCTCAAGCACCGGCTTCCTCTCGTCTTCGCCCTGGCCTCCAGCGGCGCCGACCTCAACGAAGGCGTGGCCGCCCTCCACGGCTGGGGCATGGCGGCCCGGGCAGTGGCCCGGTGCTCGGGCGTGGTGCCGGTCCTGGCCGCGGTCACCGGGCCGACCGTCAGTGGCCCGGCGCTCCTCCTCGGCATGGCCGACGTCGTGGTCGCCACCCAGGATGCATCGGCCTACGTCGTCGGGCCGAGCACCGTTGCCGGGTTCACCGGCGAGCTCCTGTCGGCCGACGAGCTCGGCGGGTCGGCCATCCTGAGCCGGACCTCAGGTGTGGCCGCCACGATCGCCGCCGACGAAGAGGATGCCCTGGCCTTCCTCGGTGCGGTCCTCGGCTACCTCCCCGACTCCTGTGACGACGAGCCCCCCACGTGGCCCAGCGCCGACCCGGTCGACCGCCTGACCCCCGAGCTCGAGGCCCTGGTGCCCGCGGCGTCGACCGGCTCCTACGACGTGCGCGAGGTCGCCCGGGCCATCGGCGACGACGACGAGATCCTCGAGCTGTGGGGGGCCTGGGCGCCGAACCTGGTGACCGCCTTCACCTGCGTGGGCGGCCGCCCGACCGGGATCGTGGCCAACCAGCCGATCGCCCTGGCCGGGACGCTCGACATCAACTCCAGCCAGAAGGGCGCCCGCTTCGTCGCCCTGTGCGACGCCTTCAACGTCCCGATCGTCACCCTGGTCGACACGTCGGGCTTCTTGCCCGGCAAGGACCTGGAATGGCGGGGCATCATCCGCCACGGCGCCCAGCTGGTCGGCGCCTACGCCCGGGCGACGGTGCCCCGGGTCTGCCTGGTGCTGCGCAAGGCCTACGGCGGCGCCTACATCGTCATGGACTCCAAGACCATGGGCAACGACCTGTGCCTGGCCTGGCCGTCCGCCGAGCTGGCGGTCATGGGCGCCAAGGGCGCGGTGGAGATCCTCCACCGGCGTTCCACGCCCGAGGAGCGGCTGGAGGCCGAGCGGGAGTACGAGCGCACGCTGCTGACGCCGTGGGTCGCCGCCGAGCGGGGTTTCGTCGACCAGGTCATCACGCCGGACGAGACCCGTCGAGAGGTGGCAGCCGCCCTCGAGCTGCTGCGGTCGAAGCGCGAGCGGCTGCGCCCCCGCTCCCACGACAACCTGCCGCTCTAGCGCCCGGCGCTGCCGCGTGGCCGACACCCCCTCGCGACAGGAGTAGAAATAACGCAATGGCTGACAGCGTCACGATCACCGACAACCGGTCGGGCGAGTCCGTAGAGATCCCGATCGTCGACGGGGCCGTCGACGCCGACAGCTGGCGCAAGCTGCTTCCGGGGGTGTGGTTCAAGGACGAGGCCCTCATGACCACGGCGATGACCACGAGCGCCATCACCGAGCTCGACGGCGAGAACGGCATCCTGCGGTACCGCGGCTACCCGATCGAGCAGCTGGCCGAGCATTCGACCTACCTCGAGGTTGCGTACCTCCTGCTGAACGGCGAGCTGCCCACGGCCGCGCAGCTCGAGACGTGGACGTACGACATCACCCATCACACGTACATCCACGAGAACATGCGCAAGCGGTTCGTCGACGGCTTCCACTACGACGCCCACCCCATGGGGATGCTCGTCTCGTCGGTCGCCGCCCTCTCGACCTTCTATCCCGAGGCCAAGAACATCGACGATCCCGAGGTGCGCAGCAAGCAGATCGTGCGGCTCATCGCCAAGATGCCCACGCTCGCCGCCTCCGCCCACCGCTACAGCCAGGGCATGCCGTTCGTCTATCCCGACAACAGCCTCGATCTGCCGGCCAACTTCCTGCGGATGATGTTCGACCCGGTCGAGCACATCCCGTGGCGTGACCCGGTCTTCGCCCGGGCCCTCGACCTCCTCTTCATCCTCCACGCCGACCACGAGCAGAACTGCGGCACGACCGCCATGCGCGTCATCGGCAGCTCGCACGCCGATCCGTACTCGGCCACCGCCGGCGCCGCATCGGCGCTGTACGGCCCCCGTCATGGTGGCGCCAACGAGGCCGTGATCAAGATGCTGGGCGAGATCGGCTCGATGGACAACGTGCCTGCGTTCGTGACCGCGGTGAAGGAACGCAAGGCCATGCTCGAGGGCTTCGGGCATCGCGTCTACAAGAACTACGACCCGCGGGCTCGCATCATCAAGAAGACCGCCGACCAGGTGTTCGCGATCACCGGCAAGAGCCCGCTCCTCGACATTGCGCTGAAGCTGGAGGAGACGGCCCTGGCCGACGACTTCTTCATCAGCCGCAAGCTCTATCCCAACGTCGACTTCTACTCGGGCCTCATCTACAAGGCGATGGGCTTCCCGATGGAGATCTTCACCGTCCTCTTCGCCATCCCCCGCACCGCCGGCTGGCTGGCTCACTGGTCGGAGCTCCTCGAGCAGGACCAGAAGATCGTCCGCCCCCGCCAGGTGTACACCGGGCCGGCGGTCAGGGACTACGTCCCGATGAACGCCCGCTAGGAACCGCCGGCCGGGGCAAGATCCATCCCCGGCGCCCCATCATTCGTTACCGAATTGCACGGCGGGGGCATGTGTTCAGTCATGGCGGGCCTGACGGAAGACATCCGCAGCACCCGCCTGCCCCCCGAGACCGCGTCGGTGCCTGCCGCTCGCGCCTTCGCCGAGGAGGCATTGGGCGAGTTCGGGGCAGGCGAAGGCACGACGGAGCGGGCGCGGCTGTTGGTCAGCGAGCTGGCGACCAACGTGGTGCTCCACGCCCACACGAACATGCGACTGAGCGTGCGGCGGTGCCGACATGGGGTGCGGGTCGAGGTGCGTGACGACATTCCCGTCCGGCTGCCCCGGCCGCGCGAACCCGACCCGATGAGCGTGCACGGCCGCGGCCTGGTGCTCGTCGAGGCCCTCTCTGACGCGTGGGGCGTCAACGGCAACACACGGGGCAAGACGATCTGGTTCGAGGTCTGAGACCCGCCGTTCGTTGGCATCGCGCCGAATCCGGCCGTGGTCGCAACACCACAGAACGGGTTCGATCAGGCGGGGTGCCCGGGGTGGAGGTCGCGGACGTCTTGGAAGCCCAACTGCTTGGGCCATGGACCAGCCTCGCCGGCGATGGGATCGAGCACGAGGGCCACGTGGTCGCCGGTGTCGACGCGGTCGAGGACCCGGCCGACGAACCAACGGGCGATCCCGCGCAGGATGGGAACGCCGAGCGGCCCCTCGTCCCACTCGCACTGGGCGAACTTGTCGACCTCATCACCGGTGGCCGAGCCGAAGAGCTCGGCGACATGGCGATCCTCGCTCGAGAGGAAGTGCACGGCCACGACATCAGCGTCGCGGGCAACGCCGAAGGTGTGATTGACCTTCGAGAGCAACACGACGTAACGGCCGGGCGAGATGCTGCCCTGTGTGCCGAAGCCGACAAGGCAGCCGCTTCGCTCCTCAGCCGTCCCCGCGGTGACGACCATCATCGGGTAGTCGAGCTCGGTGACGATCCGGCTGAAGGCATCGACGCCCGGCAGAACCGCGACGTCGGCGGGGGAGCCGGACCGGTCGGCCCGGCGATAGCGCAGGAACAGGTCGTCGTCGCGCGTCCGGGCGTGGACGAGCGTCAGCTCGAGGAGGTCGGCGAGGCCCTTGGAGCTGAGGATGCCCGACGAGCCGCCGACGAAGACGGGCGCAATGGTCAGGCAGAGCTCGTCGATCAGGTCGTCCCGGGCCAGGGCGTGGTTGACGGTCGGGCCGCCCTCACACAGCACGAAGGTGGCACCCAGCTCGCCCAGCGCTCGCAAGCCGGCCGCGAGGTCGACCACCTCGGCACCGGCCACGATCACCTCGGCGACTGCGGCGACCGCCGCTCGCCGCTCGCGATCGGCTGCCTCGGGCACGATCACGATCGGCCGGCTGGTGTCGGCGGTGAACAACGGACCATCGAGGTCGAGGTCAAGGCTCCTGGAGACGATGGCGACCCGCGGCACCGGCGCCTGCCCCCGTGCCCGGCGGTCGGCCTGGCGCTCGTCGCTGACTCTCGGCGGGCCGTAGTGCTCGGCCCGCACCGTCTGGGCACCGACGAGGATCACGTCGGCCAGCGACCGCAGGTAGTGGAAGAGGTGGTGATCGGAGGGCCCGCCGAGCTTGGCGGTGCGGCCGTCGACCGCGATGGCGCCATCGGCGCTGGCCACCATGTTGACGGCGACGTACGGGCGCCCGGCCGCCCGCAACGACGGCAGGTCGCCGTAGGCAGCCTCAGCCCAATCCACGAGGACTGACCGTACCGGGCCAGAAAAACGGCGAAGGCGGGCTCCCGAGGGAGAGCCCGCCTTCGCGCGGTGATGGGCGGCTCAGCGGCGGCCGGTTGCCTTCTTGGCCGGGGCCTTGCGAGCCGGGGCCTTCTTGGCGGGCGCCTTCTTCGCCGGAGCCTTCTTCGCCGGCGCCTTCTTCGCCGGCGCCTTCTTCACCGCGGCCTTCTTGGCCGGGGCCTTCTTGGCGGCGGCCTTGGAGGCCGGGGGCCACACGCCCGAGTTGAGCTTCGGCGCCATCGACGGGGTCAGGACGGCGTCCTTGAAGCCCTTCAGGGCGGTGATGCGGGCCCGCTTCGAAGCCTTGATCTTGATGGCCTCGCCGGTCGCCGGGTTGCGCCCCATGCGGGCGCCCCGCTCGACCTTGGCGAACTTGGCGAAGCCGGAGATGGCGACCGGCTCCCCCTTGGAGACGACGGCGGTCACGACGTCGGTGAACGCGCGCACGAAGGCATCTGCCTCCCTGGGCGTGACGCCATTCTGGGCTGCGACGGCGTTGACGAGCTCACGTCGGTTCATGGGTGGGGGCCTTCCTCCTGGTTGTCGACTGAATCGCGAGTGTGGTGTGTCCGACACCGCGGCGCGCGGATCCTCGCACACAACGAACGCCCTGGAAACAGTGCGATTCTTGGGTATGGGCCTCGATGCCGTCGAGCTGCGCCGCCTGACCCTGCCGATGACGGCTCCCTTCCGCACCAGCCAGCTCCACCTGACCGAGCGCGACGTCCTGCTCGTGCGGGTCGTCATCGACGGCGTCGACGGTTGGGGCGAGTGCGCCGCCCTGCCCGAGGCCGGCTACGACGACGTCGACGTCGACACCGCGACGGCCGCCCTCCGCGCCGACCTCGATCATGCGCCGCCGGTCGCGACTGCGGCGGTCACGACGGCCACCTTCGACGCCCGCCTGCGCGCCGAGGGTCGGTCGCTGGCCGACTGGCTCGGTGCCGGGCGGCGCTCGGTGCCCGCCGGGGTCGCCGTTGGCTTCATGCCCAGCATCGAGGAGCTCCTCGACGAAGTGGCTCGCCACGTGGAGACCGGCTACCGCCGGGTCAAGCTCAAGATCGGTCCCGGCCGAGATGTCGAGCTCGTGCGCGCGGTGCGGGCCGAGTTCGGCGAGAGCATCGCCCTCCAGGTCGACGCCAACGGCGCCTACCGGCTGGAGGACGCGCCGGCCCTCGCGGCGCTCGACGAGTTCGACCTCTTGCTCATCGAGCAACCGCTCCCCCGCGACGACCTCGCCGGCCACGCCGAGCTCGTCGACCTCATCAACACACCGGTGTGCCTCGACGAGTCGATTCGGTCGCTGGCCGACGCCACCCGCGCCATCGAGCTCGGCGCCTGCTCGGTGATCTGCGTGAAGCCCGGCCCGCTCGGCGGGCTCGACGTCGCCCGCGCCGTGCACGACGCATGCGTGGCGGCAGGCGTCGGCGCCTGGTGCGGCGGCATGCTCGAGACGGGCGTCGGGCGGGCGGCGCTGCTCGCCCTGGCCGCCCTTCCCGGCTTCACGCTGCCCGGCGATCTCTCGGCCACCGGCCGCTGGTACGTCGACGACCTCGCTCCCCCGGTCGATCTGGTCGGCGGCGAGCTCGCGGTGCCCACCGGCCCCGGCATCGGCGGCGAGCCCGACCCGGTCGCCCTTCGCCGCTACACCACCTGGGCCGAGACACTCAGGCCGGGGCGTCCGTAGGCTTCGCACCATGGCGCTGTTCGGATGGGGTCACAAGACAGAGATGGTCACGCCGGAGGACGCGCTCCCCGGCCGGGCGCAGGTCATGCCGGTGCCGGAGCGGCACTTCGTGCTCGGCACCCCGCTCCGGCCGCCGTTCCCCGACGGGTCGGAGACGGCCATGTTCGCGTTGGGTTGCTTCTGGGGGGCCGAGCGGAAATTCTGGGAGCTCCCCGGGGTGATCACCACCGCCGTTGGCTATGCGGCCGGCTTCACACCGAACCCGTCGTATGAAGAGGTCTGCGGCGGGAGGACGGGCCACACCGAAGCCGTCCTCGTGGTGTTCGACCCCGCCAAGGTCTCCTACGAGACCCTCCTGCGCACCTTCTGGGAGTCGCACGACCCGACCCAGGGAATGCGTCAGGGCAACGACGTCGGCACGCAATACCGGTCGGGCATCTACACCTACGGCGACGACCAGAAGCGGCTCGCCGCCGCCTCCCGGGACATGTACCAGGAGAAGCTGCGGGAAGCCGGCCACGGCGAGATCACCACCGAGATCCTCGAGGCGCCCGAGTTCTATTACGCCGAGGACTACCACCAGCAGTACCTCGCCAAGAACCCGGCGGGCTACTGCGGCCTGGGTGGTACCGGCGTCAGCTGTCCCATCGGCCTCACCACCTAGCACTCCGCGCTAGCCCGACTCCTCGGCCTGCACCTGGGCCGTGGCCCGGAGGTCGGCGCCCTCGGGACCACCCGGTACCGCGCTGGCGAACAGGTAGTGGGCCCGGCCGACGACCGTCACCGTGACCCCCGCGCCGTTCACCTCGACGGCGGCGACCTCGGCGTCGAAGCGCTCGAGACCCTTCGCCGCCACCGAACGCTCAGCCACCCGTTGGGCGATGTCGGGCAACAGCCGCACCTCGCCGGTGCCGTAGAGGCGATCGAGATCGATCGCCTGGGTCGCCACGTCGTTGGCTGCTGCCGCGGCCGCGCCGGCCAACTGGCGCTGGGCCGAGTACGCGGCCCCGAAGTCGACGCAGATCGCCCCGAGAACGATGAACACGAGCACGGCCGCCGGCATGAGCATGAGCACGCTGCCGCGCTGACCTCGCCGGTCATCCACTGCATGACTCCGGCGTGAAGCCACCCACCGCCAACCCGCCGCGGTACGGATCGACGATCTCGGTGTGATGCGCGGACGTGGTGATCATCCGACCGAACGCACCGATCCACGGCACGGCAATGGTCGGGACCTCATAGGTCACCGTCGCCGTCACCGGCTCGCAGCGGGCCGAGCCTCCCGACCAGCGGAGCGCCATCCGATCGGGGTCCTTGCCCTGACCTGTCAACGCGTCGGCGGCGGCCGAGAGGGCGGAGGTCCGAGCAGCATCATCGGCGCCGGACTCGACGAAGGCCCGCACCGCCTCCCGAGCAGCGGCCGACGCCGCCAGGTTGGCATCGATGACCGCCCAGGCATTGACGAGGAGCAGGGTGCCCGCCACCAGCACCAGGAAGCCGAACGGTAAGGCCTCGAAGCCGCCAACGAAGCCGTCCTCGCCGCGGATGCGTCTCATCGGAGCCGCTCACGCCGGACACGAACCGTTCGCTCGACGTGCTGGAACGGGAAGCTGACACGTGGCAGCAACGACGGCCGTTCGGCTCGCACGGTGATGGCGACGACGTCCGGGTCCGAGAGGTCCCAGCTGAAGTCGAGGTGCCCGCCGTCGGATTCGAAGCGGGCCAGCACCGACCGGGCCTGGGCTTCGGCGTGCTCGGTCGTGCCAGCGGTGGCGACCTCTCGCGCGGCGTCGAACGCCACGCCGGTCACCGCCGAGGTGGCGTAGAGGTTGAGTGCCAGTTGGGCGCCGAACAGGAGCACGACCAGAAAGACGGTGACGCCGACCAGCGACCCGATGAGGCCGGTCCCTGCGTCACCCGATCTGGTTGACGTTGCTCTCGATGTCCTTGCCGGCATTGGTGAACACTCGGTCGAAGAGCTGCCACATGGCGAGCCCGATCAAGGCCATGATCAACACGGCGATCGCGGTCGAGATGACGCCCTCGCCGGCCTCGTCCCGGAACCGCTCACGAACGGCCGCCGACCGCACCTGGTACGCAACCCATACACGCAAGGCGAGCTCCATCGCCTGCTCCCTTTCTCTCAACTTCCGAAGAGGCGCAAGGCCTCGATGAACGGGATCGCCATGAACAGCACCCCTGGCACCAACGCGGCCACCGTGACTGGGATCCACACCTGCTGATTGCGGCGCTCGACCGTCTCGATCAGCTCGCGATGGACGTCTCGCCGTATGGCCCGGGCCTCCTCCGAGATCAGGCGGGCGAGGTCCCCCGTCTCGCGGTTGAGCGCGAGCACGGGAACGAGGCGGTCGAGCGCAGGAACCCGCGCTACCGCCGCCCACTCCAGTAGCGCATCGGACTCGGGAAGCCCCTGCCGGATCCGCCGGCACACGCGCCCGAGATCGAGGGCAACGGCGCGGGACGACCTCGCGGCCAGGCGATTGAGGCCGGACGTGAGCGACCAGCCCGCCGTCAGCAACATGGCCAGCTGCTCGGCGACGACCGGCAGCTCCAGGAACAGCTGGCGCTGGCGCGCCGCGGACTGCCGGGCCAGGCCCTGTTCGGTGACGAGAAAGCCCAGGGCCGGTCCAGCGAGGAGGAACAGCGTGGCGATCGAGGCCGGCAGGCCAAGGGCGACGGAAGCGACGGCAGCGGCACCGAGCCCGGCGACCCCGGCACCGACCTGGCGCACGCGGAAGGCGGTGACGTCGAGCGGGGCGTGGAGTCGGGCCAGTCGAACCTCGAGCTCCTCGTTCACGCCCATCACGCGAGCCAGCCGGCCGCCGACGGCACGAGCGGCCGGACCGAGCAGCTCGCGAAAGGACGCCACCGACAGGAGCCCGGCGCCCCGGCCCGACGCGCCGCGAGGGGCATAGGGACCCAGTCGATCGGCGAGCGACGGCCGGGCGAACCAGGGAACGACGGAAAGGAGGAGCGTCGCCCCGACCCACAGCCCCGCCCCGAAGCCCACAGCGGCCCGCGCCGTCATCGAACGACGCCCGCGAGCACGCGACGGTCGGAGGGCAGCCGCATGATCCGGCCCGCCCACAGCCAGCACGCCGCCATCACCACCAGCCCGACCACGACGAGGAGCTGCCCCGTTGGGGTGCCATACGCCGATCGGCCGTTCCCAATGCTGAGCCCGACGAACGCCATGCCGAGGGGCACTGCCAGCGTGAAGCTGCGAGCGAACCGGGCACCGGCCTGTCGCGATGCAGCGTCCTTCCGGCCCTCGAGATCCATGACCCGGTCGTCGCGAAGGGCGGCAAGGGTGCGATCGACGTCGTTGCCGCCGACGTGGTGGGCTATGAGCAGGGTCTCGCAGACGCTGTCGGCCGTCGGGTCGGCCAGGCGCGCGCGGAGAAGGGAGAGGGTGCGCTCGAAATCGGTCGAGAGCAGCCACTCGCGCCGGGCTTCGTCGAACGCCGGGCGCAGTGCCTGCGGCGCAGACCGACCGACCTCGAAGAGGGCCTGCGGGATCGATCGCCCGAGGGTGGTGGCCTTGATGCGGATCTCCTCGATCAGCCGGGGCCAGCTCTCGCGGGCGACGTCTTGGCGACGCTCACGCCGCGAGCGCGCGGCGGCGATCGGGACGGCGGCTCCGGCGGCGGCGAACGCGGTCGGGGGCAGCACGCCGCCGAACAGCGCCCAGCCGGCGACACCGGCAGCGGCAGCGAGGGCGAGAACGGCACCAAGGAGCTCGGCCACCCGGACGTCGTCGATCTCGAGCAGGCCGACCACCGTCGTCCGCAGGTCATGTGGGCTCGCCGACGCGACCGGCGGGCCCGGCGACAGGCCACGCCATCCGAACGCAATGGCCGTGAAGACCAGATGCGTCCCGTAGGCGGCGGCCAAGGCGAGCAGCAGTGCTGTCACGCGGGCACCGCCATCCCGGACTCGAGCACCGAGCGAATGTCGATGCCGACCTCGCCCATCGCCCGCCCACAACGAACGGGCAGGTTGCCGCTCCACCGCAGGGGGGCGTCCCGTCGGGGGCGGGAGAAGACCTCGGTGGTGGTGAACATCGTGGCATCGAGGCCGGTCTGGAGCTCCTCGACCGCCACGATCTCAGTGACCCGCGGCATCCCTCCCGACCGGGAGCAGTGCACCACGACGTCGACCGCCTCGGTCACCAGGCTGTTCAGCGCGCTCATCGACAGCTCCGACGCGGTGTCGGCCAGCTGACAGATGAAGCGCAGGCGACTGAGCGCCTGGCGGGCGTTGCCGGCATGGATGGTGGTGAAGCCCTGCACGCCAGAGGAGAGGGTGAGGAGCAAGGGAAGGGCCTCTCGGTCGCGCACCTCGCCCACGATGGCGACGTCCGGCGCCATGCGCAGGAATCCCGAGACCAGTCGGCGGAGATCGACCGGCTCCCGGTCGGGGCGTGGAGGCCGGGTCTGCATGCTGGCGACGTTGGGCAGTGGGATGTCGGCCTCGAACACCTCCTCGGCCACGACGACCCGCAACGACGGGTCGAGCTCGGCCGCGCAGCACGAAAGGAGCGTGGTCTTGCCCGATCCGGGAGGGCCGGCGAAGACGATCGAGCTGCCCGAACGCACCGCGGCGCGCAGGAAGCCCGCCGCTGCCGCATCGATCATGTCGAGGGCGATCAGCTCGTCGAGGCTTCGATAGGTGCATCCCGTGAACTTGCGGATGTTGACGAGGACATGGCCGTCTCGCCCGACATCGCCGTGGACGATGTGCAGGCGCGAGCCGTTGTCGAGTTGGGCATCTTGCAGGCCCTCGGCGGGATCGAGCTTGCGGTGGGCGCCAGCCGCGTCGTCGAGGATCTTGGTCAGCGTGCGGAGCACGTGGTCGTCGTCGTGGAAGACCTCGTCGTGGTAGCCGGACCGGCCCCGGTGCCGCTTCACGAAGATCGAATCGGGAGCGTTGACCATGATCTCCCACACGTCGTCGTCGGCCAGCAGGGGCTCGAGCGGGCCGTAGCCGGCGAGGTTGCGGTAGGCGCGATCGCCGACTGCCAGCGGATCGGCAAGGTCGAACGACCGGACGCCGCGCCGGAAGTCGTCTTGCCACACGGCCAGCTCGGCCTCGATGAGCGCGCGGAGGGCGGCCCGGCCGTTCGGCCGGCCGACGTCGAGGGCGCCGTCCTTGGCCCGGGCCTGGACGCGACGCTCGATCTCGACCAAGGGACTGGTCTCCGCCATCTCCCTCTTGTTCGTCCTCTGGCGACAGCCCTCCTGCATGAAAGTCCACGAGGTAGACGAACAGCGATCGAGAACTTGCCACGGTGCGCGCGCGTGACGCCTCGTGCTGAGGTAGTGACGAGCCGCGGACACCATGGGTGTCACCGTTCGATCAGTTCATTCTCGGGTTCGTTCGCGATCAACGACGAGAAGCAGCGGCGGCCGTGTGAAGCTGCGCCCAAGGCGATGGCGTCGATCCGCGGGCTGCGAATGGTCGCCTGGGCCGCGGGGAGCTGAATGGCGAATCCCCCGCTGACGGACAACTCACATCCATCGACGGGAGAACCCAATGAACCATCACCGACTTCGCAACATCGGCGCGCCCCGGGTGCGCCGACTCGTGGCCATGGCCTTCGTGCCCCTGGCACTCGGCACCCTCGTCGCCACCGCCGGTCCGGCCAGCGCCTCGGCACCCACGGTCACGGTCTTCTCGAACGCGCCGATGCTCGACTCGGGCGTGGCCGTCAACGGCACCGCCAACATCGTCACCCTGACCGCAACCGGCACCTGGGACATCGGTGGCATCAACGTCCTCGGGGCCAACTACGGGCCCGGCGGCTCGTCCACTGGCCACGACGAGCCGTGGTGCACCTTGGCGCCGACGGCGACGATGGGCAGCCTGGTTGGGACACTCGACGGCGGCGTCACCTGGTTCGCCGTCGGAACCGGCCCCACGGTCGTGACCGGCACCGGCAGCCTCGGCTTCGCCGCCAACGACTGCGCTCCGTCCGATGGCGACGGCCCCCACGACTTCGGCTACTTCGGCGACAACAGCGGATCGGTGACCGTGACCATCACCAGCACGCCGCGCCTCCCCACCCAGGGTTCGCAGTGCAAGAGCAACGGGTGGCGCAGCTACGGCGTCTTCAAGAACCAGGGCGACTGCGTCAGCTTCGTGGCCACCGGCGGGAGGAACACCCCCGCCGGCTGACCCTCTGAGCTGTGCCCTCCGGCCGGCCCGGCTGTGCGCAGCGCCGGTACCGTCCGGTGGATGACCGTCCCCGAGGGCAACGGGCTGTCGCCACCGCCGCCAGCGAACGAGGTCCGAGGCTGGCACCCCGATCCGTTCGATCGTCGGCCGGAGCGGTGGTGGGACGGCGAGTCCTGGACCGGTTACGTGCGCTCCCGCAACGCGGTCGAATGGGACGAGCTGCCAGAGGACGCCGACGAGGACATGACGCGCCCGGCAGTCCCTGGCCTCCCGACCGCAGCCGTCGGCTTCGTCGTCGGGGTCGGTCTCGCCCTGACCGCGCGCTCCCGCCTCCACGGCGAACCGGTGTGGGAGATGGTGTGGGCCTCCATCGGGCTCTGGTGCGGCCTAGCCGGGGCGGCACTGGTCGCCAGCTGGCGGAGCGGCATGGGCTCAGTCCGCACCAACCTCGGCCTGCGGCTGCGATGGGTCGACGTCGGGGTCGGCTTCGGCGCGTCGTTCGCGGCACGGCTGCTGACCGCGAGCGCGGCGGCGCCCATGCCCCAGCGGTGGCAACGGGTCGATGACCTTCCCCGAGCCGACCACCCGCACGGGATCGGCCAGTGGGTCGCGATCGTGCTGGTGGTCTGCGTCGGCGCGCCCCTGTTCGAGGAGCTGTTCTTCCGCGGGCTCGTGCAACCTCGCCTCGTCGCACGACTCGGCCCGGTCGTCGGCATCGGCACGACGGCACTGCTCTTCGGCCTCGCCCATCTCCTCGGCTGGTTTGGACCGTTCACGTTCGTGGTGGCCTGGGTGATCGCCGTCGGCGGCGGCCTCGCCCTCGGGACCCTCCGCTACTACTCGGGTCGCCTCGGGCCCTCGGTCATGGCCCACTCGTTCTTCAACATCCAAGCGGTCGTGGCCGCCGCACTGCTCGCCGGGCTAGTTCGCGCCTAGGGCAAGACGCAGGTCGCGATAGCGCTCGTCGAATCGCTGGGCCTCGCGCTGGAAGACCAGCGCGTGTCCCTGGTACTCGGCCTGATCCGATGTCGCGGCCATGCCTCGCAGCTCGACGACCAGCGCCTGGGCAGACGTGACCAGCCGGCCGGCCGCCCCGGTGGCACGAGACGGCACCTTGAGCGACTCGACCCGCCGCTCGAAGCGGACGAAGGCGTTGGCGAGCCGGCTGACCGCGCCGTGCAGGCAGTCGACGCCGCCCCGGATGGCACAGCTCTGGGCGTCGGACTGGAAGGTCTGGACCGAGGTCCCGAGCACGAGATACTCGTCGTCGAGCTGGCTGACCACGCCATTCGTCCGGCTCAGATTGGCGATGGTGACTGCGTTCGTCCCGACGCTCGACAGCACACCAACGACGATCATGAGCACGACGATGCGCTTTGCCGCCCGCGAGAGGTCGAACCGGTTGATGCGAGGAGGCCGGCCCGAGCTCTCGGCCAGCGTCTCGGCCACCTCCGAGTCGGCAGCGTCCTCCGGCGTCAGCGGCCACCCGAAGTCGTCGGCAGGACCGGTCACCGGGGGTGCCAGGGCCGGCAGCCGACCGTCGCCGAACAGGCCGCTCGGGTACGTCGGCGTCAGCATGAACAAGTAGCCGTACACCCGGGCGATGTAGCGCTGGACGACCGCCACCGCCTCGAAGATGCCCTTCGGAAGGCGGCCCTTGACGAGCGCGATGATCCAGAAGAAGAACGCAGTGATGCTGAGCCCGCTCGACACGAACGACATGACGAGGATCACCGGAACCACGAGAATGGCGCGGAAGAGCACGGCTGCCCGGTTCAACCGCCCCGACTGCGGGAGCAGGACGCTGACGGGGTAGTCGTCCTGGAGGCTGAACGGCGGGTAGCGATCGGTGAGCAGATACGTGTAGCCGTACACGCGGATCGTCTGCTGGAGGATCCGCCCGATGAAGTCGCGCAACCCATCGGGGACCCGCCCGAGGACCACCGCGGCGAACCACGCGGCGATCACGGCGAAGAAGCCGACGAACGTCAGCAGCGCCAGATACAGGAAGTGCGGTATGGCCAGCAGTGCACGGAACCCGATGCTCCACCGTGACTGGCGACCAGGGCCTTCCAGTTCGAGCCCGATCACGGACTCACTCGTGTCGGGCATGGGGCGACCTCCTGTCGAGGAGTCGGACCCTAAGGTCGCCCCTTCGACGCCGCAAGCATTCCGAGAATGCGAACGGGCTTCGTTGATCGACCGCCGAGGCCGCGCGCCGCGTTACTCGCCGGCGAGGGCGAGCGCCTCGACGTCGACGTCGAGGTCGAACGCCGGCAGGCCACGCGGCAGCCGTGCAGCGAGCACGAGCGCGAGCGCCAGGCCGCCCGCCGCCGCGAGGAATGCCATGTTGTAGGCCGCCTGTAGATGGCCAGCCGACGGGTGGACGCCACTTCGGGCGGCCACCACGGCGCCGAGGCTCGCGACGGCGAAGGCGCCCGACACCTGGCTGCACAGCGCCCGCACGGCCGTTCCCTGACCGAGGAGGTGTGCTGGCAGCTCGCTGAGCCCGGCGACCATGGCGGGGGCGTTGATCAAGCCCATGCCCACGCCCTGGATGCAGAGCAGCGCCATGATCATTGCCTCCGAGGTCGACACCGACAGGGTGCCGAGGCCGATCAGGGCCGCGAACATCACCGAGCAACCGAGCATGATCGGCTTCCGGGGCCCGAGCCGGTCGACGAGGCGCCCGCCGACCTGCATGGAGCCCGCCGTCGCCACGGCGGCAGGCAGGAAGAAGAGCCCGATGCGGAGCGGCGTGTAACCCCGAACGGTCGCGAGCTCGAGGGACAGGAAGACCAGCCGCCCGAACTGGGCGAAGGTGACGAGGAACATGACGATCATCGACAAGCGGAAGGCCCGATCGGCGAACATGCGCAGCTCGATCAGCGGGTGAGCGGTGTTCAGCTCTTGGCGGATGAACAACGCCATGCCGGCGAGTCCGATCGTCACGCAGGCGACGGTGGCGATCGAATGCCATCCCCACTGGTTGCCCTCCGACAGGCCGAGCACGGTGAGGGCGAGCCCGCCGCTCCCGAGCACCAGCCCGCCGCCGTCGAACGACCGGCGCACCTGGATGACGTTGTCGGGCAGCAGCCGCAGCCCCGCGGCGATGCAGACAACGCCGATCGGCACGTTGATGAGGAAGAGCCAGTGCCAGCTGACCACCGTGACCACCCACCCGCCGGCAGTGGGGCCGAGCGCAGGGGCCACCATCGCCGACATCCCCCACATCGCCACGGCCCGACCGTGCTGCGACCGGGGGAACCGGTCGAGGACGATCGCCATCCCGGTCGGGAGGACAGCCCCCCCGCCGAGGCCCTGGAGCAGACGAGCACCGACCAGGAACGGCAGGGTCGGTGACAACGCGCACAACGCCGATGCCGCGGTGAAGGCAGCGAGGGCGCCGAGATAGATCGTCTTGCGGCCGAAGCGATCGCCGACGCCGGCATGGAGCGCGGTGCCGATGCGGTGGAGGGCGACGTTGACGATGCTGGTGTCGAGGATCACGATGATCGAGCCGACGATGACCACCGCCGTCGGCACCCATGGGTTGCCGGTGCGAGGCGTGGTCCGGTGCTCGGGCATCTCGCCCGGGCTCGAGTCAGTGCGCCGGTCGGTGATGGTCATCGTGCCTTCGTCTTCTGTCGAGGGGATGCCGCCTCGGCGAGGTGGCTGATCATGTCGAAGCCGCGATCGATCTCGCGGCGAAGGTCGGTACGAGGATTGTTCGCCCACTGCTGCCGGGACGTGCGCAGCACCACTGCCGTGCACCCACCGAGCAGCTGCGGCAAGGCATCGTGGCCATCGAGACCAAGGCGACTGGCGGCATGCTCGGCAACGACGCGCGCCCATTCCTCGGTGTGCCGCAAGCCTTGGGCCCGCAGTGCCGGCGAGTTCATGAACAGGCGATGGCGGGCGGCCTCGAGCTCGGGGCGGTCGAGCAGCATCTCGGCCATGACCTGCGCGGCCGCCCGCAGCGACTCGAGGATGTCCTCGTCGGCCGGCCGGGCAGCGAGCGCCGCCTCGAACCGCCGGAGGCGCGCCTCGGCATCGGCGAAGAGCACGTCTTCCTTCACGGCGAAGTAGCGGTGGAAGGTCCGTGACGAGACGTCGACCACCTCGGCGATGTCCTCAATGGTGGTGGCGTCGTAGCCCTTCTCGGCGAAGAGGTGGACAGCGGCCGCGATCAGGGCCTCGCGGGTGGCTTCCTTCTTGCGCTCACGGCGGCCGAGGTCGACGGGGGCGATGGCCACCTCAGAACGGTACCGCGAAGTGTCAGTCTCCGACAGAAGTCGGACTATGACAGATGGCACAGGAGGAGAATCACACGCGTGGTATTCGTCGTACCCCTACGTCATCATGGTGCGGGTGGAGCAGGCGACGATCGAGCAGGCGGCGGGCAGGCTGGCGGCCCTGCTGACCGGTGGGTCGACGAGGGTGGCCGATCCGTTCGCCACCAACGACCTCACCTATGAGGCCGAGCCGACCGCCCGCCCCCTCCCCCGTGTGCCCCCGCCGCCCGAGGTGTGGGCGGTCGACGGGGGCCAGGCCCTGGTGGCCGACGCCCGCTGCCTGCAACTCCTGGTCACCAGGGCGGCCCGAGTGCGGTTCGTCGGCGACACCTGCGTGCTCGAGGACGAGGGCCAGTTGCGGGCGACGGTCCTCGGGG
>JAEKLB010000188.1 GCA_019510095.1 Acidobacteriota bacterium | reverse complement strand
CCGCCGATTGCAGCGTCTGAGCACGGACAAGCTCTGAGCGTCGCCACGGATCGGCGATTCCACATCACTGGGAGCCGAGGAAGTCCGTGGGCGACATCACGATTGATGCCTTGCAGGCCTCAATGCGAGGTCTTGCCGTCCGGCAGCGCAGCATCGCCGACAACATCGCCAACGTCGAGACCCCTGGCTTCGTCGCCAACACCGTCGACTTCGAGTCGTCGCTGCGCAACGCCCTCGCCGAGGGTGACTCGCCCATGGCCGTGCAGGCCACGACCACGCCGACCACCGACGCCATCTCGCCGAACTCGAGCAACGTCAACGTCGACAAGGAGACCGTGTCGCTCATCGACACGGACCTCCGCTATCAGCTGATGGTGCAGGCGCTCAACAGCAAGTTCCACATCCTTCGCTCGTCGCTGGGAGGCTGATCATGGCTGGCCTGTATGGCGTTCTCGACGCTTCTGGATCGGCGCTCGACACCTTCAAGCTCTGGATGGGTGCGCTCGGCGACAACGTCGCCAACGTCAACACGATCAAGCGCACCAGCGAGTCGGCCTTCCAGGCCCGGCTCATCGAGGTGCGGGAGCGCGCTGGCGGCGGGGTCGAGGTTGCCGGTGTGGATCTGAGCAACCCCGAGGGGACGATCGTCTACGACCCGACCTCACCGCTGGCCGATGCCAAGGGCGAGGTGCGGGCCCCCGCCGTCGAGATGAGCGATCAGATGACCTCGATGATCGCTGCCCAGCGCGGCTACCAGCTCAACCTGGCCGTGATCGACCGTGCGCGCGAGGCCTACCAGGCCGCGCTGCAGATCGGGAAGTAAGGCATGGCCATCCCGCTCGTCGGCTCGGCCACCAGCGCCGCGCTGACCAGCCTGCAGCAAGCGCAGTCGGCCGCCTCGACGGCCGGCACCAGCGCAGCGGAGGCCAACTCGTCGTTCGGCGACATGGTCTCCCAGGGCATCCAGAGCCTCGATGCCACCCAGCAGAGCGCCGACAAGCTCGCCCTCCAGGCGGCCACTGGCGACCTGTCTGACATGCACGACTACCTGATCGCCGCGACAAAAGCGTCGCTTGCGACCGATTTGACCGTTGCTGTTCGCAACAAGGCAGTTGACTCCTTCAACGAGATCATGAGGATGCAGATCTAGTGCCCGTGTTTTTGGAGCAGTTGAGGCAACAGGCAACCGACCTCCTCCGCCGGATGACGATCGCCCAGCGGGCCGCCCTCGGCGGCACCGCGCTGGCGGTCGTCCTCGTCGGGTTCGTCTTCGTGCAGTGGGCGGGCAAGCCGTCGTACGTGCCGCTCTTCAACAACCTGCAGCCGGCCGACGCATCGGCGGTCACCGAGAAGCTCGGCACCCTGAAGGTGCCGTACCAACTGGCCGATGGCGGCGGGACGATCATGGTCCCCCAGGGCCGGCTCTACCGCACCCGCATCGACATGAGCGCCGCCGGCCTGCCGTCAGGCGGCAACCCCGGCTACCAGATCCTCGACAAGCAAGGCATCACCGCCTCCGACTTCCGGCAGCGGATCGACTACCAGCGGGCGCTCGAGGGCGAGCTGGCCAAGACCATCAACGCCATCGACGGGATCGAGGGCACAACCGTGCACCTCGTCATCCCCAAGGACGACATCTTCACCAGCGACCAACAGCATGCCAGCGCGTCGGTGCTCGTCCGCACCCGCCCCGGCTCGACGATCTCGACGGGCAAGGTGCAGGCCATCGTCCACCTCGTCGCGTCCAGCGTCGAGGGTCTGGACGCCAACACCGTCACCGTCGCCGACGCCAGCGGCCAGGTGCTGTCGGCACCGGGCGAGGATGGCCAGAGCGCGGTGCTCGGCGATCTCCACGCCCAGCAGACGCACTCCCGCGAGGACAAGATCCAGGCGTCGGTGCAGCAGATGCTCGACGGCGCCCTCGGCCCCGGCAAGTCGATCGTGACCGTGCGGGCCGAGCTCAACTTCGACGACACCAAGACGACGACCAAGACCTTTGGCACCCAACCGGCTCCGGCTGTCACCGAGAACACCACGACCGAGCAGTTCACCGGCACCGGCACACCGCCGGCCGGTGTGCTCGGCAGCCAGCCGGCGGCCACCACCACCAACGGCGGCAACAGCAACTACACGAAGCAGTCGAGCCAGATCAACCGCGCCGTCGACTCCACCGAGGTCACCACCCAGGCGGCGCCGGGTTCGATCAAGCGCCTGTCGGTGGCCGTCGAGCTCGACTCCAAGGCGAAGGCAACGCCGCAGCGGGTGCGCCAGCTGGTCACCGCCGCCGCCGGCATCGATCCCAACCGCGGCGACGTGGTGCAGGTCCAGAGCATCCAGTTCGACCGCACCTCCCAGCTGCAGGACCAGGCCGCCCTGGCCAAAGCCCACAAGGACGCCCAGCTGTCCCGCATGATCGAGCTGGCCCGCAACATCGCCCTGCTCCTGGCGGCCGCCTTCATCCTGCGCCGGGTGTGGCGCCGGACCCGGCCCGCCGAGGTGTTGGTCGAGGAGATCGAGATCCCCACGGAGATGCTCGCCCTGGCCGACGGCACGGAGATCTCGGCCGAGGCCGTGATCGTGGGCGAGGACGGCTTGGAGTACCAGATCGACGAGACGGGTGTCATGGGGCCGATCGTCCGCCGCCAGCTCCGGGAGTTCGATGCCCTGCCCGGCATCGAGGACCGCATGGCCGCCCAGGCCGACATCGCCGAGCTGCTCGACCGGCAGCCCGAGGACGTCGCGCTCCTGCTCCGCGGTTGGATGGCGGAGCGCGACGCCCGATGACTGCACGGTCCGATGAGCGACGGGAGGTGCGATAGATGAGCCTCACTGAAGCGGAGCTCGCCGCCCTGGAGGCGGCCACGCCGCTCCTCACCGGTCCCCAGAAGGCCGCCATCTTCCTCTTGCAGATGGGCAAGGACCGCGCCGGCAAGGTCCTCAAGGAGATGCGCGACCACGAGGTCGAAGAGCTCATGACCGAGATCGCGCGTCTCGACGGTGTCGACGCCGACACGGTCGACGCCGTCCTCGACGAGTTCCGCGACCTCGCCGGGGCCCGCCGCTACTTCACCCAGGGCGGCATGGACTTCGCCAAGGAGGTGCTCGAGGCGAGCATGGGCAGCGGCAAGTCGCGCGACGTGCTCGACCGCCTCACCGCCTCCCTTGTCGAGCAGCCGTTCGAGTTCCTGCGCCGCGCCGATCCCCGCCAGATCCTCTCGTTCCTCTCCGAGGAGCACCCCCAGACCATCGCTCTGGTGCTCGCCCACATGCGTACCGACCATGCCGCCATGGTCCTCGGTGGCCTCGCCGAGCAGCTCCAGCAGGAGGTCGCCCACCGGCTGGCCACCATGGAGCGGACCTCCCCCGAGGTGATCAGCCAGGTCGAAGAGGTCCTCGAGCGCAAGCTCTCGTCGGTGCTGCAGTCGTCGGACTTCACCGCCGCTGGCGGCGTGCAGCCGCTCGTCGACATCCTCAACCGCTCCGACCGGGCGACCGAGCGCCTGATCCTCGACGGTCTCGAGAACCGTGACGCCGAGCTGGCGGAAGAGGTCCGGGGCCGCATGTTCGTCTTCGAGGACATCACGACCCTCGACGATCGCTCGGTGCAGATCGTGCTGCGCGAGGTCGACGCCAAGCAGTTGGCGGTGGCCCTCAAGGGCGTCCGCGACGACGTGCGCCAGAAGATCATGAAGAACATGTCGACGCGCGCCGCCACCAACCTCGGCGAGGAGATCGACCTGCTCGGCCCGGTGCGGCTCAAGCAGGTGGAGGAGGCGCAGGGCGACGTGGTCCGGGTCATCCGGGCGCTCGAGGAAGCCGGCCAGATCGTGGTCACCCGACAAGGGGGAGCCGATGAGTTCGTTCTCTGAGCGCGGACGCGTCCTCCGTGGCTCGGCTGCCCAGGGCTTCCACCTGGCACCGATCGACGACGAGCTCGAGGCGATCACCCTCGACGTCAGCGACGAGCCCCTTGCGCTCGACGATGCCGATGACGGTCCGGTCGACGAGCTGGCCGAGCTGCTGGGCCCGAGCCACGACGCCGGTTACGAGGCGGGCTACTTCGCCGGCTTCGGCGAAGGTCGCACGGTCGGTTACTCCGACGGCTACCAGGCCGGCAACGACGCCGCCGCGACGGCCGCCGAGCGGGCCATGCGCGAGCGCGAAGCGCTGCTGCGAGAGGCGCTCTCGGCGCTCTACGCCGCGGCCGAGGCGTGCAACAACCGAGTCGGCGTGTCGGTCGAAGAGGTCGAGGAGACCGTCGTGACCGCAGCGGTGGAGCTGGCGGAAGCGCTCCTCGGTCGGGAGCTGGCCGTGGCCAACGACATCGGCCGGACCGCACTCGCCCGTGCCCTCTCACTCGCGCCCAACTCGCGACCGGTTCGCGCCTTCCTCAACCCCCAGGATCTCGACACCATCGGCGACCTGCACGACCTCGCTCCTGGCCAGGTGGTCGAGATCCTCAGTGACTCGTCCGTCGAGCCGGGCGGCTGCGTGCTCGAAGCCGGCCCCTCCAAGGTCGATGCCCAGCTGAGCTCGGCCCTCCGCCGGGTGCGCCGGGTCCTCGACCGCTGGGAGCCGACCGACCGCGGGAGCTCCTGGACGTGAGCGTCGCCACCCGCATCTCCGCTGCCGTCGACGTCGCCGGGCCCCTCGCCTATGGCGAGGTTCGTCGCGTCGTCGGCCTGAACCTGGAGGTTGCCGGGCTGAGCGCGGCGATCGGGGATGCGGTGCGGCTGGAGACCGGTGACGGCCCGCTTCTCGCCGAGGTCGTCGCCCTCCGTGACGACGAGCTGGTGTGCATGCCCTTCGGCGAGCTGCGCGGGGTCCGGGCTGGCATGCCGGTCGAGGCGACCGGGCGGCCCGCCGAGATCAACGTTGGCTCCGAGCTGCTGGGCCGGGTGCTCGACGGCCTCGGCCGTCCCATCGACGGCGGCCCCCCGCTCGAGGGGCTGGCGCGCGTCTCGATCGAGGGCACGCCACCCCACCCACTGCGCCGTGAGCGGGTGCACCAGCAGCTCTCCGTCGGCGTGCGGGCCATCGACACCCTGATCCCTGTCGGGCGCGGTCAGCGCATGGGCATCTTCGCCGGCTCCGGCGTGGGCAAGACCAGCCTGCTGTCGATGATCGCCCGCGGCACTGACGCCGACATCACCGTGCTCGCCCTGGTCGGCGAGCGCGGCCGTGAGGTTCGTGAGTTCATCGAGGGCGACCTCGGCCCCGAGGGCCTGGCCCGGTCGGTCGTGGTGGTCGCCACCTCCGACGAGCCCGCCCTGGTGCGCCTGCGCGCCGCCTTCACCGCCACCCGGATCGCCGAATGGTTCCGCGACCAGGGCCAGCACGCGCTGTTGCTGATGGACTCGGTGACCCGCTTCTGCATGGCGCAGCGCGAGGTCGGCCTCTCGGCCGGCGAGCCGCCCGCCACCCGCGGCTATCCGCCGTCGGTCTTCGCCATGCTGCCCCGGCTGCTCGAGCGGGCCGGCGCCGGTGAGCAGGGCTCGATCACCGGCCTCTACACCGTCCTGGTCGAGGGCGACGACATGAACGAGCCGGTGGGCGACACCTGCCGGGCCATCCTCGACGGCCACATGGTGCTCAGCCGCCGCCTCGCCACCGCCGGCCACTTCCCCAGCATCGATGTGCTGGAGTCGATCTCCCGCGTCGTCGGCGCCGTCACCTCGCCGGCCCAGCGCCAGTCGGCCACCGAGTTGCGCCAGCTCCTCGCTGCCTATCGCGATGCCCGCGACCTCATCGAGATCGGCGCCTACGTCGCTGGCACCAACCCGAGCGTCGATCGCGCCATCGCCCTCCGCGACGCGGCCGATGCCTTCCTGCGCCAGGAGATCACCGAGCCCGCCGCCCTCGCCGACAGCTGGTCCCGCCTCGAGCAGTTGGTGCACTCATGAAGCGCTACCGGTTCGCGCTCGAGGGTGTCCTGCGGGTTCGCCGCATCGAGCAGGATCACGCCCGCCTCGCAGTGGCCGACGCCATGCGCCAGGTCGCGGCGGCGAGCGCTGCGCTCGACGAGCGGCTCGACCACTACGACGACCTGCCTGCGGCAGCGGGTGCCCAGACCGTGGGTCAGTTCATGGCCGACCGGTTGCGCCGCGACCTGGCTGCCGCGTCAGTGGTCCAAGCCGGCGTCGCCCGTCTCGTGGCGGTTGCCGTCGAGGACGAGCGGCGCACGTTCCTGCACGAGGCCCACACCCGGGTGG
>JAEKLB010000053.1 GCA_019510095.1 Acidobacteriota bacterium | reverse complement strand
ATCTGCACGGTCAGCCGCTCCTGCACCTGGAGGCGCTTGGCATAGGCATCGACCAGCCGGGCCAGTTTCGACAGCCCGGTGATGCGACCGTGCTTGCCCGGGATGTAGGCGACGTGCGCCTTCCCGATGAACGGGACCATGTGGTGCTCACACAACGAGTAGATCGGGATGTCGCGCACCATGACCATCTCGTCGTGGTCGGCCTCGAACGTGGTGTGGAGATGCTGGTCGGGATCCTCGTGGAAGCCGGCGATGATCTCCTCGTACATGCGGGCGACGCGCGCCGGCGTGTCGACCAAGCCGTCACGTTCGGGATCCTCGCCGATGGCCTCGAGGATCTCGCGCACGGCCTTCTCGATGCGCGGCTTGTCGACCCCGCCGTTGGTCGGTGCGGGCCAGCCGTCGGGTTCGCTCATCGCGTCGACCGCGTCGTGCGACGACGTGTCGTGGCGGTGCCGTTGCCAGTGGTCTTCACCGCCGCCGCCTTCGTCGCCGCCGACGAACGGCCATTGGTCTTGATCCCCTGCCAGGTCGGGAGGTCGCCGAACACGACGTCGAGATCGTCGGCGTCGAGGGTCTCCTTCTCGACGAGCTCGTCGGCCAGGCGGTCGAGCGTCTTGCGGTGCTGGCGCAGCACCTGGCGGGCCTCGTCGTGGGCCGCGTCGATGAGCTGTCGCACCTCTTGGTCGACGCGCGCCGCCACCTCGTCGGAGTAGTCGCGCTGGCCGCCCATCTCTCGACCCAGGAACGGCTCGCTGGCCCGGTTGCCCAGCAGCTGGGGCCCGAGCGCGTCGGTCATGCCGAACTCGGTGACCATGGCCCGGGCGATCTGGGTGGCCCGCTCGATGTCGTTCTGGGCGCCGGTGGTCGGATCGCCGAAGACCAACTCCTCGGCAGTGCGGCCGGCGAGCAGCATGGCGAGCTCGTCCCGCAGCTCCGACCGCGTCTGCATGTGGCGATCCTCGGTGGGCAGCGCCAAGGTCCAGCCCAAGGCCCGGCCCCTGGCGATGATCGACACCTTGTGGATCGGATCGGTGTTGGGCAGCACGTGGCCCACCAACGCGTGCCCACCTTCGTGGTAGGCGATGACCCGCTTCTCCTTGTCGGACATGACCCGGCTCTTGCGCTCGGGCCCGGCGATGACGCGGTCGATGGCGTCCTCCATGGCCGACATGTCGACGACCTTGCCGCCGCGACGGGCCGTCAGCAGCGCCGCCTCGTTCATGAGGTTGGCGAGATCGGCACCGGTGAAGCCGGGCGTGCGGCGGGCGAGGACCTCGAGGTCGACGTCCTTGGCCAACGGCTTGCCCTTGGCGTGCACGTTGAGGATGGCCTTGCGGCCGCCGAGGTCGGGGCGGTCGACGACGATCTGGCGGTCGAACCGGCCCGGGCGCAGCAGCGCCGGGTCGAGGATGTCGGGCCGGTTGGTGGCAGCGATCAGGATGACGCCCGACTTCACGTCGAAGCCGTCCATCTCGACGAGGAGCTGGTTGAGCGTCTGCTCCCGCTCGTCGTGACCGCCGCCGAGGCCGGCGCCGCGATGGCGCCCGACGGCGTCGATCTCGTCGACGAAGATGATCGCCGGGCTGTTGGTCTTGGCCTGCTCGAAGAGGTCGCGGACCCTGCTGGCGCCGACGCCGACGAACATCTCCACGAAGTCGGAGCCAGAGATGGAGAAGAACGGCACGCCCGCCTCACCGGCCACCGCCCTGGCGAGGAGCGTCTTACCGGTGCCGGGGGGACCGAACAGCAGCACGCCCTTGGGGATCTTGGCCCCGATCGCCTGGAACTTGGCGGGCGCCTCGAGGAACTCCTTGATCTCCTGGAGCTCTTCGACCGCCTCGTCACAGCCGGCGACATCGGCGAAGGTGACCTTCGGCGCGTCCTTGGACACCTGGCGGGCTTTGGCCTTGCCGAACTGCATCACCCGGTTCCCGCCACCCTGCATGGCGTTGAGGAAGAAGAACAGCACGCCGAACAGCAGCAGGATCGGCAAGAAGTTGAAGAGCACCTCGATCCAGACCGACGACCCGCCCTTCACCACCTTGTAGGGCACCTTGGCCTGGTCCAGCTGCTGGGTCACCCGGTCGCCGGCGTCGGCGACATAGGTGGTCTTGAACTTGGTGTGGTTCTTCAGCTCGCCGGTGATCCGGGAGCTCCCGTCGTGGATCTCCACGGTCTGGACCTGGCCGGCGGCCAGGCGATCGCGGAACTCGTCGAACCGCAGGTCCTCACGGTTCTCGCCGCTGCCGAGGAACTGGCTGGCAACCAGGAGGACGAGGAGGCCGGCCACGACCCAAAAGGCGACGCTGCGAGTGAGCTTCTTCACTGGGCTACCGAGGGTATCGGCCCTACCCCGGCTGGTAGACGGCCACGAAGGGGAGATTTCGATACCGCTCGTCGACATCGAGCCCATAGCCGACGACGAAGGCCGGCGGGATTCGGAAGCCGGTGTAGCGGAGGTCGAGATCGACCGCGGCATTGCCCTCGCGGACGAAGAGGGCACACACCTCGAGGCTGGCGGGGCCCCTGGCGATGAGGTTGCGCCGCAGGTAGGCGAGGGTGAGGCCGCTGTCGACGATGTCCTCGACCAGGAGCACGTCGCGGTCGGTCAGGTCGAGATCGAGGTCCTTGACGATCCGGACCACGCCGCTGGTCTTGGTGGCGCTGCCGTAGGACGACACCGCCATGAAGTCGAACTCGATCGGCAGCTCCAGCGACCGGGCGAGATCGGCCATGAAGACGAAGGCCCCTTTGAGGACCCCGACCAGCAGGGGGGCCCGCCCGGCGTAGTCGGCGGTGATCTCCTTGCCGAGCTGGGCGATGCGGGCGGAGATCTCGTCCTCGGAGACGACCAGCTCACCCAGACGCGTGTCGGCGTCGTACGGAGCAGGCGGGCGACGCACGCCCGGACCCTAGTGGGACAGCGTCAGGCGGCCGGAAGAGCGGCTGACCCGCCGACCACCACCGACATCGGTGGCCCGGCGCTCGCCGCGTGCCACCGCCAGCACCCGTTCGACGGTCGCCAGGTCGGGCGGATAGCCGTCGACGGCCAGCCACGTGCGCACGGCCCGGCGGGCCAGGGGTGGCGCGGCGGCCGCCAGCGCCGCCCCGTCGGTGGGATCGACGGCCAGGGCCAGGGTCTCGAGGAAGCGGGCGTCCTCTTCCAGGAGGGCAGCTGCCCGGGCCAACAAGGCGGCGGTGTCGCGCCCGGCAAGGTCGTCGAGGAGCGGCAGCACCTCGGCCCGAACGCGGTTGCGCCGGAAGATCGGGTCGGCGTTGCTGGGATCGTCGACGACGTCGAAGCCGTGGCGAGCACAGAACGCGTGCGTCTCCGACCGGCGGAGGCCGAGGATCGGCTTGGTCGGGCCGGGCCGCATCGCCGCCAAGCCGTCGAGGCCCGCCCCCCGCACCAGGCGGAGCAGCACGGTCTCGGCCTGGTCGTCGGCGGTGTGGCCGGTCATGGCGGCGGGACCCAGTGCGCCCCGCCGGGCGGCGCGGGCGCGCGCCTCCAGGTTGGGCCCGGCACCGACCTCGACGGTCAGGCTGCGGAACCCGGCGCCCACCGCCCGGGCCACCTCGCGTACCTGTTCGGCCTCGCCGGCCGACCCGGGCCGCAGCCGATGGTCGACGTGGACAGCCGTGACCGCGCAGCCGGCCTCGACCGCCAGCGCCAACATCGCCGACGAGTCGGCGCCGCCTGACACGGCGGCGACCACCTCGGTGCCGGCGGCCGGGAACGTGCACCGCGCCAGCAGGTCGCCGGGCACCGCCGCGCTACGACCCGTTCGAGCTCAGGGCACCGCTCCGCACCAGGACGAGCAGCTCCGGCACCGACGACACACCGAGCTTCCGGCTGATCCGCCGGAGGCTGGCGTAGATGTTCGACCTGCTGACGCCGAGCTGGACCGCGGCGTCGCTCACCGATGTCACCGACGAGAGCTGGGCCAGCAGCTCGCGCTGCTTGTCGGTGAGAGCGCTGAGCTGCTCACGCGCGGCCACCACCTGCTGGGGCTCCGCCAGCCCGGCGGGTCGGTGCTCGAATCGGGTGATTCGCGGGCGGGCATCGTCGGCGCCGCGGGCCGCCTGCTCGGCGCCCTTCTCCTGGCGGGCGAGCTGCTCGAGCGCGCCGTGCTGTGCCTTGCGCCGCTTGATCGGCTCGGGGTCACCCTCCAGGGCCGCCTTCACCTCGTCGCGGAGGGCGGACGGTGAGAACGGCTTGGCGATGTAGCGAATGGCCCCTTCGATGCCGCCGCGGATGCGGTTGTCGGCCGTGTCGTAGGCCGTGAGCATGAGGATCGGGATGCGGTTGACGTCGATGTCGGACGCCGCCTTGATGGTCTCCAAGACCTGCCAGCCGTCGACCTCAGGCATCATCAGGTCGAGCAGCATGAGGTCGGGAACCTCGTCCGCAACGCGGGCGAGCGCCTCCGAACCATTGGCGGCCACCAGCACCCGATGCCCATCCAGCTCGAGGTTCAGCTGGATCAACGCGCGGATGTCGGGCTCGTCATCGACGACGAGGATGGTTGCCATCACCGCCCTTTCAGGGCATTCACACCTAGATGGCGCGGACCGTACTGTGAATGACCCGCTGTATCCAGCTTTTCGGCGCCTTGATCTCGGCCAGCGACGGCAGGTTGTCCGGGCTCTCCCACGCCCGAGCCAGCAGCTCCTTGCCGCCGTCGGCCTCGACCGCGGCGATGAAGCGCTCGCCCATCTCGTACTGGCGCATCTTCGCCTCGAGGCCGACGAGCTTCTGGAAGACCTTGGCGATCGTCGGTTGCGAGGCCCGCCGCGCCCGCAGCACTCGGGAGAAGCGGTCGGCGGAGGGCACCAGACCCGCCCCCGCCCGGTCCATGGTCACGTCCCCGTGCCCCTCCAGCAGGCTCATCATGCCGCCCACCCGGTCGAGCGCCGCCCGCTGCTCCTCGGTTGCGAGCAGGGTCACCAGACCGCCCTCGTCGAGTGGGTTCCGCCCGGCGCGCGCCTCGTCGACAGCACGGCGAAGCGCGGCGAGGAAGCGCGCCGGGTCGGGATCGACCGAGCCCACGATCTCGCCCACCAATGACTTGAAGTGGTCGCGCATCCAAGGGACGCCGGTGAACTGGGCCCGGTGGGTGACCTCGTGCAGCGCCAGCCACAGCCGGAACTCCCGCGGCGGGAACGCGAAGCGCTTCTCGAGGGCCAGGACGTTGGGGCCGACGTAGTACACGAGATCCTGTTCCGCCTCGTCCTCCCCCTCGACCAGCAGCTGGTCGTACTGGCCCAGCACCCGGGTGGACATCCAACCGAGGAGGGTGCCCATCTCGACGCCGGTCACGGTGCGGGTGACCGAATGCAGCGGCTTGGTGTCGAGCCGCTCGTCGAGCTTCTCCATGAGCGGGCGCAGGAGGCGCTGGAAGGACCGGACGTTGGCGTGGATCCAACCCGGCCGATCGGTGACCCGGACCCGGGCCGGCCCGGCCAGCGAGCGCAGGCCGGTCTCGGCCGCGACCAGCTCCTCGGCCTGGGCCGTGAGCTCCTCGAAGTCGGGCAGCAGCGAGTCGGTGAGATAGGACCCCTCGAACGGGTCCCGGCGGGCGACGCGCGTGGCGACGCGCTCGGCCAGGTCCCACGCAACGGCATCGGTCATGCCGTCATCACGTTGCTTCTGCGCGAACCGCTCCGCCCATCGCAGCCTCTCGGCGAACGGCTCCGCTCATCGCTTCGGATGCTTGACCGACTGCACCTTTCTCAGGTACCCAGCGATGCCGGCGACAACCGCCAGCAGGCCACCGCCGACGAGCGGCAGCGCGATCCAGTAGTGCCAGGGCTCGGCGGCGAGCAACATGGGGCGGGATCGTACGGCGCCCAGCGCCGGCCGCACGAAACCGTCCTGGATAGGGTCGATCCCATGGAGGACCCGTGGCTGGCACTGTCCCCCGAGCAGCGCCGGCTGACGGTCGGCGAGGTGCGGGCCCGCTGCGCCGACCTACCGGCGCCCGGCCACCAGAGCTACCACTCCGGCGTGACGGCGTCCCGGCCGGCGGCGTCGCTGTTGCCGATCGTCGAGCACGACGGCGAGGCCGCGGTGATCCTGACCAAGCGCCCCAGCACCATGACGTATCACCGCGACGACTGGGTCCTGCCCGGCGGTCGTACCGACCCCGGCGAGCAAGCAGTCGAGACCGCGTTGCGCGAGGCCTGGGAGGAGCTGGGGATCCCGGCCGACCGCATCGACATCGTGGGCGAGCTCGACAAGCACGGCCCCCTGAGCACCGGCTTCGTGCTCCAGGTGTTCGTCGGCATCATCGACGGGCCCATCGAGCTGGCCCCCGACGCCCGGGAGGTGGCCGAGGTGCTCGTGGTGCCGCTGTCCTCGCTCATGGCCGAGGGCGTGCACTACCGATCGTCGGAGCTGCCGCCTGAGCACGACCCGGGACCCCTGGCCGACGGCCTCGTCGCCCGCGTGCCGGCCGACGATGGCGCTGACGAGCCGAGCGGCAACCACTTCTTCACCGTCAGGGACGGCGAGGCGGCGTGGGGCACCCAGGGAACGATCCTCCTCGAGTTCCTCACCCACCTCGTCGGCGAGCGGGTCGAGCGGACCTAGCGACCGTCTTCGTTCATGAGCTGTTGGAGGGCGGCGGCGACCCGGTTCCGGAGCTGCTCCGGCACCTCCTCCTTGCACGACGACGACACCACCTGGCGCAGCTCGGCCTCGAAGTCGTAGGCGCCGTAGCAGTCGGAACAGCCTTCGAGGTGGGCCCGAATGGCGACGCGGCGCTCGACCGTCAGCTCGCCGTCGAGGAACGTGTAGAGCTCCCGTACCGACTCGGTGCAATCTGCGGGATCGACGTGCTCATCCACGAGCGGGCTCCTCGGAAACCAGCCCTCGCTGGGCGGCGAAATCGTACAACGCCTTCTCGAGCTGCTTCCTTCCCCGATGGAGTCGGCTCATGACCGTGCCGATCGGGATGTCGAGGATCTCGGCGATCTCCTTGTAGGAGAAGCCCTCGACATCGGCCAGCAGCACGGCCAGCCGGAAGTTCTCCGGCAACGACTCGACGGCGTCCTTGACCTCGGCCTCGGAGAACCAGTCGAGCAGCTCGTCCTCGGCGCTCCGGCTCGCCCGGGCCTCCTCCAGGCCACCCAGCCGGCGGTAGAGGTAGAAGTCCTCGACGTCGCCGAGGTCGGTCTCCTCCGGCCGCCGCTTCTTGGCCCGGTAGATGTTGATGTAGGTGTTGGTGAGGATCCGGTAGAGCCAGGCCTTGAGGTTGGTTCCCTCGCTGAACCCGCCGAAGCCCCGGAACGCTCGCAGGTAGGTCTCCTGCACGAGGTCTTCGGCATCGGACGGGTTGCGGGTCATCCGCAACGCTGCTGAGTACAGCGAGCTCATGTACTCCATGGCCTGATCGGCGAAGCTCGCGGGATCGGCCATGACCCCGCCACGTTACCGGTGGGCCCCGCTCCGCCCGCCGCGGCGAGGAGGCGCGTCACGCGGGACAGCGACGCCCCGGTCGCTGCTGTCAGGCCTCTGGGGCGCGCAACATGCTGAGCACCATGCTTGCGAGCTCGTCGGCGCTCGCAAGGGGCAGCGACCCGAGCAGGACGGCTCGGCCCCACACGAGGGAGAGCGCCAGATCGACCACCCGCTCGGTGCGGGCCGGCGGCGCGCCGTGGCCGAGGAGCAGGTTCCGGTAGAGCTGCCGGCGGCCCTCCAGCCGCGCCCGCAACGCTTCGGCTTCGCCGCCGTCGGCGTCTTGATCCGACAGGAGGACCTGGGCGATGGCACGGCCCTCCGGGGTTGCCGCCAGCTCGATGTCCTGCGCTAGGAGCTCGGTGAGGCGGGCAGGCAGATCCTCGGCGGAGGCCGGCAGCTGGTCGGTCACCGGCACCAGCCGCGAAAGGACGTGGTCGAGCAGCGCCGCCTTGGTTGGCCACCGGTCGTAGATCGTCGTCCGTGCGACCCCGACGTGGTTGGCGAGCTCGGCGATGCCGAACGCCCGGTAGCCGTACAGGTGCAGCAGATCGTGGGCGGCGCCGAGGATCCTCTCATCGAGCTCCAGGTCGCGACGTCGGCCAGCCATGGGTTCCATCCCGGGTTGAAGGCGGTCGCCCAAAGCGTCCACTCCCGGAAGGCATACAACACAAAGTCCTCCGTCATTCCCTGCAGGGTCTTTCGACCCTTCCGTGCCTACACCGTGTAGCCCAATGTTGGCACCATGGCTGCGTCACCACCGGATCCCTCGCCGTCGCTGGCGATGTTCGGGCCCGATGGCTGGGCGACGGCGGCACCGTGGATCTTCGAGCACGCAGCCGCCGGCCTCGGGATCGTCGATGCGCACGGCCGGTTCCTCGACGTGAACGCAGAGCTGTGCCGGCTCGCAGGGCGAAGCCGCCCGGAGCTGCTCGGCATGGCGCCCGACGACCTCTTCGTGGAATACGTCGGGCCCAACGCGATGGAGCAGCTCCGCATGGCCCTCGCTGGCCAGGCGACGACGCTCGGTGGGCGGGCCCGGGTGGCCCGGCCAGACGGGAGCACTGTGTGGATCCTCGCCAGCGCCGCGCTGCTGCGCATCCCGGGCGTCCCCTCGCCGTTCTTCTTCGTGCAGGTGCAGGACATCACCGACCTCCAAGAGGCCCAGGTCGCGCTCCAGAGCACCGCCGCTCGCCTCGAGCACGCCCTCGAGGACGTCGTTGCCGCCCTCAGCCGCGCCGCTGAGTCTCGAGACTCCTACACCGCCGGGCACCAGCTGGCGGTCTCCCAGCTGGCGACGGCCATCGCGGTTGAGATGGGGCTCGACGCGCCCGTCGTGTCGAACGTGCGCATGGGCAGCCTGCTCCACGACATCGGGAAGCTCGCCGTCCCGATCGAGATCCTGACCAGAGCGCGGCGACTCACGCCGGCCGAGCACGGCGTCGTCGAAACCCATCCCGATGCAGGCGCCCAATTTCTCGATGGCGTCTACCTCGGTGAGCCGATCGCGGACATCATCCGCCAGCACCACGAGCGGATCGACGGATCGGGCTACCCGGCGGGGCTCGACGGCGGTCAGATCCGCCTGGAGAGCAAGATCGTCGCAGTCGCCGACGTGGTGGACGCGATGTGTGCGCACCGCCCGTATCGCCCCGCCGGCAGTCTCGATGATGCCATCGAGCTCCTACGCGCCGGTCGAGGGCGGTCCTTCGACGCGTCGGTTGTTGACGCGGCGATGGATTGCGCCCGCGACGTCCTGGGCTCTCGAGGCCGGGTGTGATCCCGCTCTGGGCCGGTCACCCGACGAGGGCCGTCGTCCGCAACGTCATCCTCGTGGCCTTGCTCGCGGTGTTCCTCCTCGTCGAGCGGGCGCCCACGGGTGCGACGCATCTCTCAGCGTCACAGTCCCGGAGCCTCGAGGCATGGGCGACGATTCCGTGCCGCGTCAACACCGCCCGAGAGCTCACATCGCTCCAGCAGACCGAGCTCGCCACCGGCGATGTCGACGCGTGCAACCGCCACGGTGCCCGCATGCGTTCGAGTCGCTACCTCGCGACGCTTGTCACGTCGACCTTCCTGCACATCGACCTGCAGCACCTGGCCTGGAATGCCGCGTTCCTCTTTGCCCTCGGCGCGGTGATCGAGCTGACGCTCGGGCGCTGGGCACTGGCCATCACGTTCCTCGGGGGCGGTCTCGTCGGAGCTGTCGCCCAGACGATGCTGCTGCCGAACCGGCTCGTGCCGGTGATCGGCGCGTCCGGCGGCGTGGCCGCCGTGCTCGCGGCGGCGACCGTGCTCGAGCCGGGCCGCTGGGTCCGCTCGATGATGCTCTGGCCGGCCGTCGTCCCGCTCACGGTGCCCGTGTGGGTCCTCGCGCTGTCGTGGGTCGGCGGCGACAGCCTCGCCATCACCGGACCGGCCTCGACCGTCGCCGTGCACACGGGCGGAGCGTTGTTCGGCCTCGGCGTCGGGGTCGTTGGCCGCCATTCGTGTCACCGGACGGCCCGGCGCGGCGACGAGCTCCCAACGATCCCAACCATCCTCGAACACGAAGGTGTCGCCATGGCAACTGACCTTGAACATCGCGGAACCTGCGCCACGCTGGTGGCCGCTGGTGCACTCATCGGCGGTTCGCTCACCGCCAACGGCGGCCGGGCCTCGGCCGTCGCCGGGGTCGCAGTCGCCGCCGCAACGGTGGCGATCGCCGCGAGGTTGTTGTGGCAGCGAGCCGACGCCCGGGTTGCGGCGGATCTCGACTCGGTCCTCACCGCCCTGCACGACGTGCGACCCAACGGCGCGGCAAGCGCTCTCTCCCACCTCTGTGCCGCGGCCACCGACATCGCTGCTGCCACCGGTGCCGAGGTGTACGTCCTCGACGATGGCGTCATCCGCGGCGTCAGCCGCCCAGGCGAAGGCGGCGGATTCCTCGACGACGATCTCCGCGGCATCGTCCACGACGTGCTCTCGGGCACCGACTCCTACCTGTCGCGACACCACGTGGTCCTGCCCGTGCACGGCGAGAGCGGACAGGTCATCGCGGCCGTCGTCGTGCGGGAGCCCAAGCGCGGGATGTCACGCCGTCTGGTGGCCACGCTGTCGCTCCTCGTCGAGCATGGCCTCCCGGCCGACTTCGGGATGCGGCGCTCGTGGCTGCCGCGCGTCGGCGATGCCGCGCATGCGGCCGCCGCCCTTGCCGATCTCCGGCCCGGCGACGGCCTCGTCGTCGTCCGCCCTCGCGACGCGACCGTCGATCTCGTCCGCCTCGGCGCCCGCATCTGGGCCACCATCCGCCCCGGCGACGTCGTCGCGCTCAGCGCGCCAGGCGAGCTGCTCATCGTCCTGCGTGACGTCCGTGCCCCCGTGGACTCCATCGGTCGACGGGTCGTCGGTACCGCCAACGACACTGGGAAGGCACTGGCCATCGGGTCGGCGGTCTTCGTCCCCGGTACCTCGCCGCTCGATGCCAAGACGGCCGCCGACTGCTCCCTGGCCGCCGACCTGGCACCGGAGACCGCGGCAACATCCCTGTGAGCGAGTCGATCACGACGTGAGAGGTCGCCGCCGGGACCAGCGTCTTCCGTGGAGCCCGAGAGGAGAATCGAACTCCTGACCTACGCATTACGAGTGCGTTGCTCTGCCGTCTGAGCTACCCGGGCGGGGTCGCACAGGCTACCGCCCCACGCCGAAGGCGACGGTGGCCCTCAGGCGGGGAGCGGCGGCAGCCGCAGCAGCACGGCTTGGAGGAGCAGCGCCTCGTTGGGGTTGCGGACCAGACCCTCGGCCGCCCGGTCGATGGCGCGCAGGCCGGCGACGATGGCAACGGCATCGCCGCTACCCGCCACGAGCGCATCCCGGTAACGACCGGCGAGGGTGGCAAGGCCGAAGCGCAGCTCGTCGGCCCGGTGGCGCCGTAGCTCGCGGCGGTGGCCCTCCTCGAGCCGTCGCCGACCGCTTCCCCGCTCGCCATAGGCGGCGACCCGTTCCTCGAGGGCGGACGCCTCCGCCGCCTGGCGGCTGGCCAGGGGCTCGGCTGCGGCCTCGACCATCGAGCGCAGCTCCTCGACGATCACCGCGACCGCCGCCCCGCTCCCGTCGAGCCGGCGCGGCACGTGCGCCCAGGCGTCGCGCCGGCGCAGCACACCGGGATCGGCGACCAGCAGGCGGGCCCGCTCGAGGCTTCCCACTGCCGCGCCTGCTGCCACGGCCGCCAAGTCCGGAGCGGCGCCCTCATCGACCAGGATGCGCTCGATGGTCGCCGCCGGCAGCGGCGGCACGTTCAGGCGGACACAACGCGACGCGATGGTGACGAGCTCGGGCGGCAGGGTGTCGGCCAACACCACGAACACCGTGCTCTCGGGCGGCTCCTCGATCGTCTTGAGCAGCATGGGCCCGGCGTTCTGGATGCGGTGCATGTCGGCGAGGACGAGCACCTTGCGGTTGCCCTCGTTGGGACTGCGCAGCGCCAGTCGAATGATCTCGTCCGCATCGGCCCGCTGCAGGAACGCACCCTGGGGCACGTAGGTCAGGCCATCGGGGTGCTCGCCGGCCAGCGCCAGGCGGCAGTCACGGCAGTGGCCGCACCCGCCGTCCGGGCAGAGGAGGGCAGCGGTGAACGCGACCGCCGCCGCCCGGGCGCCGGCGCCCGCCGGGCCCAGGAGGAGATACGCATGGACGGGCGCCACCACCGCCGCCCGGAGGTCAGCCACGATCCGGTCCTGGCCCAACACCCCGGCAAACGCGTCGCCCGCCGTGCTCGCCGTCGTGTCAGCCATCGAGGTCGACCACGCTACGGACCGCCGCCCAGACCCGTGCTTCGATCATGTCGGGATCGCCGTCGCCGTCGACGACGATCCAGCGATCGTCGGCAGCGGCCAGCGCCGCGTACCCGGCAGCGACGTTGCGGTGGAACTCGTCGCCTGCCGACTCGATTCGGTCGGGCTCGCTGCCGACCCGCCGCGAGCGGGCGACCTCGGCGCCGACCTCCAAGAGCACGGTCACGTCGGGCTCGAGCCCGTCAGTGGCGAACCACGACAGCCGCCCGACCTCCTCGACGCCGAGGCCCCGGGCGTGACCCTGGTAGGCGAGCGACGAGCCGGTGAACCGGTCGGTCACCACGGTGCGCCCGGCCGCCAGGGCGGGGCGAATGACCTCGGCGACGTGCTGGGCGCGGGCGGCCGCCATGAGCAGGGCCTCAGCGCGGGCATCGACGTCGGGACCGGTGGTCAGCAAGAGCGAGCGGAGCTGCTCGCCGAGCGCGGTGCCACCGGGCTCACGGGTCAGGAGCGCATCGAGTCGGGCGGCCAGACGCGCTGCTTGCGTCGACTTGCCCGAGCCCTCGCCACCTTCGAACGCGATGAACATCACGCGCCGACGGCTTCCTCCTGCCGCGAGCCCGACCGGAGCGACCACACCGCCAGCATGCCGGCGGCGACGATGATCACACCGGCCAGCCACAACGCCAGCCGCACGCCGGGGAGCGCGACCCGCGTCGAGCCCAACGAGAGGTCACCGTCGAACACCGTGTTCGACAGGGCCCCGAGTCGGTCGGCGAGCAGCGGGCCGACGGCGAACGACAGCAGCAGGCAGAAGCGAACGAGCGTGTAGAGCGCCGAGAAGATGCGTCCCCGCAGCTCGTCGGCAACCGACTCGTGAAGGATCGTGAAGCCGAGGACGTACACGGAGCCGGCACAGATGCCCATCCCGGCGACACAGACGCACGCCGCTGGGACGCTCGACATCGACGCGCCGGCCAGCAGCGTGGCGCCGCAACCGAACACCGAGAACGTGAACACCCGTTCCTTCGGCAGTCGCCGCTGCATGGCCGACAGCAGCAGAACGCCGGCAGCCACACCGAACCCGAGCGATGACAGCAGCAGGCCGAAGCCGGCCGAGCCACCACCGAGCACGTGGCGGGAGAACACGTCGCCGAGCGGCACCACCATGCCCCCGCCGATGAGGCCGGTGCCCAGCGAGACCATGACCGCCCGGACCACCGGGTTCACGAACATGAACCGCCAGCCCTCGCCCAGCTCGCGGAAGGTGGAGGTGTCGATCCGCAACCGGGCCTTCTTCTCGTCCGGCCGGTGGCGGCGGCCCGGCAGGGTCAGCGTGGAGATGAGCAAGGCCGAGCACACGAAGGTGGCGACGTCGACGTAGAGGGCAACCGACTCCTGGTTGATGCGCAGCATGTCGAGCGCCGAGTAGTGGCTCAGCCATTCGGCCACCTTGGCGAGGAAGGCGAACAGCAACGAGGCGATGGGGAAGGTGCCGTAGGCGGCGGCCAGCGACAGCGAGTTGGCGGTGGTGAGGTGGCCGACGGGCACCAGGTTGGGCACCGATGCCTCCTTCGCCGGCGACCACAGGAGCGTGGCCACCTCGAGGAGCAGCGAGGCGATGACGAGGCCCCACAGGGTGTCGACGAACGGCAGGGCCGCCAGCACCACGGCGCGCGCCAGGTCGCAGGCGACCATCACCCGGCGCCGGTCCCAGCGGTCGATGAGGACGCCCGCCATCGGCGCGAGGAAGAAGCCGGGAATGAGCCGCGCGCTCATGACGAGGCCGACCGACGCGGCGCCCGACGACGCGCCGCCGACGCGGGTGGCGATGGCCACGATGGCCACGAAGCCGATCCAGTCGCCGAGCGACGACACGACCTGGCCCATCCACAGCCGGAAGAAGTCGTCGGAGCCGAACAGTCGCACGACGTTCGACGGCTTCAGGTCGGTGATCGGTCGCTCTCCGGGCACGACGTGGGGCAACGGGGCGGTGGGCGCGTCGGGGTCGCCGACCTGCACGTTCACGCCGCCGCCGGCCGGCTTCCGTCGGGCCTGGGCCACGGGCTCAGGGTAGGTGCTTGGCCGTTCTGGCAGGGGATGCGGGGCGCCAGCGCCGCGATTTCCCGGCCAGAACCGCGGGCGGGTCAGGTCTGCTTCTTGGCGACGGCCTTCGTGGCCGCCGCCTTCTTGGTCGTGGCCTTCTTCTTGGCCGGCGCCTTGGCCGTGCCTGCTGCCTTCTTGGGCGCCGCCTTCTTGGTCCCGGCCCGCTTCTTGGTGACCGGCCCCCGGTCGCGGCGGTCCTGGAGCAGCTCAGCGGCCCGCTCGATGGTGACCTCCTCGACCAGGTCCCCCTTCCGGAGCGAGGCGTTGGTCTCGCCGTCGGTGACGTACGGGCCGAACCGACCCTCCTTCACCACGACCGGCTTCCCCGACACGGGATCGTCCCCGAGCTCGCGAAGCGGCGGCTTGGCTGCTGCTCGCTGCCGGCCGAACTGCTTCGGCTGGGCCAGCAGGGCCAGGGCCTCGTCGAGGGTCAGGGTGAACAGGGCCGCCTCGCTGTCGAGGCTGCGAGTCTCCTTGTCCTTGGTGATGTAGGGCCCGTACCGACCGTTCTGGGCAGTGATCTCCACGCCGTCGGCCGGGTCGACACCAACGACGCGAGGCAGCGAGAGGAGCCGGAGCGCCTCGTCGACGGTGATCGCCTCGAGCGACATGTCCTTGAACAGCGACGCCATCTTCGGCTTCTGCTTCGGCGGCAGGGTGTCGGCGTCACCGAGCTGCACGTAGGGGCCGAACCGGCCGGCCTTGGCGTAGACGGGTAGCCCCGTATCGGGATCGGTGCCGATGGGATCGGTGCCCTTCGGCATGGCCAGCAGCTCGAGCGCGCGGTCGACGGTGAGCTCGTCGAGGGCGATGCCGTCGGGCAGCGACGCCGTCTCCTCGCCCCGCTTCACGTAGGGCCCGAACTTGCCGTTGCGGACGACGACCTCGTCGCCGTGGTCGTCCTTGCCGATCGGGATGGCGTTGATCTCCACCGGATCGGCCCGCTCGAGCGCTTCCTGGCAGGCCTGCTTGAGGCCGGGCAGGTGGTCGCCGCTGTCGCCGTCGCCGAACCAGAACGAGCGCAGCCACGGCTCGCGCTGCTGGCGCCCGCCGGCGATCTCGTCGAGGTCGTCCTCCATGCGAGCGGTGAAGTCGTAGTCGACGAGGTTGCCGAAGTGGCCCTCGAGGAGGTTGATCACGGCGAAGGCGTCCGAGGTGGGCACCAGGGCCTGCCCCTTCTTCCACACGTAGCCCCGGTCCTGGATCGTCCCCATGATCGACGCATACGTCGACGGCCGGCCGATGCCCTTGTCTTCCAGTGCCTTCACCAGCGTGGCCTCGGTGTAACGGGCCGGCGGTTGCGTGGTGTGGCCCTCGGCGTCGATGGCAGGGGACGGGAGCGCCCGGCCTTCGGTGAGCTCGGGCAGTCGCTTGCTCTCGTCGTCGCTGGCATCGGCGTCGTCCTCGCCGGCGAAGCCGTAGACAGCAAGGAAGCCGGGAAACGTGATCGTCCGACCGGATGCCGCCCACTCGGTCGCGGTGCCTCCGGTCGCGGTGGCGGCAATGCGCACCGACACGGTCTGCCCACGGGCGTCGTTCATCTGCGACGCCAGCGTCCGCTGCCAGATCAGGCGGTAGAGCTCGAGATCAGCGCCGGACAGCTCGCGGCGCAGGTCGTCGGGGGTTCGGAAGCTCTCGCCCGCCGGGCGGATGGCTTCGTGGGCCTCCTGGGCGTTCTTGGCCTTCTTGGTGTAGAGGCGCGGCGCATCAGGCACGTAGTCGCGGCCGTAGAGCTCGCTGATCTGGCTGCGGGCGGCGGTGAGGGCCGTCTCCGACAGCGTGGTGCTGTCGGTTCGCATGTAGGTGATGTAGCCCCGCTCGTACAGGCCCTGCGCGACTCGCATCACCTGTTGCGCGCTCATCCGCAGGCGGCTGCCGCCGACCTGCTGCAGCGTCGAGGTGATGAACGGCGCCTTCGGCCGCTGCGTGTAGGGCCGGGTCTCGACCGACTTGACCGAGAAGGCGGCCCCGTCGAGCCGGCCCGCCAGATCGCGCGCCCCGGCCTCGTCGAGCACGGCGACGTCGGCTTTGGTGACGTTGCCGGTGGAGTCGAAGTCACGACCCTCGGCCACCTTGTTGCCGTCGATCGAGGCGAGGCGGGCCGAGAACGCCGGCTCGGTCGGAAATGCTGCGTCGAGGCTCCAGTAGGCGGCGGCCACGAAGGCCATCCGCTCTCGCTCGCGCTGCACGACGAGGCGCACCGCCGGGCTCTGCACCCGGCCAGCGGACAGACCGGTCCGGATCTTCCGCCATGCCACCTCGGAGACCGGATAGCCGAACAGCCGGTCGACGATGCGCCGGCTCTCCTGGGCGTCGACGAGACCCTGGTCGATGTCGCGCCCCTCCTCGACCGCCCGCTCGATGGCACCTCTGGTGATCTCGTGGAACACCATCCGCTTCACCGGCACCCGCGGCTTCAGGACCTCCATGAGGTGCCAGGAGATGGCTTCGCCCTCGCGGTCCTCGTCGGTTGCCAGATAGAGCTGGTCGGCGTTCTTGAGGGCGTCGCGGAGCTCCTTGATGACGTGCTTCTTGGAGTCGTGGACGACGTAGGTGGGCTCGAAGTGGTGGTCGACATCGACCGACAGGCCCTTGGGCTCCAAGTCCCGGACATGGCCCATCGAGGCCAAGACCGTCCAGTCATCGCCGAGGAATCCGGCGATGGTGCGCGCCTTGGCGGGCGACTCCACGATGACGAGGGGCTTGGCCATTTCCGGCGATGAGAACCCGGCGCCGCCCCCCTTGTCAAACAAGCCCTGCTCGTTCTGTGTCGCGGGGCGGCCCATCTGGGGCCACCGGACGACACAGAACGGGCAGGTCAGACGGGGTGTCTCAGGTCTTCAGCGCGTCCTTGGCCTGACGGAGCTGGGACCGGAGGTCGGCCTCCTCGTCGCCGAGGTCGACGATCCAGCGGTCGAGGGCGTCGACCGCCAGCTTCATGGGCGTGTCGCCGGGGGCCACGCCGGTGCCGACGGAGGCGACCGAGTCGGTCATGTCGGTCGTCGAACGCTTGGAGAAGCCGACGGCGACGATCAGCACGACGAGCGCCAGCCCGGCGATCAGATAGCGGCCGCCGTCGTTGTCCTGCATCTTGATGACGGCCGGCAGGATGAGCAGCGACACCAGGTTCATGACCTTGATGAGCGGGTTGAGCGCGGGGCCGGCGGTGTCCTTGAACGGGTCGCCGACGGTGTCGCCGATGACAGCGGCCTTGTGGGCCTCCGAACCCTTGCCGCCCTCGTTGCCGTCCTCGATGTACTTCTTGGCGTTGTCCCAGGCGCCGCCCGAGTTCGACAGGAAGTTGGCCATGAGCTGACCGGTGAGGATGACCGCGGCCAGGAAGGCTCCAAGGGCGTAGAAGTTGATGCCGAAGCCGATGATCACCGGCGACAGGACGGCGAGCAGAGCAGGCGTTGCCAGCTCACGCAGCGACGCCGCCGTGCAGATGTCGATGACGGGGCCGTAGTCGGGCTTCTTGGTCCCGGCCATGATCCCGCCGTCGGCGAACTGGCGCCGCACCTCCTGCACCACGACGCCAGCGGTACGGCCGACGGCGCGGATGGCGAGCGAGCTGAACATGAAGGCGATCGAGCCACCGATGAGCAGGCCGATGAAGGTCTTCGGGTCGGCCACGTTGACCTGGATCGACTGGAACACGTTCTTGCCCGGGAGGATGAGCTTCGGAAGCTCGTCGCCCGCCGTCTCGATGAACGAGGCGAACAGGGCGACGGCCGCGATGACAGCCGACCCGATGGCGAAGCCCTTGGTGACCGCCTTGGTGGTGTTGCCGACGGCGTCGAGGCTCACCATGATCCGCTCGGCCTCGCCGCTGAACTCGCCCGACATCTCGGCGATGCCGGCTGCGTTGTCGGCGACGGGACCGAAGGTGTCCTCTGACACGACCACGCCGGTGGTTGCCAGCATGCCCATGCCCGTGAGAGCCACCAGGTAGAAGGTGAACTGGATGTTGCCGCCGCCGAGGCCGATGGAGATGGCCAGCGCACCGGCGATGGCGATGATGGCGTAGACCGTCGACTCGAGGCCCGAGCTGATGCCGGAGAGGACGGTGGTGGCCGGACCGGTACGGGCGGCCTCGGCGATCTCGCGCACCGGCCGCTTCTCCGTGGAGGTGAAGTACTCGGTGAGCCGGCTGGCGACCTGGGCCAGCACGAGGCCGGTCACGACCGCCCCCAGCATCCGCCAGCCCTCGTTGAAGTGGTTGCCGCCGACGATCGCCTTGTTCCCCACGTAGGCCAGCGCCACGATCGTGGTGCCGATGACGGTGAGGACGCCAGCAGTGAGGAAGCCACGGTTGATCGGAGCCATTGCCGACTTGTCCTTGTCGGTGGCCCGCACGGCGAACACGCCGACGATCGACGCCAGCACGCCGATGGCCCGGCTGGCGACGGGGAAGATGAGGCCGAGGGCGGGGTTCGCCCCGATCGACTTGAACGCGGCGACGCCGAGGATGATCGACGCGACGAGGGTGACCTCGTAGCTCTCGAACAGGTCGGCAGCCATGCCGGCGCAGTCGCCGACGTTGTCGCCGACGTTGTCGGCGATGGTGGCCGGGTTGCGGGGATCGTCCTCGGGGATGCCCGCCTCGACCTTGCCGACGAGGTCGGCGCCGACGTCAGCGGCCTTGGTGAAGATGCCGCCGCCGACGCGCAGGAACAGGGCGAGCAGCGAGCCGCCGAACCCGAAGCCGATCAGGATGGCCGAGCTCGTGTTCTGGAAGATCATGATGATGACCGTCGCCCCGATGAGGCCGAGGCCCACGGTGAACATGCCGCAGACGCCGCCGGTCCGGAACGCCACCTTGAGCGCCGCCGGCAACGAGCCCGACTTCGCCGCTGCGGCCGTTCGGACGTTGCCGCGCACGGCGAGGCTCATGCCGATGAACCCGGTGAGGCCGGACATGAGGCACCCGGTCACGAACGCCAGCGTTCGGAACAGGCCCGACTGCGCAAAGCTGAGGGCCAGTCCACCGCTCGGGTTCTTCACCTCGGTGGAGGTCACGAAGACCACGATGGCGAGGGGGACCAGGATGACGGCGATCGTCTTGAACTGCCGCCGGAGGTACGCCATGGCGCCCTCCTGGATGGCGGCGGCGATCTCGATCATCTTGGGCGTGCCCTGGTCGGCGGCGAGCACGCCGCGCATCAGGACGAAGCCCACGAGGATGGCGAGGACGGCGGTGCCGGCCGAGAAGGCAAGCCACGCCCATTCCCCACCGTGGAGGTTGAAGGCTTGGTAGCCGCCTTCAGAAGCCAGTAGGTGCATCGCGCAGGATCTCCTTGGGGCGCAGGTTACAGACAGGAAAAACGAAGCTTTTTGCTAGCTGAAAAATCCGGTCCCGGTCAACTCCGAGCCTTGACGGTCACGTAGACCTGGGTGGCGACGCTGTGGCCCAGGGTCCGGTCCTGGCCGTCGACCCGCAGGACCAGTGGGCCCTCGAAGGGGTGCTTCTCCCGGATCTCCACGGTGACGCCGGGCCGGAGGCCCAACGTCTCCAGGAAGGCGATGAGCTCGGGGTCGATGGAGCCGGGCACGGCGACGGTGGCCACGTCGCCGGGCTCGAGGGCGTAAAGGGGCGGCATCTCGGGGATGTCGACGGCCTCCAGGGCGGGGATCGGGAACCCATGCGGGCAGGTGGCCGGCCGGTGGAGGGCGACGAAGATGCGGTCCTCCACCTCCTGGGGGAGGTCGTGCTCGAACGAGCCGGCAAGCCGGTCGGCCTCGTTCCAGGCGTAGCCGAGCATGTCGGCCAGGAACCGCTCGACGATGCGGTGGCGGCGAATGGCAGCGACCGCGGCCGACCGGCCCGGGGCGGTGAGCTCCACCCCGTGGTAGGGCCGATGGTCGACCAGGCCCCGCTCGGCCAGGCGCTTCACCGTCATGGTGATGGTGCCGGGGGCAACCCCGAGCGCGTCGGCCAAGGCCCCGGTCTGGGCCTCATGCCGGTCACGGGTCAGCCGGTAGATGGCCTTGAGGGTCTCGCGCTCGGACTTGGTGATCGAGGCATCCATGGTTTTGGCAAGCCCAAAGATAGTTTTCGGACCGCCCACTTTCGAACCGGCGAACTACCGTCCGGCCGTGGAGTTCACGTACAGCGATCGCTGCGAGGACTACCGGGGGCGGCTCACCGCCTTCATGGACGAGTGGGTGTATCCCAACGAGTCGGTCTACGACGAGCAGCTCCGGGCCGGCGGCAACCCCCACGGGCAGCCCCCGGTGATGGAGGACATGAAGGCCGAGGCCCGCACGCGGGGCCTCTGGAACATGTTCCACCCCGACCTCGGCGACCACCGCCTCTCCAACGTCGACTACGCCCCCCTCGCCGAGATCCTGGGCCGGTCGGTCATCGGCCCCGAGGCCTGCAACTGCAACGCGCCCGACACCGGGAACATGGAGACCCTCCACCTGTTCGCCACGCCCGAGCAGAAGGAGCAGTGGCTCGACCCGCTGCTCGAGGGCGAGATCCGCTCGTGCTTCGCCATGACCGAGCCGGCGGTGGCCTCCAGCGACGCCAACAACATCGAGACCTCGATCCGCGGCGATGGCGACGACTACGTGATCAACGGGCGGAAGTGGTGGATCACGGCTGCCGGCCGCCCGGAGACGAAGCTCGCCATCGTCATGGGCAAGTCCGACCCGGATGCCCCACCCCACCGGCAGCAGTCGATGGTGTTGGTGCCCATGGACACCCCTGGCCTCACCGTCGTGCGCTCCCTGCCGGTCTTCGGCCGGCTCGACCAGGAGTCGCACTGCGAGCTCCTGTTCGACGAGGTGCGGGTGCCGAAGACGAACCTCCTGGCCCAGGAGGGCGACGGCTTCGTCATCGCCCAGGCCCGGCTGGGCGGGGGCCGCATCCACCACGCCATGCGATCGATCGGGGCTGCCGAGCGGGCCCTCGAGCTCATGTGCCAGCGGGTGCACTCCCGGGTCGCCTTCGGCAAGCCGCTCGCCGAGCAGGGCGTCATCCAGGAGTGGATCGCCGAGTCACGGGTCGAGATCGACCAGGCCCGGCTGCTGACCCTCCAGGCGGCGTGGCGGATCGACACCGCCGGCACCAAGGGCGCCCGCATCGACATCGCCATGATCAAGGTGGTGGCGCCCCGCATGGCGGCCGGTGTCATCGACCGGGCCATCCAGGCGTTCGGCGGCGCCGGCGTGTCCGACGACTTCGTACTGGCCCAGATGTACGCGTGGCAGCGAGCCATGCGCATCTTCGACGGACCCGACGAGGTCCACAAGCGCACCGTCGCGCAACGGGAGCTCCGAAAGTGGAGCCCCGCGACCTAGCCCGCCGGCCGCTGCCGCAGGCGTAGCCGGCCACGCCGGATGGCGGGCATCCGGCGATGCGAAGCGAGCTATGTGTCCTTGAGTGCGGAGGGTGCCGGGCTCCGCCCGGTGCCCGGAGCGCCTCTAGCTCGTAGCGAAACCTCCGGTTTCGCTACGAAGAGGCTGCGTCCTCGACCGTGTCGAAGAGCGAGAAGACCTTGGTCAGGCCGGTGACCTCGAAGACCTTGCGGATGCGGGGCTGGGTGCAGACCAGGAACAGCTCGCCGTCGTTGGAGCGCACCCGCTTGAGGGCGCCGACGAGGACCCCGAGCCCGGTCGAGTCGAGGAAGTCGACGG
>JAEKLB010000021.1 GCA_019510095.1 Acidobacteriota bacterium | reverse complement strand
GCCGACTGCGCGGCGGCCGCGCTCCGCATCGAGCACGCCCAGGTGCTCGACGACCATCTCATCGAGCGCATGGCCGATCTCGGCGTCGTCGCCTGCATCCAGCCCGGCTTCGCGGTGAGCGATGCTGCCACTGCTCGTCGCTCGCTCGGCCGCGACCGGTTCGACGAGGCCTACCGGTGGGACCTCCTGCTCGATGCCGGCATCCCGGTGATCGGTGGCTCCGACTTCCCGATCGAGGCCCTGTCGCCGTTGGTGGGGCTGCAGCGCCTGTGCACCGGCGACTTCGAGGATGGCAAACGGGCCGGCGCATGGACGCTCCCGATCGACAAGGCCTTCGCCCTCATGACCGACGAGACGTGCGGCACCGTCACCCTCTCGGCCGACCCCCGCGAGACCCCCGAGGACGAGATCGCCCATCTCGAGGTCATCGAGACCACCCCGTCCCCCGTCTGAGCGAGGATCATGGCATGGAAGTGCACCTGGTCGACGGGACCTACGAGCTGTTCCGGCACCACTTCGCGGTGCCGTCGCACGTCACCGCCGACGGCCGGGAGATCGCGGCCACGCGGGGCGTGCTGTCGAACATGCTCCAGCTGCTGGCATCGGGCGCGACCCACATCGGGGTGGCGACCGACCATGTGATCGAGTCGTGGCGCAACGACCTGTGGCCCACCTACAAGACCAGCGAGGGCATGCCCCCCGAGCTGCTCTCCCAGTTCCCCCTCCTCGAGGAGGCGCTCACCGCTGCCGGGCTCGCGGTGTGGGCGATGGTCGAGGACGAGGCCGACGACGCCCTCGGGTCCGCCGCTGCGGTGGCCGCCGCCGACCCGCGGGTCGAACGGGCCCTCATCTGCACGCCCGACAAGGACCTCGGCCAGTGCGTCGGGGGCACGGTGTTCCAGCTCGACCGGCGCAAGGGCGGCACCCTCATCGACGCCGACGGCGTGCGGGCCAAGTTCGGCGTCGACCCCGAGTCGATCCCCGATTACCTGGCCCTGGTCGGCGACAGCGCCGACGGGTTCCCCGGCCTGGCCGGCTGGGGTGCCAAGTCGGCGGCGACCGTGCTGGCCCACTACAAGCACCTGGAGGCGATCCCCGCCGCGCCGGGTCAGTGGGAGGTCAGCGTGCGCAACTCGCCCGTGCTGGCCGCCCGGCTGGCAGGCGAGCTGGAGACGGCCCTCCTCTTCCGCCGGCTGGCCACCCTCAACCTCGACTGCAAGGTCGGCAGCGTCGACGACTGGCAGTGGCGAGGCCCGACCAGCGACTTCGCCGCGCTCTGCGAGCGCATCGACGCGCCCGAGCTGCCCCGGCGGGCCGAAACGTTGGCGCAGAAGAGGGCGAAGTAGCCTCGCCCTCGTGACCGAACACCCGTTGCGCGAGCGCCTTGACGAGCTCGCCAAGCGCAAGGAAGCCGCCCTTCAACCGGGCACCGAGGCGTCGATCCAGCGCCAGCACGACCGGGGCAAGATGCTGGCCCGGGAGCGCATCGACTACTTCCTCGACGACGGCTCGTTCCACGAGCTCGACATGCTCGCCCGGGGCCGGGGCGACGGCGACCGTCCCTACACCGACGGCGTCATCACCGGCTGGGGCACGGTCGACGGCCGCAAGGTGTTCGTGTTCTCCCAGGACTTCACCCTGTTCGGCGGATCGCTGGGCGAGGTCTACGGCGAGAAGATCCACAAGGTCATGGACCTCGCCGTCTCGGTCGGGGCGCCCCTCATCGGCCTCAACGACGGCGGCGGCGCCCGCATCCAGGAGGGCGTCGGCTCGCTCTCGTCGTTCGGTGGGATCTTCTACCGGAACGTGCAGGCCTCGGGCGTCATCCCCCAGATCAGCGTGATCATGGGACCCTGCGCCGGTGGCGCGGTCTACAGCCCGGCGCTCACCGACTTCATCTTCATGGTCGACCAGACCAGCTACATGTTCATCACCGGCCCCGACGTGGTGAAGACCGTCACCGGTGAGGACGTCACCCAGGAGGAGCTCGGCGGCGCGTCCACCCACGCCAGCAAGACGGGCGTGGCCACGTACATGGCCGCCGACGACAAGTCGTGCCTCGACCAGGTGCGCTACCTCCTGTCGTTCCTGCCGTCGAACAACCTCGAGGAAGCACCTCATTTCGAGACCGGCGACGATCCCGAGCGCCGCTGTCCTGAGCTGCTCGAGCTCATGCCCGACAGCCCCAACAAGCCCTACGACATGCGCAAGGTCGTCCAGGCGGTGGTCGACGACGGCGAGTTCTTCGAGTACTCGGCCAAGTGGGCCGCCTCGATCGTCTGTGGTTTCGCCCGACTCGACGGCCACGTGGTCGGTGTCGTCGGCAACCAGCCCCAGATCCTGGCCGGCGTGCTCGACATCGACTCGTCGGAGAAGGCCGCCCGCTTCGTGCGCACGTGCGACGCCTTCAACATCCCGATCGTCGCCTTCGTCGACGTGCCGGGCTTCCTGCCCGGTGTCGACCAGGAGTACGGCGGCATCATCCGCCACGGCGCCAAGCTGCTCTACGCCTTCTGCGAGTCGACGGTGCCCCGCATCCAGGTCATCACCCGCAAGGCCTACGGCGGTGCCTACGTCGTCATGAACTCGAAGTCCGTGGGTGCCGACCTGGCGTTTGCCTGGCCCTCGGCCGAGTTGGCGGTGATGGGGCCCGACGGCGCCGTCGACATCGTCTACCGGCGCGAGCTCCAGCAGGCGGCCGACCCCAAGGCCCGGCGGGCCGAGCTGGTCGAGGAGTACACCGAGCAGTTCGCCAATCCCTACAACGCGGCCGAGCGCGGCTTCATCGACGACGTGATCGACCCCGCCGACACCCGCATCAAGCTGATCGCCGGCTTCCGCATGCTGCGCACCAAGCGCGAGGAGCTCCCGAAGCGCAAGCACGGCAACGTCCCGCTCTGATGGACGTCCGCCCCGTCCCCACCGACGAGGAGGCAGCTGCGATCGTGGCTGCCGTCGAGGCGCTCTGGCCCCGCGCCATCGCCATGGTCGCGGCCGACGAGACGCCGCGCTGGCGGTTCAGCGGGCGCTGGTGGAGCAAGCCGATCGCCGCCCGCCGCGACCGGCCCAGCTGGTTCTAGGCCAGCTCGAGCTGTAGCTGGGGCCGAGCGACGGCGTCGGCCAGCAGTGTGAGGTAGTCGCGGCGGGGAAGGTCGATCGCGCCGAGGGTGGCGAGATGGTCGGTTCGCCACTGGACGTCGAGCAGCACCACACCGCCGACCCGTAGGCCGTCGACCAGCCGGACCAGCGCCACCTTCGACGCGTCGGTCGCGGTCGAGAACATCGACTCGCCGGCGAAGAGGCCACCGATGGCGACGCCGTAGAGCCCGCCCACCAGCTCGCCCTCGAGCCACGTCTCCACGCTGTGGGCCCAGCCGAGGTCGTGCAGTCGGGAGTAGGCATCGATGAACGGCTGGGAGATCCACCCGCCGGCGCGGGATGGTTCGGCGCACGCGGTCATCACCGCCGTGAAGTCGTGGTCGACGGTGACCTCGTAGCGCCCCACCGACCGCCGCAGCGACCGGGTCACCCGCAGCTGGTCGAGGGGGAGCACGCCGCGCGGATCGGGCGACCACCAGCCGATCGCTCCCTCGCCCCGCCGGCCGATCGGCATTGGGAACAGGCCGGCGCGGTAGGCGGCGAGGAGGGTGCCGGGCTCGAGGTCACCGCCGATGCAGACCAGCCCGTCCTCGTCGGCCTCCGACGGCCGCGGGAAGGCCCAGGGACACCCCGGCGGCTCGAGGAGCATGAAAGGATCCTGCCCCGTGACAGGCATGCTCGGGCTCATTGGCGGGGGCGAGTTCGCGGCCGGCTGCGAGTTCGACGCCGAGCTGCTCGCGGCCAGTGGCGGCACCGAGGTCGTCGTGGTGCCGGCGGCGGCCGCGTTCTCCAACCCGGCCAAGGTGCTGGCCACGGCCACCGAGTGGTTCAAGGGCCTCGGCGCCAACGTCCGCGAGGTCCCGGTGCTGCAACGCCCGGCCGCCCTCGACCCGGCCAACGCGGCCATCGTGCGAGCGGCCCGCTTCATCTACCTCGCCGGGTCGTCGCCCCTGCACCTCCGGTCGGTGCTGAAGGAGACGCCGCTCTGGGAGGCGCTGCATGCGGCGTGGACCGACGGTGCCGTCGTCGCCGGCGCCGGCGAGGCGGCCACCGCCCTCTGCGACCCGATGGTCGACCCTCGCGGGGGCGCCTTCACCATGGGCCTCGGCCTGGTCAACGACCTCTCCGTGCTGCCCCATGCCGAACGCGACGTGGCTGAGGGCCACAAGCGCACGCTGCAGCTCGCCCACGGCACGCTCGCCCTCGCCGCGGTGCCCGATGCCACCGCGCTCATCCGTGACCCCGACGGTGCCTGGCGCACCGCCGGCAGGGGCATCGTGCGCGTGTTCGTGGCCGGCGTCGAGCGCGACCTCTCCGCCCTCCCCTGATCACGAGGGGCTGGCGGGGGGTCAGATGATGTCGACGCCCTGGATCTCGACCGGCTTCGACGGGGGGCCGTCGCTGCCGGGGGTGCCGAGGGCTGCGATCTTGTCGACCACGTCCATCCCCTCGACGACCTTGCCGAAGATCGTGTAGTCGGGACCGGGCAGCTTCGAGCAGTCGAGGCACACGAACCACTGGCCGGCGCCGGTGTCGGGCTTGCCGGTGTTGGCCATGGCCACCGTGTACTTGGTGTACTCCTTCATCGACTTCGGCAGCTCGTCGGGGATGGTGTAGCCGGTGCTCTCACGACCGGTGGTGCCACCGCCCTGGATCACGAAGCCGGGAACCACTCGGGTGATGGCGTTGTGGTCGTACCAGGCCCAGCCGGTGAGGAAGATGAAGTTGTTGACCGTGCCGGGCGCCTTCGCTCCGTCGAGCTGGACGACGAACTGGCCTTCACTGGTGGTGACGTAGGCCTTCGGGCTCGAGCCCTCGGCCGTGCACCGCTTGGGCGAGTCGGCGAACTTCGCCGGCGCCTGCTTTGGGCGCAAGCGCGGTGGGCAGGCGGCGGTGCCGTACTTGAAGCCGCTGTTGTCGATCTTCTCGAGGTCGATCACGAACACGAGCGTGTCGTTGGGGCCGATCTCGGCGCCGGCCCCGTCCTTGCCATAGGCCAGGTCGCCGGGGACGATCAGCTGGCGCCGACCGCCCTTCTTCATGCCGACGAGGCCCTGGTCCCAGCCTTTGATGACCTCACCCTCGCCGACGGTGAAGGAGAAGGGCTCGTCGCCGCGGTCGTACGAGGAGTCGAACTCCTTCTTGGTGCGGTAGTTGACCCCGACGTACTGCACGTCGACCTTGTCGCCGGCCTTGACCGCGGGGCCGGTGCCCTCCTTGAGGTCGTCGATCTTCAGGCTCGTGGGCGCCGGGCCGTCGGGCACCGTGACCCTGGGCTTCACCAGGCCCTTCTTCACCGTGGTCGTGGTCGAGCTCGCGGTCGTCGAGACCGTCTTGTTCTTGTCGTCCTTGCCGGTGACGGCGATCACCACGAAGACGGCGAAAAGGGCGACCAGGCCACCGGCGACGAGGAAGAACTGGCGCCGCCTCCGGGCCCGCATTTCGGCCGCCCGCACCTGGGCCAGTCGGACCTGCCTGCCTTCGCGCTTGCGCGTCCGCTTCTCCGTGGGCACGGGATGCGACGCTACCGGTCCCCCTGCGTTCCGTCCTGGTCAGGGGGCGCTTCCGCACGTTCCGTCCGATCCGGAGAGGAATCGGACACGACGCGTCGAAGTTCTCGGGCCATGAACGAGGCGAGCGAGTCCACCGAGTCGGGGCTGCCGTTCTCCCGCGAGGTCGGGGTCCGGCTGCGGGCCGTGCGTCGCCAGCGGCGCATGTCCCTCGACGACGTCGAGCGGGCATCCGGTGGGCGCTGGAGCGCCTCCGCGGTGGGCGCCTACGAGCGGGGCTTCCGGAACCTGAGCCTGCCCCGACTGCGTGAGCTGGCCGAGTTCTACGACGTGCCGATGGCCATGCTGCTCGGCGAGGTCGACGTCAGGGACGACGACGGCAAGGCCAAGCTGCCCGCCAAGGTCATCCTCGACCTGGTGGCCCTCGAGGCAGCGGCCGACGAGGCCGGTCCCATCCTCCGCTACGCCAAGTCGATCGTGCTCGACCGGGGCGACTGGAACGGCCGCGTCCTCTCGATCCGGCACGACGACGTGCGGGCGCTGGCGTCCATGCTCCAGATGGACGAGGCCGACCTCGTCGCCCAGCTCGGCCAATGGGGGGCCCTCTCCGCGCCGACCAACGCGCTCATCACGGTGGCGTAGCGCCAAACCGACGAAGGGGTCGGCAGGTGCCGCTGGTACCGTCTCACCCCCAATGTCGCTCGTCGTCCAGAAGTTCGGCGGCACGTCGGTCGCCGATCCCGAGCGGCTGCGCGCCGTCGCCGACCACGTCGCCCGGACCCGCCGGCGGGGCGATCAGGTCGTGGTCGTCGTCAGCGCCATGGGCAAGGAGACCGATGAGCTGATCCACCTCGCCGGGCAGGTGTCGACCACGCTGCCGGGGCGGGAGATGGACATGCTCCTCAGCGCCGGCGAGCGCAAGGCCATGGCCCTGCTGTGCATGGCCCTCCACGACCTCGGCATCCCGGCCGACTCGTTCACCGGCAGCCAAGCCGGGATCATCACCGACACCTTCCACACCAGGGCCCGGATCCTCGAGGTCAAGGGCGACCGCTTGCGGCAGTGCCTGGCCGCCGGCAAGGTGCCGGTCGTCGCCGGCTTTCAGGGCGTGTCGACCGACAACGACGTCACCACGCTCGGCCGGGGCGGCTCCGACACCACCGCGGTCGCCTTGGCCGCCGCCCTCGGTGCCGACGCCTGCGAGAAGTACAGCGACGTGCCCGGGGTCTTCACTGCCGACCCCCGGGTCGTGCCCGATGCCCGCCGCTTGGCCCAGGTCAGCTTCGAGGAGATGCTCGAGATCACCGCCACCGGCAGTGGTGTCGTCGCCTTCCGAGCCGTCGAGTTCGCCCGCAACCACGGCGTACCCATCCACGTCCGCTCCAGCTTCAGCTGGGAGCCGGGCACATGGGTGCGCGAGGAGGATCCCGCCATGGAGCAGCCCGTCATCTCGGCGGTCACCCACGACACGTCGGAGGCCAAGATCACGGTGACCCGTGTGCCGGACAAGCCGGGCATCGCCGCTCGCCTGTTCCGCTCGCTGGCCGACGAGAACGTCAACCTCGACATGATCGTGCAGAACGTCTCCCAGGACGGGACGACCGACATCTCCTTCACCGTGCCGAAGACCGATCTCCCAGCCGCAGTGAACGTGTGCCAGGACCACGCCGGCGAGATCTCGGCCGCCGCGGTGCTCACCGACGACACCATCGCCAAGGTCTCGGTGGTGGGTGCGGGCATGAAGACCCACCCCGGGGTGAGCGCCACCGTGTTCGAGACCCTGGCCGAGCACGGGATCAACATCGAGATGATCTCCACCTCGCCGATCCGCATCACCTGCGTGGTCGCGGCGGCCCAGGTCGAAGAGGCGGTCCTTGCCCTCCACGGCGCCTTCGAGCTCGGCGACTGACACCAGCCGGCGGCTGCCGGGCCTCACCACGCCTGGCCGGGCCGTATCGACTCCAGGGGCCACGACAGCGACCAGTACCCTCACGGCATGGCTGTCGACGTCGCCATCCTCGGCGCTACCGGTCTCGTCGGTGGTGTCATGCGCTCGATCCTCGAGGAGCGCGGCTTCCCGGTCGGGAACCTGCGGCTCCTGGCGTCGGCGCGTTCGGCGGGTCGGATCCTCGATGGCATCACCGTCGAGGACGTCGCCACCGCCGACCTGAGCGGCATCGACCTCGCCCTGTTCGCGGCGGGCGGCTCGACCAGTCGCACCCATGCCCCCCGCTTCGCGGCGGCTGGCGCCCTGGTGGTCGACAACTCGTCGGCGTGGCGCATGGACGACGACGTCCCGCTGGTGGTGCCCGAGGTCAACGCCGGCGACCTCGGCCACATGCCCAAGGGGATCGTGGCCAACCCCAACTGCACGACGATGGTGGCCATGCCGGTGCTGAAGCCGCTGCACGACGAGGCTGGTCTCCGGCGGCTCGTCGTGAGCACCTATCAGGCGGCCTCGGGCGCCGGGCAGGCCGGCATCGCCGAGCTCGAGGAGCAGGTCACCAAGGTGGCAGGCGAGTCGGCCGCCCTCGCCTTTGCCGGCGACGGCGTCTCGTTCCCACCGCCGTCGAAGTGGGCGGCGCCGCTCGCCTTCAACGTGGTGGCCACCAACTACATCGAGGGCGACGAGGGCTACACCGACGAGGAGTGGAAGCTCGTCTTCGAGAGCCGCAAGATCCTCCACATCCCCGACCTGCTGGTGTCGGGCACGTGCGTGCGGGTCCCGGTGTACACCGGGCACTCGCTGTCGATCAACGCCGAGTTCGAGCGGCCGATCACCCCCGAGCGAGCCCGTCAGCTGCTCGACGGCGCACCCGGCGTGGTGCTCACCGACATGCCCTCGCCGTTGCAGGCCACCGGTCAGGACCCGACGTTGGTCGGCCGCATCCGGCGCGACCCCGGGGCCGAGAACGGCCTCGCCCTGTTCCTCGCCGGCGACAACCTCCGGAAGGGTGCTGCCCTCAACGCCATCCAGATCGGCGAGGCCCTCATCGAGCGCGGCGCCCTTCCCGCCTGACCACTTCCCGAGCTCCGCTGTCCGAGTCCCGGTTGCCGGGACTGAGGCTCCAGAACTCGCCTCAGGCGGGGCACCCGCACGGGATGGCGTGGCACTTGGGGCAGCCGGCGGCATAGCGATGGGCGGCCTCCTCGAGCGACAGGCCGAGCTGGGCCGCCAGCGAAGCAAGCCAGGCCAGCACATCGCCGAGCTCGTGCAACCGGGAGTCGTCGTCGCCCTTGCGCACTGCCTGGGCCAGCTCGCCCAGCTCCTCGGTGAGCCAGGCCACCGTGGCCGCTGGTCCGCGAGCGCGGTCACGGTCGCCGTAGGTCCGTGCCATCAGGTCCTGGAAATCGGCGAGCTCCACGAGTCGCCAGCGTGGCACGCGGGTAGGGGCGCGGCGTGACCACGGACCGAAGCGTCGCTGCCGCTCTCGCCATCGCCTTCGACGACCGCGCCGTCCGGCGCCATCTCGCCTTGCGCTATCCCCTCGACCTCGAGCGGGCCAAGCTGGCACTCGACATCGCCGACCGCCGGGAACGGCGGGCGGCAGACGCTCAGTCGGTGGACACCTCCGGCGACGGCGACGATGACGGCGAGGATGGGCCGGAGGCCGCCTGATCCTCGACCCGGTGCCGCTGGCGCCGTCCGGTGACGACGAAGGCAACGAGGCCACCGATGATCGCCGCACCGCTCACCCAGATGTTGACCCGCACGCCGAGGATCCGACTGGCGAAGTCGATCCGGAGGGCCTCGACCCACAGCCGGCCCAACCCGTAGCCGGCCACGTAGAGGCAGAAGAGCTGCCCACGACGCAGGCGGTGACGGTGGCCGAGCCAGACGAGGAGGCCGGCGAGGGCGAGGTTCCAGAGCGCCTCGTAGAGGAACGTCGGGTGGTAGGTCGCGAACCGCTCGTAACCCTCGGGCCGGTGGTCGGCGTCGATGTGCAGCGCCCACGGCAGGCCCGACGGCCGCCCGAACAGCTCCTGGTTGAACCAGTTCCCCAGGCGGCCGATGGCCTGGGCGACGGGGATGGCCGGCGCGATGGTGTCGAGCACCGCTGGCAGCGACATGCCCCGCCGGCGGGCCGCCCACGCGCCGACGCCGACACCGACCACGAGGCCGCCGGGGATCCCGAGGCCTCCTTGCCACACCTTCACGGCGTCGCCCCAATGGCCTTCGAAGGTTCTGTAGTCGGTGATGACGTGGTAGAGGCGGGCCCCCACCAAACCGGCCGGCACGCCCCACGTCGCGATGGCCGAGATGTCGTCGGGGTTGCCGCCGGTCGCCGCCCAGCGCCGCCTGGCGATCGCCACCGCGGCGATGACGCCGATGGCGATCATCAGCCCGTAGGCACGGAGCTGGAAGGCGCCGATGTGAATGGCGTTCGACGAGGGACTCGGCAGCGAGGCCAGGAGGGTCACCGTCGCATTCTCCTCGCCATCGCACATACAGTGTGCATGTAAGCGAGAGCAGGGGGTTCGGCATGACCGACGTCCAAGACGTCAAGGACGACAACGCCGCGGCGCGAGCACGGTCGGCGGCGTACGGCATCAACCCGGCGTGGGGCGAACCCGACCGGGCCAAGGCGCGGGCGAGCATCGAGCCGATGGAGATGTACCTCGGCCTGCAAGCCGAGGCGCCCATCGTTCGCGACGACGGCCACGTGACCCTGCTCCGTATGGAGGACATCCTCTGGGTCAACAAGCACCGCGATGTCGAGCAGGCGACGAAGTTCCTCGGCAGCAGCCGGCCGGCCATCCCGCTCGGCCTCGACGGGCCCGAGCACACGAAGTACCGCCGCCTCCTCGACCCGGTGTTCACCGCCAAGCGGGTGGCACCGTTGGCCGACAGCGTTCGCGACCTCGCCAACGAGATGATCGACGGCTTCATCGCTGATGGCGAGGTCGATGCCTACACCGATTGGTGCGAGCCGCTGCCGTCGACGATCTTCCTGCGGATCATGGGCCTGCCCGAGGAGGACCTGCCCGGATTCCTCAACTTCAAGAACCTCACGCTCACGAACTCGGCCGTCGAGGCGGTCACCCTCGAGCAGCGGACTGCCATGCGGGCCGAGGCGGTCGAGTGGATCCATGGCTACTTCAACGACGACCTCGATCGCCGTGAGAAGAGCGGCGACCCGGGCGACAACATGCTCGGGTGGCTCATGACCACCGAGGTCGACGGACACAAGCTCAACCGCGAGGAGATCCTCGACATCCTCGGCCTCCTGATCATCGCCGGCCTCGACACCGTGGCGGCATCGCTGGCCGACTTCCTCAGCTACTTCGCCCGCTTCCCCGAGCAGCGCCAGACGATGCTCGACAACCCGGCGTTGTGGCCCAACGCGGTCGAGGAGCTCATGCGCTACGAGTCGCCGGTCACCGACGGCAGTCGCATCGCGCTGACCGATCTCGAGCTGCCGTGCGGCGAGAAGATCAAGGCCGGCACGACGATGCACATCTCGTGGTCCTCGGCCAACCTCGACCCGGCGGTCTTCCCGAATCCGCTGGAGGTCGACCTCAACCGCACGCCCAACAAGCACATCGGCTTCGCCAGCGGTTGGCACCGGTGCCTCGGCTCCCATCTCGCCCGCATGGAGATGGTGGTCGCCATGCAGGCGTGGCACGACCGCATCCCCAACTACCGGATCAAGGACGGCGTCGAGCTCGTCTACAGCGGCAACCCCCGCGCCCCGCACCACTTCCCGTTGGTCTGGTAGCGCACCGACCGAACTACCGCAGATCGGTGCGAGGGTGCACCGGCAGCAACAGCGGTGGTCGCGGCCGTTGCTGGAAGTCGAAGTCGTGGCGTAGGTCGCCGAGCATCGGCGCGTCCTCCCGCACGTCGGGACGGGGATCGGGGCGGCCATCGGTCCGGGGATCGAGGCGGGCGCCCCCGAGGAAGTCGTCCTCGATGAACTTGGCGTAGGCGTCGAACGACAGGACCTGGTGGTCGACCACCCCCCGCTTGGCGTACGGGCTGATGACCAGGCCGGGCACGCGGGGCCCGTAGCCGTTGGGATCCACCTTCGGCGGCACGACGTGGTCGTAGAACCCGCCCCAGTCGTCCCATGCCAGGAAGATGGCGGTCGAGCGCCAGGCCGGTCCTCGCATCACCGCGTTGATGAGTCGGGTGACGTGCGACTGGCCCGCGCTGATGCGGGCCGGTGGGTGCTCGCTCACCTCCTCGCTGGGCACCACCCACGACACAGCCGGCAGCTGACCGCGCTCCGCCTGGCGCACGAACTGGTCGACTGGCTGGATGCGACCGAGCTCGCCGTGGTCGCGGACGGTCTCGAACCACGGCAGGGGGTTCCAGATCCCTGGAGTGCGGGCCGACTGCGGCACGGAGGGGCAGGCCACCGCTTCGTCGTCCTCGCAATCGGGCTCCGACCCGGGCGCGACGTAGTAGCCCCACGACACGTGCTTCCGATCGAGGAGATAGGTCAGGTCGGTCCAGGCGTAGAACGGGCCACGCGCCGCTCGGGCGGACGCGAACCCGCGGTCACCGGCGCCGGGCGGTGTCAGCGGTCGGGTGTCGTCGTTGACGCAGCTCGACGCTTGGCTGTCCTGGCAACGGGCCGACCACTCCGACACGAGGAAGAGATGCTCGGGCAGCGACCATGACGCGCTCGGTTGGAACAGGTGGTCCTGCAGCACGTAGTGCTTGGCGTAGTCCCAGTAGTTGCGGATGTCACGCCGGTCGTGCCAGCCGAGCACATCGGGCGGACCGGGTCGCCGGCACACGGGGTTCGCCACGTTGACGCAGCCGAGCTTGCCCAGCTCGGCCGTGCGCACGAAACCGTCCATCCGGCCACCGTCGAGATCCGCCTGCAGGCTGGCCGCGCCATGCGGCCCACCCTTCGATGCATCGGCGGTGTCGTGGTACGGCCGGAGGCAGCCGCCGGCCGTGCTCGGCAAGCACGTGGCCTTCGGGATGCCATCGGCCCCCGGATAGGTGCCGAAGTAGGAGTCGAAGGAGCGGTTCTCCTGCATGACCACCACCACATGGCGGATGCGCTCGATGCCCCGCCCGGGCCGGGTGGCCGCTGGGGCCGACGCGATCACGGGGACGTACGAGGCGCCGGCCACGATGCCCACCGCTGCCGCCAGTGCTCCGAGCCACGCCGTTCGCATCACGCCGACAACGTCGGGGCCGCTCGACAAGTTCCCACCCGCCGTGATCCGTTCTGGCAGGGAAAACCGGACCGTGCCGTCCGGATTTCCCTGCCAGAACGAGTTAGGTGCCGGCGAGGTAGCGGCGCCAGCCGCCGTACGACGTGATGTCGGGGGCGTCGGCGACGGCCCACGACTCGCACAGGAAGCCGGGCGTGGTCGAGCCGTCGGCCAGCTCGACCGTGCCGATCAGGAGGGGGCTCGGGATCAGCCGGACGAAGTCGCCGAAGCCGTCGATGGGCAGCGCCCACACCTCGACCTCGATGGCCGCGCCGACCTCGCCGTCGGCGACGCGGGTCATGCCCGGCTTGGCGGGGGTGGTGGGCAGCGCCGCCAGCCGGTAGCGCTCGCTGGTGGTCGTCGTGCGCAGGAGTCGGCCCCCGCGCTCGGTGAGCTGGCCGTTGAGTGGCTGGCCGCTGAGGTGGGCGCCGACCACGGCGACGGTGGTCCATCCGGTCCACGGCGGCGGCGCCGGATCGGGCTCGCCGAGCAACCGGGCGGCGGCAGCGGCCACCAACGGGTCGGCGAAGGCCGGCCCCAGGAAGGTGACGCCGAAGGGCACGCCGTCATCGCGGGTGCCAGCCGGCGCCGCGGCCGCGCACAGGTCGAGTGGGTTGCAGCCGGTGGTGAACCGCCCCAGGCGGTTGTTGACCCCAACCGGGTCAGCGGCCACGTCGGCCAGGGTCGGCACCTCCCCAACGGTGGGCACGACCACCACGTCGATGTCGCCCCACCAGCCGGCCACGGCTCCCCGCAGCCGACGCAGGAGCTGCTGCTCGTCGATGTGCCGCGCCGCGCTGATGGCTTCGCCCGACGCGATGATCGAGGCGACGGTGGGGTCGGCGCCCTCGGGATGGCCCGCCAGGAACTCGCCGACGGCCAGCCACCGCTCGGCGACGAACGACCCGTACACCAGTCGGCCGGCGTCGAGGTACGGCGTCAGGTCGACCTCGACCAGGGGGCCCAGCCGAGCCAGGTCGCCGAGGGCGGTCTTCCACGCCGCCCGGGCCGAGGCGTCGAGCCCGTCGAGATCGACCTCGGTGGGGATGCCGACCCGCAAGGGCCCGGAACCCACCACCGGCGTGCCCAGCGGCGGTGTCCGTGACCACGGATCGGTGGGGTCGGGACCGGCCGCCATGCCCATGGCGCGGAAGGCATCAGTGAGGGTGCGGGCCATGATCGACACGCAGTCGAGCGACGGGCAGGCGGGAACCACGCCCGAGACCGGCAGCAGGCCAGGTGTGGGCTTGAGCCCCACCAGCCCGCACAGGGCGGCGGGCACCCGGCCGGAGCCGGCGGTGTCGGTGCCGAGCCCGAGCTCGGCCAGCCCCAGGGCGATGGCCAGCGCCGTGCCCGAGCTGGAGCCTCCCGCGATCCGGTCGCCGACGAACGGGTTGGCGCAGGCGCCATAGGGCGACCGGGTGCCCACCAGCCCGGTGGCGAACTGGTCGAGGTTGGCCTTGCCGGCCACCACCGCACCGGCGGCCACCAACCGCTCGACGACGGCGGCCGAACGAGCCGCCACGCCCCGGGCGAAGGCCGGATGGGCAGCGGTGGTGGGCAGGCCGGCCACGTCGATGTTGTCCTTGACCGCCAGCCGGGCGCCACCCAACGGCAGGTCGCGGGCGGCCTCCTGGGCGGCGGCGACCGTCGCCGGGTCGACCTCGGTGATCCACGCGGTCATGACGGCGTCGGACGGTAGGGAGCCCGTGTTACCGGCCGGTCACCGTGGTCCTGGTCGGTCATTACGTCTTTCTGTCGCGATCCTGACGGCGTCAGACCCCAGGTGGGCGCTGGCCCCACTGGCGGACGTACTCCTCGATGCAGGTCTCGCAGACCGGGTAGCGCTTGGGGTCGCGGGACGGCACCCACACCTTCCCGCAATAGGCCGTCACCGGGGTGCCGGTGACCATGGCCTCCACGACCTCGGCGCCGGCGCTGCGGTCGGCCTTGGACGCCTTGACGATGTGGGTCAGCCGCTCCTGGCCCTGCTCGAGATCGGGATCACTGGTGATCTCGGAGGGCGCCACATGGAGATCGCTCACGACAGAGAGCATGCCCCCGAATCGGCGCTGCCCCACAGTGCGCCCGTAGCTCCGCCCGCGCATCAGGACCGGGCCCGTGGGGAAACGTTCCAGGTCGATGGCACCGCGAGCGATCTGGACGGGCTCGATCAGCTTCGGCCTGGTGAACGTACCGATCCGACTTCTGGCCGCGACCGAGTCGAAGGACGTGCACTTCCACCAGTTCGAGGCCAAGACGCGCAAGCGGATCCACAACAAGCGGGTCGCGGAAGGCTCCAACCGCGAGGTGTCCTTCGACCGCGTGATCAAGGGCTACGAGACGTCGAAGGGCCGTTACGTCATGGTCGAGCCGGCCGAGCTCGAGTCGGTCGAGCCCGGCCAGAGCCGCACCATCGAGATCGAGGACTTCATCGACCTGCACGAGGTCGACCCCATCTACTTCGAGCACGCCTACTACCTCACGCCCGACACCGGACGGGGCGCCGACAGGCCCTACGCGTTGCTGCGCGACGCCATGGCCCGCACCGAGAAGGTGGCCATCGGCCGGTTCGTGATGCGGACCAAGCAATACCTGGCGTGCATTCGCCCTGTCGACCGGGTGCTCGTGCTGGAGACGATGTACTTCCACGACGAGATTCGCGATCCGAAGGCGCTCGATGTGCCGGGCAAGGTGAAGTTCTCGCCCAAGGAGCTTCAGACCGCCGGGCGCCTCATCGACTCGCTCACCACCCCGTGGGACCCGCGCCGCTACAAGGACACCTACCGGGCGCGGGTCCTCAAGCTGATCCGGGCCAAGGGCCAGGGCAAGGAGATCGAGGTCGCCGAGCGCAAGCAGCCCGAGCGGGTGGCCGATCTCATGGCCGCGCTCGAGGCGAGCGTGGCCGCCTCGCGCAAGAAGACGACGAAGCGAACGCCGTCGTCGTCGCACACACGACGGAAGGCTTCGTAGCTCAGGCGAAGAGCCCGACGACCCGTCGCCACTCCTCGGTGGGCACATGCCCGTCGGCGGTGAGCACCTGCACGGCCACGTGGTCGGCGCCGGCGTCGAGATAGCTCTGGATGTGGGCGCGGATCGTGTCGTCGTCGCCCCATCCGACGATGGCATCGACGACGTCGTCGTCGACCCGAGCCACGGCGTCGGCGTCGAAGCCGAGCCGGATGAGGCCGTTGGCGTAGTTGGGCAGCCGCAAGGGCAGGTTCTTGCGGGCGATGGCACGCGCCGCGTCCGGGCTCTTCTCGAACAGCACCTTCACCTCGGGCGCCAGGATCGGCGATGGCCCCAACCCGGCCCGGGCGCCAGCGGTGTGGGCGGCCGGCATGTTGTACGGGTGGGCGCCGGCGGCTCGCTCGGCGGCGAGCTCGACCATCTTCGGCCCGACCGCGGCCAGCACCCGGTCGGGCCGCACGCCGGCGAGGGACGCGTCATCGAGCTCGTCGAGGTACTGGCGCATGGCCGACAGCGGGCTCGAGTAGTCGCCATGGTGAGTGTTCTCGACCAGTGGCCGGTGGGACACGCCGATGCCGAGGATGAAGCGACCGGGATGCCAGGCGCCGAGCGCGTCGGCCGCGTTGCTCATGGCGCGCGCCGTGCGGGCGTAGAGGTTGGCGATGCCGGTGGCCACCTTCAACGACTTGGTGGCATCCAGCGCGTGGGCGGCGATCAGGAACGGGTCGGTCCAGGACGCCTCCGGCAACCAGAGCGCGGCGACACCCAACTCGTCGAGCTCGGCGGCCGCTCGTCGGATCACCGACGGCGGCTGGCTGCCCAGTGCCGATGTCCAGATGCCGAGTCGTCCCAAGCCCATGTCCCTGGCCATGCCCATGGCGCGGAACCTAGGGGGCCCTGGCGGAGTCGCCGCCAACATGCGAACATCTGTTCGTGTCGACGGAGGCATCGATTCTGCATGCCGACCTCGACGCCTTCTACGCGTCGGTCGAGCAGCGCGACGATCCCCGCCTCCGGGGCCGACCCGTGATCGTGGGCGGCGGGGTGGTGCTGGCCGCCAGCTACGAGGCTCGGGCCATGGGCGTGCGGTCGGCGATGGGCGGCGCCCAGGCTCGGCGGCTGTGCCCCCGGGCGATCGTGGTCCCACCCCGGATGTCGGCCTACACCGAGGCCAGCAAGGCGGTCTTCGAGGTCTTCCACGACACCACGCCGCTGGTCGAGGCGCTCTCCATCGACGAGGCCTTCCTCGACGTCGGCGGCCTGCGCCGGATCGCCGGCTCGCCGACCGAGATCGCGGTGAAGCTCCGTCGCGAGGTGCGTGAGCGGGTCGGCCTCCCCCTGAGCGTCGGCGTGGCGTGTACCAAGTTCTTGGCCAAGGTGGCCAGCGCGGTCGGCAAGCCCGACGGCTTGCTGGTGGTCGAGGCCGGCACCGAGCTCGACTTCCTGCGCCCCCTGCCGGTGGAGCGGCTGTGGGGTGTGGGCGAGATCACCGCCGCCAAGCTGCACGCCCGCGCCATCACGACGGTCGCCGATGTGGCCGACGTCGGCGAGGCGGCTCTCGTCGCCATGCTCGGGCGGGCGTCCGGTCGTCACCTCCACGCGCTGGCGCGCGGCCTCGACCCTCGCCCGGTGCACGTCGGCCGGCGGCGGCGATCGATCGGCTCGCAGCGGGCGATGGGACGCGGACCGAAGACGGCAGGCGACATCGACCGCACCGTCGTCGCCTTGGTCGACCGGGTCGCCGGCCGGCTGCGTGCTGCTGGCCGTGTGACGCGCACGGTCACCGTCCGGCTGCGGTTCGACGACTGGTCGCGCGCCACGCGGTCGCACACCTTGCCCCGCGCCACCGAGCACACCGAGCCGTTGCTTGCCACCGCCCGGCAGCTGCTGGCGGATGCTCGGCTCGTCATCGAGCAGCGGGGCGGCCTCACCCTCGTCGGCATCGCGCTCGGCAACCTCGACGACGACGATGCCATCCAGCTCGAGCTGCCGTTCGACAAGCACACCGGCGGCACGCTCGACATCACCATCGACGACTTGCGCGAGCGGTTCGGAAGGAACGCGGTGACCCGCGCCGTGTTGCTCGGTCGTGATCTCGGTGACAGCGTGCCGCTGTTGCCTGACTAGGTCAGGCTTCGAGCGCGACCCGGTCCCATTCGGCGAGCTCGGCTGCCGCGTCGTAGGTGCTGCGGCAGAAGTCGAGCACCGCTTGGTCGGGGTCGGCCGCGGTGCGCACGGCCGCGTAGGGAAGGATGAACTCGCCCACGGCCGTGTCGAAGTAGGCGGCTTCCGGCTTCACCGGCCAGTCGGCGAACCCCGCCGGTGCGGGATAGGCGTAGGCGTAGAACGAACCCTCGGGCGAGCCGTCGGGCCAGAAGCCGCAGCTGTGCACCTCGTGGCTGTAGGCGAGCTGCTGCACCCAGTCTGGGCAGTTGGGCACGCCGCCGGGGTGCAGCGGTGCGGTGCGTCCCGAGAACCGGGTGGTGGCCAGGTCGGCGCCGCCCCAGAAGTAGTGGACCGGGCTGGCTTTGCCGATGAACTCACTGCGGAACTGGCCGAGCAGGCGATCGACCTGGCGCAGCACGGTCCAGTAGCGGCGAGCCCAGTCCGGGTCATAGGTCCGATGCTGGTGGTCGTCGGCGAACGAGATGGCGGCCACGATCTCCGACGGCATCGGGTTGATCGTGACCGGCACCCCCAGTTCGGTCATGGCGGCCAGGATCGACGAGTAGTACTCGGCTACCGAGCCCGACTCGAGGGGGATGTACTGCCGGCGGCCGTCGGTGGCCCGCAGGTCGAGCACCTGGTCGATGAAGTCCAGCTCGATCTCCACGCCACGGTCACCGGCCGGCATGAGTGACGTCGTGAGGCCGCGGGCCGAGACGTAGAGCGTCACCTGCCACCAGTGGTTGATCATCGGCTCGAGGCCCATGCGGATCTTGCCGACGATCTGGGTCCAGAGGTGCAGCAGCGTCCGGGTGTCGTCCCACTCCGACAGCGTCAGCGCCGGCCAGGCAGAGGCCCGGGCGTCCTCGCCAGCAGACGGCGGTGCCATCGCGGCATCATGCCCGAATGAGCGACCCCAAGGTGAAGGTCGGCCACCAGGTCGGCACCTACGAAGGAACGATCGACGCCGGCCATGCCCGGGCCTATGCGCTGGCGACCAACGACCCGACGCCGGCGTACTTCGACGATGGGGTGGTGCCGCCGGTCTTCACCGTGTCGCTCGGCCTCGAGTTGCTGCTGAGGTCGATGGCCGAGGCCGTTCCCCCGGGCGCCGTCCGCAACGCCCGTGGCGGCGTGCACGGCACCCACGAGACGCGGCTCGCCCGCCCGTTGATGGCGGGCGAGGCCCTGAGCGGCAAGATCGATCTCTACGCCACGGCCCAGACCTCGGCCGGCGCCATGGTCAGCCACCACTTCGCGTTGACTGACGCCGAGGGCGCGGTCGTTGCCGAGCACTGGTGGAACCTCTTCTCGATGGGGGGCGAGGTCGATGTCGCTGGCCCCGCCCTGCCCGACCACACCTTCCCGGAGTCCGCCCGGGAGCGCCCCCTCGGGGAGCTCACGGTCGGCACCACCGAGGACCAGACGTTCCGCTATGCCGGTGCCTCGTTCGACCATGCCACGATCCACATGCACGACTCGTCGGCCCAGCGCGTCGGCTTCCCCCGCAAGTTCCTCCAGGGGCTGTGCACGTTCGCGTTCTGTAGCCAGGCGGTCGTCCACCTCGCCAGTGGCGACGACCCCCGACCGATACGCCGACTCGCGGGACGGTTCTCGTCGCCCGTCTTCCCCGGCAACGACGTCACGATCCGCGTGTACGACGCCGGTCCGACGCCTGAGGGCAGGCGAGGCGTGGCCTTCGAGGCGTTCTCCGACGACAAGCCGGTCCTCAGGCACGGCTGGGCCGAGCTCGAGTAAGCGGTGGGCCGCTACCGTCCTGCGGCGATGACACCCGTGACTGTGGCAACCGGCATCGGCGGCGGCGAGGGACCGGTCTGGCGCCCGGACCACGGCGACCTGATCGTCACCTCGCTGTCGGAGGGATGGCTGTTTCGGATCGACCTGGCCGCGGGCACGGCGGAGCGGTTCGCCGACACCGCCGGCGGGGCCAACGGCGCGCTGCTGTGCGCGGACGGGGGCCTGCTCGTTGCCCAGAATGGCCGCCTCGACATGAGTGGCTGGCTCCCATATGACATCCCAGCGCTGCGGCCGACGACGCCCGGCGTCCAACGGGTCAACCCGGACGGAGTGGTGACGGCGGTGCCGACGGCCCACCGGCTCAACTTCCCCAACGACATAGCGGTCGACGTCGACGGGTCGGTCGTGTTCACCGATCCCGAGTGGAAGAGCCTCACCGGTCGGCTCTGGCGGCTCTCCCCAGCCGGCCAGATCGAGCTGATCGAAGAGCTCCCGCACTACGTCAACGGCGTGTCGGCCGGCCCCAGTGGACTGGCCACGGCCGAGGACGCTGGGCTCCGCTGGCTCCGCGGTGACGATCGGTCGTGGTTGTCCCCGTCGTGTGGGAGCGTCGATGGCTTCGCGTTCGACGTCGAGGGCCGTGTGTATGCGTGCCAACCGGGCCACGGCATCGTGGTGGTCGATCCCGACGGGACCGTCGTCGAGCAGCTCCTTGCGGAGCCGGCGAGGGTCACCAACTGCTGCTTCGGCGGCGATGACCTTCGCACCCTCTTTGTGACCGACGCCGGCACCGGCTCGGTGCTCGCCTGGGAGGGCATGCCCACACCGGGCCATCCGCTCACGGCCTTCGTGCCCACCTTCTAGCGCCCATTGACGGCTGGCGCCGCTCGCCGGTCTTGGGCGACTGGCCCCGACACCGTTCGGCCTGACTAGTAGTCGTGCCCTGCCCGGTTGGCGGCCTTGCGGGCTTCGAGGAAGCGGCGCTCCCGGAGGTTCGTGCTGAGCTCGATGGCGCGGTCGTAGGCGGCGGCCGCGTCGGGGCTTCCGGCCCGGGCGAGCAGGTCGGCCCGGGCAGCGTGGAAGGGCTGGTACTCGTCGAGCGCCTCGGCCAGCGCGGCAATCGCGGCGAGCCCGGCCCCGGGGCCGTGCACTTCGGCCAGGGCAACGGCCCGGTTGAGGGCGACGACCGGGGTCGGCCGCACCACCATGAACTGGTCGTACAGCGCGACGATCTGCGCCCAGTCGGTGTCCTCGGCCCGCGCCGCGTCGGCGTGGACCGCGGCGATGGCGGCCTGGACCTGGAACGGCCCGGGCTGGTTCCGGCGCAGGCAGGCCCGCACCAGTGCATGGCCCTCGGCGATCATCATCGGGTCCCACCGGCCGCGGTCTTGGTCGAGCAAGCCGATCATGGAGCCGTCGGCCGCGCTCCGCGCCGAGCGGCGGGACTCGGTGAGCAGCATCAGGGCGAGCAGTCCGACGGCCTCGGGCTCGTCGGGCATCAGGTCGGTGAGCATGCGCCCGAGGCGGATGGCCTCGCGGGTCAGGTCGGTCCGGCCGAGGGACTCGCCCGACGACGCCGTGTGGCCCTCGTTGTAGATCAGGTAGACCGTGGCGAGCACGGCGTCGAGACGGCCGGGCAGTTCGGCCGGTCGGGGCACCCGATAGGGAGCGTGGTTGTCGCGCAGCTTTCGCTTGGCCCGCACGATGCGCTGGGCCAGCGTCACCTCAGGCACCAGGAACGCCTTTGCGATCTCGGGCATGTCGAGGCCGCCGAGCAGGCGCAGCGTCAGCGCCACCTGGGCGTCGGCGGCGAGGGCGGGGTGACAGCAGAGGAACATCAGCCGCAGCTGGTCGTCGGCCACCACGTCGACGAAGCCGTCGAGCTCGTCGAGGTCGGGGTTGGGTTCGTCCATGGCGTCATCGCCTCGGAGGCGCAGGGCTGCGAGGTGGCGGTCCTCCCGCGTCGACTCCCGCCGGAGGCGGTCGATGGCGCGGTTGCGGGCGGTGGTGGTGATCCACCCGCCGGGGTTGGGCGGCACGCCCTTGGCCGGCCACTGCTCCGCGGCGATCGAGAACGCCTCCGCGACAGCGTCCTCGGCGAGGTCGATGTCGCCGAGGACGCGGATCAGGGTCGCGGTGCAGCGGCCGGCCTCCCGTCGGAAGACCTCGTCCAGCTCGTCAGGCACCTTCGCAGGGCCGCACTTCGATGGGGAACCCGCCACAGGCGGCGGCCGCCTTGCCGGCCCACTCGAGGGCGTCGTCGAGGTCGGCGGCCTCGATGATGTAGAAGCCGCCGATGTGCTCCTTCGTCTCGGCGAAGGGGCCATCGGTCATCGAGATCTCGCCGCCGTTGCTCCGCACCACGGTTGCGGTGGAGACGGGGCGAAGGCCGGCGCCGAACACCCAGGCACCTTTGGCCTGGAGCTCCTCGTTCAAGGCGCCCACCGAGGCGACCATGCGCTGGATCTCGGGGTCGTTGAAGTCGAGGTCCTCATAGGGCTGGTCGTGGCAGACGGACAACATGTACTGAGGCATCGCAAGTCTCCTTCGGGTTGTGAGTCGGGGGTCAGTCAGCGGCGTGGCGAGCGAGCAGCGGGACCACGATGATGGCGGCCAGGACGTGCAGCAGGACGAGTGAGAGCTTCGAGCCGGCGTCGTCGGGCAAGGCGACCGACGGAACACAGGACACGGCGGTCAGGGCGATCGTGGCCTGGAAGAACCGCTGCCGGGGCTCGGCGCTGTGGCGATTGAGCATGGCGAGCAGGAGGCCGCCGAGAACGGCGCCGAGCAGGGTCATCTGGGCGAAGCCCAGGACCGGGATGGACTCGCCCTGGACCTCGAACGAGACCCCGGCGGCGTGGACCGCGGCCGCAGCGGCGGTGACGACGGCGGCGGCGCCGAGACCGGCGACGACGGTGGTGGTGCGGAGGCTGCGGGTCGTGTCGGTGGTGATCGTGGTGGCGGACATCGGTGGGCTCCTTTCGTGGCGGCGCGTCGTGCACCGTTCATCACCACCACGAACGGCCACCGCGGAATCGACAGGGGAACCCAAAAAAGATCTTCGGGCTCGCCTGGCGACTGACGGACGAGTGGCGAGGCCCGCCGCCATCGACGGCGGGGAAAATCAGGAGAGGCCCGGTCCCGGGCAAGCGGGACGAGGCCTCTGAACTGGTGATCTGGTCGGGCTGGCGGGATTTGAACCCACGACCTCTGCGTCCCGAACGCAGCGCTCTACCAAGCTGAGCCACAGCCCGTCGGACGGGCGAGGCTACCCGACGCCGGCCGCGATCCCGGTGGGCGGTGCGCCGGTTGGATCGTGGTACTCGCCGCCGTCGAGGATGGCAGTGGCGGCGCGGCGGATCCGGAGGGCGTCGAGTGGCTTGACCAGGAAGCCGTCGGCCCCGCTGCGATGGGCCAGGAACACGTCGGCCCGGCGGTCGAGGAGCATGAGCACCGGCACGTCGTCGATGCGCCCGGCCCCGGCCTCCAGTCGCAGGTCGAGGCAGGCGGCCATGCCGCCCATGTTGCCGATCTGGAGGTCGAGGATCACGAGGTCAGGAGCCTTGGCCTCCACCGTGGGGCGGACGTCGGCACCCCGGCGGACGCTACGGACCGTCGTGCCGGTGTCGCCCAGCGCAGCGTCCAGCTCATTGATCACGTGGTCGCTGTCGCTCGCCACCAGGATGTCGGACACGGCCTGGGACAGTAGTGGGAGGTCCTGCATGCGACGGACCCGGCCCCGGGTACGGTCGCGCGGCTCCACGGTCGTCCGGCTGTGGTGATCCCGCCGCATGGGCGTCCCCGGGAGGTCGGGTGCTGGAAATCTCAGTCGACAAGGTCGGCGACTACACGGTCTGCCGTCCCTCGGGCGAGCTCGATGCGTTCACGGTCGGGCAGTTCCGGGAATCGCTCAACGAGCTCGGCAGCGCCGGTCGTGTGCTCATCGACCTGTCGGGCGTGCCGTTCCTCGACTCGGCTGGCCTCGGCGCCCTGATCGGTGGCGTGCGCCGGGCCCGGGAGGCCGGCGGCGACGTCGCTGTCTACGGCGCCCGGCCGGCTGTGGCCCGCCTCCTCCACACCACCGGCTTCGACCGGGTGGCCTCCGTCACCGAGAACGAGGCCGAGGCGGCCAAGGCACTGGTCGACGCCGGCTGATCCCTTCGTTCTTCGGCGACTGGTGGCGCTCCACGAAGCACGAGTCGCCAAAGAACGGGAGGGGACGTCAGTGAGCGAGCAGATGGTCGGCAACCTCGGCCAAGGCCGAGAGGTCGTGCACCTCGCGCTCGAGCAGCGGTACCCGCACCACGGGTGCGTCGTCGACGTCGGGCAGCAGGCCGGCGAGATGCGCCTCCTCTCCCTCGGCCACTGCCGAGAGGTCGGCGAGGTTGTCGTAGAGGCAGGCGAGGTCGCCGCCGGCCGACCGGGCCGATGCCCGGGCCTGCGCGCTGCTGGCGTCACCGAACCGCGGGTGCAGCCGGTTCACCACCAACGCCCCCACCGTGATGCCGTTGGCCCGTAGCCGATCGGCGAAGTACGACGCCTCAGCCACCGTGTCGGCGCGGGGGGAGGCCACCAGCACGTAGGCGGTGACCCCGTCGGCCAGCAGTGCCTGGACCTTGGCCGACCGTTGGCGGAAGCCCTCCTCCATGCCGTCGAAGGCGGCGAAGAAGGCGAGGGCGTCGTCGATCACCTCGGTGCCGACCAACTTTCCGGCCGTGCGCAGGAAGCCCTGGGCTGCCATGTTCACGGCTCGCAGGTAGCCGCGGGTCGGCGCGACGAGGGTGCGGTAGAGGCGATGATCGAGGAACCGACTGAGCCGCCGCGACGCGTCGAGGAAGTCGAGCGCCCGCCTGGTCGGTGGCGTATCGACGACGACGACGTCGAACGCTCCACTCTCGTGCAGCTCGTAGAGCTTCTCGCCGGCCATGTACTCCTGCGTGCCCGACAGCGCCCCGGCGATGTTGCGGTAGAAGCGGTTGGCCACGATGCGCGTGGCCTGCTCGTCGTCGGCCGCGTAGGTCGATACCAGCGCGTCGAAGGTCGACTCGGTGTCGAGCATGAGCGCCCACAGCTCGCCCGGCCAGTCGCCGTCGATGCGAGTGGCGACGTTCGACAGCGAGCCGATGCCGAGGGTGTCCGCCAGCCGGCGGGCGGGGTCGATCGTCACCACCACCGCTCGCCGTCCCTCGCGTGCCGCGCCCAGCGCCAGGGCGGCGGCGGTCGTGGTCTTGCCCACGCCGCCGGTGCCGGTGCACACCACGATGGCCCGCTCCCGCACGAGGTCACCGAGCGTCATCCGGCCAGCCGCTCGATCTGGTCCGACAGGGCGGCTGCGACCACACCGATCTCGTCGCGGCCGATGTCGGTGCTGAACAGGTACGGCAGCCGCACTTGCGGCAGCGGCAACGACAACCCCAATCGGTCGAGCTGGGCAGCCTGCTGGTCGGTCCGGGCAGTGCGGAAGCGGGCGGCGGCCAACAACGCGGCAGCGTCCGGCGCCGATCCCTCGTCAACCGTCGCGTCGAGGCACGCGAGCGCTGGGTAGACCCCGTTCACGACCACCGGGCCGAGCTTGACGCCCACCCGGTCCTCGAGGGCGAAGGCGGTGTCGATCAGCTCGTTGACCGGGGTCTCCTCGGGGATGGTCACCAGCAGCACCGAGCACCGGGCCGGGTCGCCCAGCAGCTCGAGCACCCCGGCGGCCTGCACCTCGATGGGCCCGACCCGAACCAGGTCGTGCACGCCCCGGGCGGAGGCCAGGAAGGTGATGGCATGGCCGGCGGCCGGGGCGTCGACCACGATCAGGTCGAACTGGCCGCTCCGCTCGAGCTGCTTGACCTTGCCGAGCACGAGGATGTCCCGAATGCCCGGTGCCGCGGTCGCCACCACGTCGATGGCGCCGGAGGAGAGCAGCCGCTTCGAGACTCGGCGCAGGCCGTGGGATTCGAGGTACTCGACGAGCGCCTCATCGGGGGTCAGCAGCCGACCGGTGATGCCGGGCGCCAGCTCGGCCGGCTCATAGGTGAGGGGCGGCGCGTCGAACAAGCGGGCCAGCCCGATGCCCCCGTCGATGCCGACCACCAGGGTGCGCAGGCCCCGCTCGGCAGCCAGTCGGGCCAGGGCGGCGCTGACCGTCGTTTTGCCGACCCCGCCCTTCCCGGCCACGATGACCACTCGCGATGCTCGAAGGAACTCGCCAGGGTCCACAACGCTCCCTCCGGAAGGTGGGGCAGACAGTAGCGATCGCCTCCCTGGCCTTCGTTGCCCTGCTCCTCTCCTTGGCGACCCCGGCATCGGCCGCGCCGCAGCGCTTCGTCGACGTCGTCCAGGTCTCGGGCTGGCTCGACCCGGTGGTCGTCGACTTCCTCGAGACCTCGATCCACCGCAGCGAGGACGCAGGTGCCGAGGTGCTGGTGATCCAGCTCGACAGCCCCGGCGCCCTCGTCGATCGTGACCGGCTCGACCGGCTGGTGCACGACCTCGAGACGACCTCGGTGCCCGTGGCGGTGTGGGTCGGCGGCAGCGGCGCCCAAGCCAAGGGCGGGGCCGCCCGCATCGTCGAGGCCGCGCCACTGGCCGGGCTCGCTCCCGGCGCCCGAATCGAGGTCGGCGGCCGCAGGCTCAACCCGACGCAGGCGGGCAAGGCCGGCGTGACCCAGCTCAACGAGCGGGAGGCGGCGGTGCTCGGCAGCTTCATCGCTGCCCTCGACGGCAGGACCGTGCACGGCCGCACGCTCGAGACGGCAACCTTCACGCCCCAGAAGAAGGGCCCGCCGGCGGCCGCCCTCGACGTGCAGGCCCGGCTGGCCAAGCTCGACCTCGTGCCGCGTCTCATGCACACCGTGGCCAGCCCGCCGGTTGCCTACCTCCTCCTCACCGCCGGCCTCGGCCTGGTTGTCTTCGAGCTGTTCACCGCCGGCATCGGCATCGCCGCGGCCGTGGCCGCCGTCGCCCTGGTGCTCGCCGGCTACGGCCTCGCCGTCCTGCCCACCTCGCCCTGGGGCCTGGTCCTGCTCTTGCTCGGGACCTTCGGCTTCGCCGTCGACGTGCAGACCGGCGTGCCCCGTTTCTGGACGGGAGTCGGCGTGATCGCCTATGCGGCCGGGTCGGTGGTGCTCTATCGCGACCCGGTGTCGCTGGGTTGGCTGCCCCTCGTCGGCGGCGTGGTCGGCATCGTGCTGCTCATGCTGGCGGGCCTGCCGGCCACGGTCCGGAGCCGGTTCTCGACCCCGACCATCGGGCGGGAGTCGATGGTCGGCGAGGAGGGCCAGGTCGTGGCCGAGGTGGCGCCCACCGGCGTGGTGCGCGTGCGGGAGGCGCTGTGGCCGGCCCGGACCAACCGGGCGACGCCGCTGGCGGTCGGCGACCGGGTCACGGTGGTGGCCATCGAGGGGGCATCGCTGGAGGTCGCTCCCGCGGAGTGACCACCACCGGCCCACCTGCGAAAACAAGGTTTCCGGTGCGGCAATCCCCAACCAGCAAGATTCCGTGCACAGGGCTTGTGGACGGGAAGAGAGGATGGTTAGGTTCCACTCACGAAAGGGGGGGTTTGGAGTGGCACTACGCAGCGAAGAGCTGTTGTGGCAGGAGAAGGCCGCGTGCCGGGGGCCGCAAGCGGTGGTGTTCTTCCCGCCGTCGACCTTTGAGCGCAAGGACGAGAAGGTCGAGCGGGAAGCCAGGGCCAAGGCCATCTGCGCCGAGTGTGGGGTGGCCGAGCCGTGCCTCGAGTTCGCCGTCCGCATCAAGGAGCCGCACGGCATCTGGGGCGGGCTCAACGAGCTGGAGCGCCGTTCACTCTGGGACTGAGCACGCCGGGCGAACCCGGCCGCTGACCAGCACTTCCTAGACTCCCGCCCGATGCGGCGACTGCTGAAGGTGATCGCCCTCCTCGCGATCACCGTCGTCGTCACGCCGGTCATGACCGCTGGCGTGGTGTTGGCGTCGTTCCTCTTCCTCCCCCTGCCGGCCAGCGTGCCCACGCCGACCCGGTTCATCGAGGCCCAGATCGCCACGGTGTACGACATCAACGGCAAGCAGGTCGGCGTCTTCCGCCAGTTCGACACCACCACGCCCGTCCACCCCGGCGACATCCCCAAGTACCTGCGCGACGCCGTCGTGTCGAGCGAGGACAAGCGGTTCTACGAGCACGGTGGGGTCGACGTGCGCGGCACCCTCCGCGCCATGTGGGCCGACATCCGCAACGCCGCCAAGGTGCAGGGCGGCTCGACGATCACCCAGCAGTACGTCAAGAACGCCTATGTCGGCAAGGACCGCACCATCTCCCGCAAGGTGCGCGAAGCGGTGCTGGCCAGCCAGCTCGACCGCCAGCTCAGCAAGCAGGAGATCCTTTTCCGCTACCTCGACCAGGTCTATCTGGGGGAAGGGGCGTACGGCGTCGGGGCCGCGGCCCAGACGTACTTCCACAAGTCGGTGCGCGACCTCAGCCTCTCGGAGTCGGCGTTGCTGGCCGGCATCATCCCGGCGCCGAGCGCCTACAACCCCCGCACCAGCCCGACCAACGCCGAGACCAAGCGGAAGCTGGTGCTGGGGCTCATGCTCGAGCAGGGCCGCATCACCCAAGAGGAGTACAACCGGGCCATCCCCCAGGTCGTGTGGCTGGTCGAGAAGACGCCGCCAGCCAAGGGCCAGCCCGTCACCGGGGTGTACGGGCGCCAGGCGGTGCGCACCGCCTACCCGTACTTCATGGACTACGTCCAGCGGTACCTCGACGCGAAATACGGCGACGGGTTCGTCTACTCCCGGGGCCTGCAGATCTACACGACCCTCGACCCCGACCTGCAGCAGGCGGCCGAGAAGTCGATCGCCCTCACCCTGTCGGGCACCAAGCCGCCACTGGAGATGGCGCTGGCCTCGGTCGAGCCGGCGAGTGGCTACGTCAAGGCGCTGGTCGGCGGGCGCGACTTCTACGCGCCCGGTGGCCAGGTCAACCTGGCTCTCGGCAAGCTCGGCGGTGGCAGCGGCCGCCAACCGGGCTCGGGTTACAAGCCGTTCGTGCTGGCCGAGGCGCTCGAACAGGGCGTCTCCCCCAGCAAGGTCTATCGGGGCCCCGCGAAGCTCTGCGTCACCAAGGACTACTGCCCGGAGAACTATGGCGGCGAGAGCTTCGGCTCGCTGACCCTCCGCGAGGCGATCAAGCACTCGGTCAACACCGTCTTCGTGCAGCTCATCCGCGACGTCGGCGTCGAGAAGACGATGGACCTGGCCCGCAAGCTCGGGATGAAGGCGTCGATCTACAAGGCCGGCTTCCACGGCCTGTCGGTGGCCCTCGGCGCGCCCGAGACGTCGCCCCTCGACATGGCCTCGTCGTATGGGACGTGGGCGGCGCGTGGCATGCGGGCCGAGCCGACGCCAGTGTTGAAGGTGCTCGACGCCGACGGCCACGTGGTCGAGGACAACCTCAAGCCCAAGCTCGAGCGGGTCCAGGCCGAGGCAGTGGCCGACACCATGAACGACCTCCTGCAAGGGCCGCTCAGCCCGGGGGGCACCGCCGGTGGAAAGGGTCTGGGCGACCGACCGGCGGCAGGCAAGACCGGTACCACCAACGACAACAAGGACGCCTGGTTCACCGGGTACACGCCGCAGCTGTCGACCTCGGTGTGGATCGGCGACCGCGACCGGCCCACGCCGCTGCACGGCATCAAGGGAGTGCGGGTGGTCACCGGCGGCACGCTGCCGGCCCTCACGTGGCAGCGCTACATGAAGGAGGCCATGAAGGGCCTCCCGGTGGTGAAGTTCAGCGAGCCGGCCCCGCTGAGCTCGGTGGTCGACTCGGGCAAGCGCAAGGCCCGCAAGGGCTTCGACGTCGGGTTGCGTCGCGCGGTCGCGCCGATCAGCGACGGCGGGAGCTACGTCGACAAGGCCCCGCCACCGAGAGCGGTGCCGCCGGAGTCGACCACCACCACAACGGCGCCGACTGAGACCACCACGACGGTGCCCACCACCTTCATCTCGCCGTAGCTACGACGGGCAGCGCAGCACCTTGTCGCACGCGCCGCGAATGGGCGGCGCGAACCACACGGAGTCCGGTGCGAAGTTCAGCGGTGCGTAGGTGCGGGACGCGACGCCGATCACCTCGCCGTCGGAGTTCAGCAGCGGACCACCCTGGAACTGCACGCCGATCGGCGCATCGTGCTGGATGCCCGTGGCGCTCACGTCGCCGACAATGCCCTGACTGGCAGAGGCGCCCTTCGAGCCGAGTCCCGACACCGCGAACACCCGCTCGCCGATGTCGGGGTTGCCACCCCAGTCGAGACGGGGCAGGTTGCCCCGCTTGACCGAGACGAGGGCGAGGTCCTTCTGCACCTCCCACGTCTCGAGCTTGGCGGTGACCACGTCATTCCCCTTGCGGAGCTGGATGGCCGGTGCCGGGGCCGTCGTGGCGGCCTTGACCGTGGTGTAGGAGGTGATCAGGAAGCTCTGGTCGGCGTCGGCGAAGACCACGAAGGCGGAGCCGACCGACGGGCTGCCGTCATCGGCGAGCGTCGACACGAACCAGACCGACGGAGCCACCCGGTCGAGGAGCTCGTTGATCGTCTCGCCGCTGGCCGCGAGCTCCTTGATCGGACCGATCTCCGAACGCACGGCCTCGCGCGCCTTGTTCTGCTCCGACTTGATGATGGCGGTCGCCGTCTTGAGGCGTTCGTCGAAGGTGTTGGCGTACTTGGTGATGGCGTTCTCGTGGGAGTCGAGGCGCGCCTGGTAGTAGGCGTAGAGCACGGCCCCGCTGAAGGCCGCTCCCAGCGCGAGCGACAGGATCAGGGCGGCAATGCCCAGGACCGAGCGGGGCAGGATCCGCCCGCTCCAGTCGAAGCCGTTGGATTGCTTCGCTGCGGGCACGGGCGAGGAGGGTAGTGGCCGGCCGCTGGGACGCCCGTTCATCGAGGGTTCGCGAACTGGTCTCGGGCCGGAAACGCCGCGGCGCGAGCGTCGACGTCATGGGTGGAGGACTGGGCGGGCTCAACAAGTCGGCGGACGGCGTGGTCATCGGCATGGTGCAGCTCCAGCTGCCCACGGTGGACACCCCGGCGCTGCTGGCTGCCCAGACCGACCGGATCGTGGCCATGGTCGGCAAGGCCCGGCGGAGCTATCCGGGCATGGACCTGGTCGTGTTCCCGGAGTACTCGCTGCACGGCCTGTCGATGAGCACCGACCCGGCGCTGATGTGCCGGGCCGACGGGCCGGAGGTTGCGGCGTTCCGGGCTGCCTGCGCCGAGAACCACATCTGGGGCTGCTTCTCCATCATGGAGCTGAACGTCGGGCGCAATCCGTACAACAGCGGCCTGATCGTCGATGACGAGGGCGAGCTGCGGCTGTTCTACCGCAAGCTCCACCCGTGGACCCCCGTCGAGCCATGGGAGCCGGGCGACCTCGGCATCCCGGTGTGCGAGGGACCCAACGGCTCGACGCTGGCCCTCATCATCTGCCATGACGGCATGTTCCCGGAGATGGCCCGGGAATGCGCCTACAAGGGCGCCGACATCATGTTGCGCACGGCCGGCTACACCGCCCCGATCCGCGAGGCGTGGCGCGTGACCAACCAGGCCAACGCGTTCAGCAACCTGATGGCGACCGCCTCCGTGTGCATGTGCGGCACCGACGGCACCTTCGATTCGATGGGCGAGGCGATGATCGTCGACTTCGACGGCACGCCCTTGGCCACGGGCGGCAGCCGCCCCGACGAGATCGTGTGCGCCGAGGTCCTGCCCGCCCGCATCGCCGGCGCCCGCCAGAACTGGTCGGTCGAGAACAACATCTACCAATTGGGCCACCGGGCCTACGTGGCGGTGAAGGGCGGCGCCCAGGACTGCCCCTACACGTTCATGCACGACCTGGTCAGCGGTTCCTACCGCCTGCCGTGGGAGGCCGAGGTGGTCCACGTCGACGGCGCGTCTTGCGGCTTCGAGCCCCCCGACCGCCTTTACGACCCGCTTCCCGCTCCACCCCTCTGAACCCCTCCCGTTCTTCGGCGACTTGTGGGTCCCCCCGCGCTACGAGTCGCCAAAGAACGAGTTGAGGAGGGCCTCGACCGGCTCGACGGCGTCACCGAGGGCGGTGACCATGACGGCGTCGTCGGCGAGGGGATAGGCAGCAGCCCGGACCTCGGGTCCGGCGGTGATCGACCGGACCGGATGGCCGACGACGAGTGCAGTGCCGACGACTCTCGCGCCGGCGGTGCCGGCCGGGCCTTCGGCTCCCGGCCACCTGGGACCGAGGAGAAGGTCGGTGCGCAGGAGGGGCCGGCCGGAGCGGTCGACGCGCAGCCGCTGGTGCCACGAACCGGACGTCTCGTCGTGGCGGCCGAGCACGATGACCTCCCGCCACTGCATCGCCGCCGTCGCTGCCAGGGCCAGGGTGGTCGTGCTCCGGTGGTCAGCCCCCTCGACGAGCACCGACGGCGACGGCAGCCAGCGCAGGTCGGCGTCGGCACCCACGGTCGCGTGCAGGGCGGCGGTCGACGGCGCGCCGTGGGGTCCGGGGAGGATCAGTTGGGCGGCGACGCTGCGCACGACCAGTCGGGCGGCCGTGGTCACGTCGACGTTGACGGCGAGGTCGTCGCCGCCCAGCGGTCCGGCCGCGCTTGCCACCAGGTGGAGCCCGTCGTGCGTCTCCCGCAAGGCCAGCGGCGGGCTCGATCGCAACGTGGTGCACCGGGTCGTGCCCGGACGCGTCGTCTCGGCGACGATGGTGGCCGAGGACCTCATGTCAGGCGGCGTGGCCGTGGGCGAGCTGGTGGCGGAGGAAGGCGACCACCTGGGTCGCTGCGGGGTCCTGGCGCAGCGAGGTGAAGACGGTGGGGAGGTTGCCCCGCATGCGGGTGGCGTCGCGCTTCATCACGTCGAGGTCGGCGCCCACCATGGGGGCCAGATCGGTCTTGTTGATCACCAACAGGTCCGACGTGGTGATCCCCGGCCCGCCCTTGCGTGGCACCTTGTCGCCCCCAGCGACGTCGATCACGAACAGCTGCACGTCGACCAGGGCGCGGGAGAACGTGGCGGTGAGGTTGTCGCCCCCGGACTCCACCAGCACCAGGTCGGGGTGGAAGCGGCGTTCGAGCTCCTCGACGGTGTCGAGGTTCTCGCTGATGTCGTCGCGGATGGCGGTGTGCGGGCAGCAGCCCGTCTGCACGCCGACGATGCGGTCGAGCGGCAGCACCGCCCGGCGGGCGAGGATCGACGCGTCCTCGGTGGTGAACACGTCGTTGGTGACGGCCACCAACGAGAGCTCGGCCGACAGCGTCTCGCACAAGCAGGCGACCAGCTCCGTCTTGCCACTGCCGACCGGCCCACCGATGCCCACCCGCAGCGAGGTTCCGATGCGGGGCCGGTGCTGGTGCTCGTGGTCGTGCTCGCCGTGGAAGGCGCCCATGCGAAGTTCCTTTCGGGAAGGGTGGGGTCAGGTGGCGAACATGCGGGCGTCCCGCCCGGCGTGCTCGGTGGCGGCGATGTCGAGGATGGGTCCGTTCGGCGCGGGGAGCTCGGCGAACGGGCCGGTGGCGGCGGCGACCGCGGCGGCGGCCACGCCGGTGGCGAGCGACGCCATGTCGGCGGTGAGGGCCGCAACCGCGTACGGGTCGAGCCCGAGCAGCCGGACGGCCGCCTGCGCCGGCGTGGAGACAGCATGGTGAACGGCCAGATCGGCGACCGCCTGCACGCCCACGCCGGCTGCGAACCCGCACGCCCCAAGTGCGACCGGTTGGTGGGCGCCGTCGGGGGCGGCGTCGGCCAGCGACGCCAGCACCGGGTGCGGCCAGCATCGCCCCGCCACCCGGGCCAGCTGTCGGCCGAGGCGACGGGATGCCATGCGCAGGGCCGGGGCGATGATGCGGGCCTCGGCCTCGAGGTCGAGCACGGCCAACACGTCACGGGTGTGGTCAGCCGTGGTCGTCCCGGTCAGCGCGTGCACGGTGGCGGCTGCCAGCGAGGCCTCGGTCAGCCCGGTGGTCGACAGGCGGCCGATCACGAACGCTTCCAGCGTGGTGATGTCGACGATGCGGCCGTCGGTGATCGCCGCCTCCACGCCACCCGAGTGCGCATGGCCGCCCGACGGCAGCCGGCCGTCTCCCAGCAGCAGCATGGCCAGGGTCGTGGCGCTCATCAGAAGAGGAAGTAGCGCTGGGCCATGGGGAGCTCGGCCACCGGGGCGGCCTCGATCAGCTCGCCGTCGATGGTGACGGCGAAGGTGTCGGGATGCACCCGGACGTCGGGCCGGGCGGCGTTCCCCGTCATGTCGTCCTTGGTGAGCGTTCGGCAGTCGTCGACCGCCACCAGGCGCTTGCCCACACCGAGCCGGCCGGCCAGATCGCCCTCCGCCAGGGCGAGAGGCGCAACGAAGTTGACGCTGGTGGCGGCAGCGGCCAACGGGGCGGCGCCGAACATCGGTCGGGGGAGCGTCGGCTGGGGCGTGGGGATCGACGCGTTGGCGTCGCCCATCTGGGCCCAGGCGATGAAGCCCCCCTTCACCACGACGTGCGGGCGGACGCCGAAGAACGCCGGGTCCCACAGCACGAGATCGGCCAGCTTGCCGACCTCCACCGAGCCGATCTCGCTGGCGAGGCCGTGAGCGACCGCCGGGCAGATCGTGTATTTCGCTATGTAACGACGAGCGCGGTTGTTGTCGGCCGGGCCGTCGCCCGGCAGGGGTCCCCGCCGCAGCTTCATGACGTGGGCGGTCTGCCACGTGCGCAGCACGACCTCGCCCACCCGACCCATGGCCTGGGAGTCGGAGCCGATCATCGAGATGGCACCGAGGTCGTGGAGGATGTCCTCCGCGGCGATCGTCGACGGACGGATGCGACTCTCGGCGAAGGCCAGGTCCTCCGGGATCGACGGCTTGAGGTGGTGGCAGACCATGAGCATGTCGAGGTGCTCGTCGATCGTGTTCACCGTGTGGGGACGGGTCGGGTTGGTCGACGACGGCAGCACGTTGCGCTCGGCGCAAACCGTGATGATGTCGGGCGCGTGCCCGCCGCCGGCTCCCTCGGTGTGGTACGTGTGGATCGTCCGGCCGGCGATGGCAGCCAGCGTCGACTGCACGTAGCCGGCCTCGTTGAGCGTGTCTGTGTGGATGGCCGCCTGGACGCCGAACTCGTCGCACACCTTCAGGCAGGCGTCGATCGCCGCGGGCGTGGTGCCCCAATCCTCGTGGAGCTTGAAGCCGGAGGCGCCGGCCGCCAGCTGCTCGCGCAGGCCCTCGTACGACACGGTGTTGCCCTTGCCGAGCAGGGCCACGTTGACCGGCCATCCGTCGAGGGCCTTCAACATCAAGTCGAGGTTCCACGCGCCCGGCGTGACCGTGGTGGCCTTGGTGCCCTCGGCCGGGCCGGTGCCGCCACCGATGAGCGTCGTGATCCCGCTCGAGAGCGCCTCCTCGACGATCTGCGGGCAGATGAGGTGCACGTGGCTGTCGACCGCGCCGGCGGTGAGGATCTTGCCGTTGCCGGCCAGCACCTCGGTCGACGGCCCGATCACCAGCGCCGGGTCGACCCCGTCCATGGTGTCAGGGTTGCCGGCCTTGCCGATGGCGACGATGCGGCCGTCGCGAACGCCGATGTCGGCCTTGACGACCCCCCAGTGGTCGAGGATCACCGCGCCGGTGATCACCAGGTCGGGAGCGCCCTCGGCGCGGGTGGCCGTGCCCTGGCCCATCGACTCCCGGATGACCTTGCCCCCCCCGAACACCGCTTCGTCGCCACCGCCGGCAAGGTCACGTTCGACCTCGACCAAGAGGTCGGTGTCGGCCAGGCGGATGCGGTCGCCGGTGGTGGGGCCGTAGAGGGCGGCGTAGCGGGAACGATCCAGCTCCATCAGTCCAGCCTTCCCGCGACCTCGCCGCGCAAGCCGGCGACGATCCGCCGGCCGGCAAGGGGCACCAGCTCGACGGTGCGCCCGATGCCCGGCTCGAACCGCACCGACGTCCCCGCCGGGATGGCGAGGCGGTGACCGCGTGCAGCCGCGCGGTCGAACGACAGGGCCGGGTTGGCCTCGGCGAAGTGGTAGTGCGACCCAACCTGCACGGGGCGGTCGCCGGTGTTGGCGACAAGCACCTTGATGACGGCGCGGCCGCCGAACAGGACCACCGGCTCGTGACCGGTGATGACCTCGCCAGGCTTCATCTAGGCGATCGGATCGTGCAGGGTCACGAGCTTGGTGCCGTCGGGGAAGGTCGCCTCGACCTGCACCTCGCCGATCATCTCGGCGATGCCGTCCATGACGTCGGCGCGGGTCAGCACTCGCCGGCCGGCATCCATCAGATCAGCGACCCGGCGCCCCTCACGAGCGCCCTCGAGGACGAAGACGGTCAGGATGGCGATCGCCTCCGGATAGTTGAGCTTGAGGCCGCGCCCCTGGCGGTCCCGGGCCACCATGGCAGCCACGCTCACCAGCAGGCGCTCCTGCTCATGGGTCGTCAGGTGCATCGGGTCAGCCTGTCACTCGTCATACCGCCATCGCCGCGCGGACCTCGTCGAGCGCGCCGGTACCGCCCTCGCCGCTGCCGGTGATGCGGCCCGACTCCAGCACGTAGTAGCTGTCCGTCGACCGCAGTGCGAACCCGACGTGCTGCTCCACGAGCAACACGGTCAGGTCACCTCGATGGGTCAGGTCGACGATGACCTGCTCGATCTCGGCCACCACGTTGGGCTGGATGCCCTCCGTCGGCTCGTCCAGGATCAACAGCCGTGGCTGGGTGAGGAGGGTTCGGGCGATGGCGAGCTGTTGGCGTTGGCCGCCGGAGAGCAGGCCGGCGGGTCGCGGCAGGAGGTCGGTCAGCGCGGGGAAGGTGTCGAGCACGTCGTCGATCGCCGACTTCGTGGTCGAGGCCAGCTGCAGGTTCTCCAGTGTGGTCATCTGCGGGAAGCAGAGCTGCCCCTGGGGGACGTAGCCCAGGCCGCGCTTGACCCGCCGGTTGGGGGCGAGCTTGGTCACGTCCTCGCCGTCGAGAAGGACCGTGCCCGACCGCACCGGGAGCAGCCCAATGGCGACCCGCAGCAGCGTGGTCTTGCCGGCGCCGTTGTGGCCCATGACCGCCGCCGCCCCGCCGACGGGGATCGACACGTCGACGTCGAACAGCACCATCGTGCGCCCGTATCCCGCGGTCACACCCACGAGCTCGAGCATCGCCTCAGCCATTGCTCCCCACCTCCGCCACGGTCCCCAGATAGACCTCCTGGACCCGAGGCTCCGCCTGGATCTCCGACACCGTGCCCTCGGCGAGCACCTTGCCTGCGTGCATGACCGTCACGAAGTCTGCATAGCTGCGCATGAAGTCCATGTCGTGCTCGATGACGACGATGGTCCTCTCACCCGCGATCCGCCGGAGCAGCTCACCGGTGCCCTCGCGCTCATCGGCGCTCATCCCCGCGACCGTCTCGTCGAGGAACATCACCCGTGCGTCCTGGACCAGCAACATGCCGATCTCCAGCCACTGCTTCTGCCCGTGGGCGAGGATCCCGGCGGGGCGATGCGCCAGCGCGGCCAGGCCAATGGTCTCGAGCACCTGCTCGACGCGCTCGGGCACGGTTCGCCGGGGGAGCAGCAGCCCCAACGCCTTGCGGTGCATGCCAGCAGCGATGTCGAGGTTCTGGAGCACGCTGCTCTTCTCGAACACACTCGCCGTCTGGAAGGTCCGGCCCACCCCGAGGTGCACGATCTCGTGGGCTTTCATGCCGAGCAGGTCCTTGCGTCGGAACTCCGCCGAGCCGGTGCCCCGCGACAGCCCGGTGAGGGCGTCGACCAGGGTTGTCTTCCCGGCCCCGTTCGGCCCGATGAGGAAGTGCAAGCGCCCCGGCAAGAACGTCACGTCGACGCCTTGGATCGCCTTGAAGCCGTCGAAGTCGACGGTCAGGTCGCGGACCTCGACGTAGTCGTGGCTGACCAACGGGCCGCTCATGCCGCCGACTCCCCCGTGGTACGCCGGCGCGACGCCAGCTCCTTCAGCTTCGGCAGCAACGACGTGATGCCGAACGGGAGGAACAGGAGGACGACGATGAACAATCCGCCCTGGAAGTAGATCCACTGGGTCGGGAACTGCTCCGACAGCGTCGTCTGCCCGTAGCCCACCACGATGGCGCCCACTGCCGGTCCGAGCAACGAGGCCCGCCCGCCCAGGGCGACGCCCGCGATGAGCATGATCGATGCCGTCGCGTCCACGTTGGACGGCGAGATGATCCCGGCGATCGGGACGAACATGGCGCCACCGATGCTCGCCATGATCGCCGCGACCACGAACGCAGCCAGCTTGATGTTGGCGGGGTCGTAGCCCAGGAAGCGGATGCGCTCCTCGGCGTCGCGGGTGGCGACGAGCAGCTCGCCGTAGCGGCTCCGGTAGAGCTGCCAGACGATGACGAGGCAGACAATCAGCAGGCCGGCCGCGATCATGTAGATGTTCTTCTTCACCGCCGGGTCGTACAGGTTCTGCCCGAAGAACTTGGTGAACGTGTTCAGCCCGTTGAAGCCGCCGGTCTGCTTGATCGTGGCGATCAGCAGCGTCGAGAAGGCAACCGCCAGGGCCTGGGTGAGGATGGCGAAGTAGGCGCCTTTCACCCGGCGCTTGAGGATCGCATAGCCGAGGACGAAGGAGACGACGGCCGGCAGGGCGATGATGGCGAACAGCGTGAACGGCCCGCTGCGGAATGGTTCCCACCAGCTGGGCATCGTGCCGTTGCCGTACAGCTGCATGAAGTCGGGCACCTTGCCGGGGCCGGCGGCCTCGAGCTTCATGTGCATGGCCATGGCGTAACCGCCAAGGCCGAAGAACACGCCCTGGCCCATGACGAGCATGCCGCCCCGCCCCCAGGCCAGCCCGATGCCGACGGCGGCGAGCGCCCAGCAGCAGTACTTGCCCAGATTGCCGAGGCGGAACGGGCTGAGCGACCCGGGCGCCCAGACAAGCAGCAGGAGCGCCAGAACGCCGATGCCGAGCAGGGGGCCATAGGTGCGGACGAGATCGGAGCGGAACGACCGCTTCGGCGAGAGCGCCGCCTCGGGTGCCGCTGGCTCGGCACCGTGCACCTCTGGCGCGTCCGATGTCGTGATGCTCACGCCAACCCCCTGGTGCGAACGGTGAAGAGGCCCTGCGGGCGGATCTGGAGGAAGACCACCACGGCGGCGAACGTGAGGACCTGCGCCATGCTGCCGCTGGTCCAGTCGGTGAGGAACGCGGTGACGACGCCCACGGTCCATGCGGCAATGACGGTGCCCTTGAGCTGGCCGACGCCCCCAGCGACGACGACGAGGAACGCGGGGATGATGTACGTCGCCCCGAGCGTCGGATTGGTGCCCGAGATCAGGGCGATGGCCACCCCGCCGACGCCGGCCAGACCGGATCCAAGGAAGAAGGTGAGCCGGTCGACGCTGCGGGTGGAGACCCCCATCGTCTCGGCCAGGTCACGGTTCTGCACCGTCGCCCGGATTCGCCGACCGAACGCGCTGCGCTTCAGCAGCGCCGTCAGAGCAGCCAGGGCGGTGACCGCCAGCACGATCGTGAACAGTTGGCGGTGCGGCCAGTGGTAGCCGAACACGTCGATGCTGCCGCGCATCCAGCTCGGCGGGCGCACCGGGTCGCCCTGGGCGCCGAAGACGTCCCGGGCGAGCTGTTGCAGGACCATGGACACACCGACGGTCACCAGCAATGTGTCGAGCGGGCGGCGGTACATCCACTGGATGATCGAGACCTCGAGCAGCAACCCGAGGGTGCCGGTGACCACGAAGGCCACGGGGACGGCGACCACGATCGAGATGCCGGTGCTGTGGATCACCTGCTGGGTGAGGTAGGTGGCGTAGGCGCCGGCCATGAGGAACTCGCCGTTCGCCATGTTGATCACGCCCATCTGCCCGAAGGTCAGCGTCAGACCAAGCGCGGCGAGGAACAGGATCGCCCCAATAGCGGTGCCAGTGAGAAAGGGAGTGGTCAGAGCGTCCATCGCGGTGCCTTCGGGAGCCGGGCTTGCAGGAGTTGGTGCGGGGGTGCCGCGCGTGACCGCGCGGCACCCCCGGCTACGGCAGGGACCGTGGCGTTACCCCTGGTTGGGGTTCCACCACGGGTAGCCCTTGAGGAAGGGATCGGGCTCAATCGGCTTCCCCGAGGACCACACGACGTCGAACTGGTTGCTCGCGTTGATCTGGCCGATCAGGCCGGTCTTGGCGATGTGGTGGTTCTCGCCGTTGACGACGACCGTGCCTTCGGGTGCGGCGTAGGACACGCCACCGGACGATGCGTTCACCGCATCGACGCAGAACGACTTGGCCTTCTCGACCATGCCCTTGTAGAGGTACAGCGAGGTGTAGGCCGCTTCCATCGGGTCCGACGTCACTCGGTTGGCGCCGTACTTGGCCTGGAAGGCCTTGATGAAGGCGGTGTTCGCCGGGCTCTTGACGCTCTCGAAGTAGTTCCAGGCGGCGTACTGACCCGTCAGGTTCACACCCATGGCCGGCGCCTCCTCCTCGGCGATCGACACCGAGATGATCGGCGACTTGGTCGCCCCGAGACCAGCCTCGTGGTACGCCTTGATGAAGCCCACGTTCGACGAGCCGTTGATCGTGTTGAACACGAAGTCAGGCTTGGCAGCGGCGATCTTGGCGACCTGGGTCGTCCAGTCGTCGCTGGTGAGCGGGACGTACTCCTCACCCACGATCTGGATGCCGAGCACCTTGGCGTACTGCTTGATGATCTTGTTCGCCGTGCGGGGGAACACGTAGTCGGAGCCGGCGAGGAACAGGGTCTTCACGCCCTTGGACTTGAGGAAGTCCATGGCCGGGATGATCTGCTGGTTGGTCGTGGCGCCGGTGTAGTAGATGTTCTTCGACGCCTCGAGGCCTTCGTACTGCACCGGGTAGAAGAGGAGCCCGTTGGCGCCTTCGACGACCGGCAGCATCGCCTTGCGGGAGGCGGAGGTCCAACCACCGAACACGGCGGCGACCTTGTCCTCGGTGAGGAGCTTGCCGATCTTCTCGGCGAACACGGTCGGCTCGCTCTGGCCGTCCTCCTCGATGAACTTGATCTTCTTGCCCATGATCCCGCCGCCGGCGTTGATCTCCGAAGCGGCGAGCATGAGCGAGTCACGGACCGTCTGCTCGCTGATGGCCATGGCGCCCGAGGTCGAGTTCAGGAACCCGAGCTTGACGGAGCTACCGGTGACGCACGTGTCCGATGAGGCCGCCGCCGCGTCCTTGGTCCCGGAGGCGCTGTCGCTGGATGATTTCTTGTCCGAGCCGCACGCTGCCGCGAAGAGCGACAGCGCAGCGACGGCGACCACGAGTGGTCGGAACTGCGCCTTCATGGACATTTACGCTCCCTTTTCGATCCGGTACGGATGTGTACGGCCGCGGAACGTACGCAAGGCATGTGTCCTGTCATGGTCCGGTCTGTTTCCTGCGCGTGACCACGCGCGAGGGGGAGCACCTCGTCATGACCGGAACCTCTTCGTAGGATGACGCCGTGCTGGGGGTGCTCTTCCTCGTGTTCGTCGTGCTGCCGATCGTCGAGCTCGCCGTGATCATCAAGGTCGGCGCGGCGATCGGCGTGCTCAACACGATCGGCCTGCTTCTCCTCATGGGCGCGCTCGGCAGCTGGCTGGTGAAGCACGAGGGTCTGAGCGTCCTCCGCCGGGTGCAGCTCGCCATGAGCGAGGGCCGGGTGCCGGCGGCCGAGCTCCTCGACGGGCTGCTCATCCTCGTCGGTGGCGCCTTGATGATCGCGCCCGGCTTCCTCACCGACATTCTCGGGCTGTCGCTGATGCTGCCGCCGGTCCGCGCCGTGGTGCGCCGGATGCTCCGCGGTCGCATCGAGACCCGCGTCGCCAGCCCCGGCTCATCAGGGCCGCGACGTCCCGACGATCCGCGCGGTGGGGGCTTCATCGAGCTTCCCTGAGAGGGAAGCCGCTCCCCGGTGGCGAAGTTCACACGGGAGGCACGTGATGGACAGTCCTGCGGGAACCGCCCGCTTGATCGGCCTCACCGAGGCGGCCCGTGTGGTTGCCCTCGATGAGGCGGCCGTCGACGTCCTGGCGCGGGCCGGTTACCTACGGGTCGCCGCGCCCGGGCCGCTCTTCGCGGTCGACGACGTGAAAGCCCTCCTCGCCCGCCTGTCCGACCTGGCCGACGACGCCCTGGCCGAACCGGGGCCGACGGCAATCGAGATCGACTCGCTCGTCGAGGCCATCGACGCCCGGGCCGAGGAGATGGCACGGCGAGGTGTCGGCATGTTCCGGTCGGCGTTCCCCGACGTGACTCGATGGTGGACATCAGCCGAGGAGGCCCGCTTCGTCGAGCAGTCACGGGAGCGGCTGCAGGCGATCCTGGCCATCACCGGCCGGTCCGACACCGGTGACGTTGGGGTCGAGCTGGAGGAGGTCGGTGCCGACGCCGCCTGGACCGGGTCGTCGCTCACGCAGCTGCTCGTCGTGCTGAGGATCTCGCGCGATCTGCTCGTGCGCACCGCGGTGGAGGTCGCCGCGCCGCAGGCCCGCGCCCCGGGGCCGGCGCTCTCGGCGCTCCTCACCCGCATCCTGCCGGCCATGGACAAGCTCACCGACGCAGTGGCACGCGGCTACTGGGAAGCGGTCATCGCCCAGGACGAAGGCACCAAAGGGCGGTGGCCGCCGCGCTGAGCGCGTGGGTCAGGGTGTTGGGCCGAGGGCAGCCTCGACCTTGTCGAGCAGGCGGGCCGAGCACCCGGCCATGTCGACGGGCGGTGCCGCCTCGGTGGCAATCGTGCGGACCAGGGCACGAAAGGCCTCGGCGGCGGCGCCGTCGCCGAGCACGGCTGGCGTGCCGATGTCGCCGCCGAGGACGACGCTCGGCTCGAGCGGGATGGCGCCGAGCAGGGGCGCCCCGATGTCGTGCGCGAGCGTCTCGCCACCACCTTCGCCAAACAGGGCGTAGCTGGTGCCGTGGTCGCAGGTGAACGATGTCATGTTCTCGATGACGCCGACGACGCGGAGGTAGGTCTTGCGGGCCAGGTCGGCGGCCCGGGCCGCCACCTTCTGCGCCGCCAGTGCCGGCGTCGTGACCAGCAGCACCTCGGTGCGGGGGAGCATGCGGGCCAGGCCCATCTGGATGTCGCCGGTGCCCGGCGGCATGTCGATGAGCAGGTAGTCGAGGTCGTCGCTCCAGCGCACGTCCTCGAGGAAGTGCTGGACCGCCCGGTTCAAGGTCTGGCCCCGCCAGGTCAGGGCCGACTGCTCGTCGTCGACGAGGAAGCCCATCGAGACCACCTCGACGAAGCCGGAGCCGAAGTCCCGGCGGTGGGGCACCATCTTCTTCTCGTCGTTCGCACCCTCGAGCCGGCCCTCGACCCCGAGCATGCGGGGCTGGGAGAAGCCGCCGATGTCGGCGTCGAGCACACCCACCGCGAAGCCGTCGGCGGCTAGACCGACGGCGAGGTTGGCGGTCACCGACGACTTGCCGACGCCGCCCTTCCCGGAGGCGATCGCCAGCACCCGGGTGGTTGGAGGGATCGTCGTGGTGCCGGCCCGCTGGGTTGCGTTCCACCGGGCCCGCGCCATGCAGGCACTGCGTTCCTCGTCGGTCATCTCCGTCCAGCTGATGTCGATGCCGGTCACGCCCGGATGCCCGAGCAGCCGGGCGTGGATGTCGTTGTCGAGCTGGGCCTTGAGCGGGCAGCCGGCGATGGTGAGGGCGACGGTGACGCCGATGTGCCCGCCCTTGCCGATCTCGACGTCGCGGATCATGCCGAGGTCGACGACGTCGCTGCCGAGCTCGGGATCGACGACCCCACGCAGCAGGCCCAGGACATCGTCCCTGCCGACTGGAGCAGGGGTGGCTGTGCTCGTGGCGACCGAACCCCTCGCGGCGGGCTCCGGGGGCATCGCCGACGATTCTACCGGCGACCCCCGCGTAAACTTGGGCCGATGCCTGATCGGGTCGCGTCCCGTTTGGCGCTGCTCAAGGCGCTCGGCGACAACACCCGGTACGCGATCTACCTCGAGCTGGCGCGGTCGCCCCGGCCGCTGACCACGGCCGAGGTGGCCGACTCCCTCGACCTTCACGCCAACACCGTCCGGCCCCACCTCGAGCGGATGCGCGACGTCGGCCTGCTCCAGGTCGAGAGCGAGAGCCGGGGAGGTGTGGGCCGGCCCCACCACCGCTACTCCCTCGCTCCCGACGCCCCGTCGCTCGGGCTCGAACCCTCGGCGATGCCGCTGTTGGCCGCCATGCTGGCCGGCGTGGCTGCCGTCAGCGGGGCCACGCCCGAGGAGGCCACCGAGATCGGCCGGTCCCGGGGCCGGATGGCCGCCCAGCAGGCCGGCTTCGGTGCCGACGAGTCGCAGGCAGTCGCGGCGGCGACCTGCCTGGCCGCCCTGGCCGACGACCTCGCCACCTTCGGCTTCGACCCGGCGGTGGCCGCCGACGAGTCGGGCACGACCATCGCCTTCACCCACTGCCCCTTTGCCACCTTGGCCGAGGCCCACCCGCACCTGGTCTGCAGCCTCCATCGGGGCATGGTCGAGGGCTTCGTCGAGGAGGCCGGTGGGATGGCGGTCACCAGGTTCCGGTCCCTTGTCGACCGCCTGCCCTGTCGTGTCGAGCTGGCTGCCGGGTAGTCTGGGAACGTGATCACGCTCACTGACAGCGCTGCGGTGAAGGTCAAGTCCCTCATCGAGGCGGAAGGCGACGCCGAGCTGAGCCTGCGTGTTGCCGTCCGTCCCGGTGGCTGCTCGGGGTTCAGCTACGAGATGTTCTTCGACTCCGACATTGCCGCCGACGACGTGAAGTACGACGTCGCCGGGGTCCGGGTCGTCGTCGACCCCTCGAGTGCCGACCTCCTCACGGGCGCCATCCTCGACTTCAAGGACGGGCTCCAGGGCGCTGGCTTCGCCATCGAGAACCCCAACGCCACCCGCACCTGCGGCTGCGGCAACTCCTTCTCCTGAGTCTCAGGGCAGGAGACGGCTGAGCGCCTCGCTCAGCTCGGTCGCGTCGAAGGTGTAGTCCAGCCGCTCGTTGACGGTGCCGTCCGGCGCGGCCAGGAACAGGGCCGGCTCGTAGGTCAGGCCGAGGGCGTTGACCGCGTCGGTTGTCTGCTGGGCCTTGTCGTCGACGTAGACCTCGGCGTGGATCACGGTGGCCCCGGCCGCCTCGAACTGCGACCGGCGGGCGACGACCAGATCGAGCACCGGCCCGCAGATGGCCGTCTGGCAGTAGGCCGGGGTCGAGACCAGGAACACGATCGGCCCCCCCTTGCCGATGGCGGCATCGAGGCTCACCGCATGGAACGGGCACTGCGGATCGCGGGTGCAGATCGGGCGCACCCCGCGGTGGTTGTCGACGGTCGGGGTCGGGATGCGGGGAAGCACGTCGCCGGGTCCGGGCACGCTGGCCAGCGCCCCCGCCGGCTGGGCTGTCACCTTGGTGGTCAGCTGCTGGGCCCCAGCAGTCACCACGAAGGTCCACGCCCCGGCGGCCGGCAAGGTGGCGTGCACGGGGTAGTAGCCCCGAGGGATCCCCCGGGCGTGACGCTTGACGGTGCCGAGCTCGGTTGTCGTGCCGTCGGGGGACCGCAGGGCGACATCGATGGTGGCCGGCGGTCGGTCGAGGTCGAGGCTGCCGTCGGCCGCCGCGAGGGCGAGGGGGAACCGCGCCGGCTGGCCGACGGGGGCCTCAGGGCGGAAGGCGGCGTACAACAGCAAGCCGTCGGTCTTCGCCTTCGGTTCGCTGCTCCCACCGCCGCACGCAGCCAGGGCAGCTGCCGCAGTCCCGGTGAGCAGCAGTTGCCGGCGGGTCAGGGGCATGAGGTCGCGAAACCTATCCTCGGCCGTCGTGCCTGCCACCCTCACCCTGGTCGTCGACGGGCGACCAGTGGAGGTGCCCGACGACGGGTCGTCGCTTCTCGAGGTGCTCCGCGACCGGCTCGGGATCACCAGTCCCAAGGACGGCTGCAGTCCCCAGGGCCAGTGCGGGTGTTGCACGGTGCTCATCGACGGCGCCCCCCGGGTCGCGTGCGTGACCCCGGCCCGCCGGGTCGGCAATCGGGTGGTCACCACGGTCGACGGGTTGGCTCCCGATGAGCGCGCCGCGTGGGCCGAGGCGTTCCTCGCTACCGGTGGCTCGCAGTGCGGCTTCTGCACGCCCGGGATCATCTGTCGACTGTCAGGGCTGCGGGCCGGCAAGCCGGAGGCCGGCGACGCCGAGGTCGAGCGGTCGCTGGCGGCGCACCTGTGCCGGTGCACGGGCTGGCGGACCGTCCTCGACGCCTGGCACGCCTACGGCACGCCGGGCCCGGCACGCGATCTCGACGCTGCTGCCCGGCGAGCGACCATCGAGGGCCACGCCGCCCAACGGGTCGACCACGACGTACCGCTCGGGGCGGCCGGCTTCGCCGACGACACCGCCCCCGTCGATGCAATGGTCGCGGTGCCCGACGGTGCCGGGGGGTGGGCGACCGGTGAGACCTTGGCCGATGCCCGGCGGGCGGCAGGCAAGGTCCAGGGCCGACGTTCGTCGCTCGAGCCGCAGCCACCCCTCGAGCTGCCACCTGGCGACTGGGCGGTGGTGCTGCGGACGTCGTGGGTCGAGCCCGGCTACCTCGAGACCGACGCGTCGTGGTGTGTGCCCGGCGGCGAACCCGTGAGCCCGCTGGCCAACGGCGGGGCCTTCGGTGGCAAGGTCGACTCGGTTGTGCCCGCCGTCGCCCGCCGGCTGGCCGATGAGCTCGGGCGGCCCGTCCGGGTGTTGCTCTCACGCGAAGACGCTGTACGCATGGGGCCGAAGCGGCCGCCGGTCGCCGCCGGGATCAGTGCCGACGGTTCGGGCGTGATGCGGGTGGCGCGCACCACGGGCATCGCCGAGGCCATCAGGGCGATGGCACCTGCGCTGCACGTGGAGGAGGTCGACGTGGCCGGCCCGCCCACCTCGAGCGCGGTGCGGGCGGCCGGCTGGGCCGAGGCGGCGGCGCTGCTCGCCGCGCTGGCGGGCGACCCGATCGTCACCCTTCGGTCAACCGCGGGTGCAATCGCGACCGCGTCGGTCACCGACGAGGTGGTTCGGGTCCGCGTCGAGTGCGGCAGGCCGCTCGACGAGATCGTGCTGCGGTCGTACTGCGTGGGCGCCGCTCACATGGCGCTCGGGTGGGTCGGCAGCGAAGGCCTCGCCCTCGACGAGGCCGGCGAGCCCCTGGACCTCACCATCCGCTCGTTCGGCATCCTGCGGGCATCGGACATGCCACCGGTCGAGGTCGAGATCGTCCCCTCGGTCAGCGAGCCGGTGAACGGGTCCGACGCCGTCTTCGCCGCGGTGGCGGCAGCAGCGTGGATCGGGCAGGGTTGCCCGCAGGACTGGCCGACCGGCCGGGCGACGGATCGAAAGGTGAGCTGACCATGGCCGCAAGTGGACCGGTGGGTCCGTACACCCCGATGGTGCGGGCGGGTGACTGGTTGGTCGTCTCCGGCCAGCTCGGCATGGCCGACGGGAAGCTGGTGAACGGCGGGGTCGGGGAGCAGCTCAGCAAGGCCATCGAGAACCTGCAGGCCCTGCTCGCAGGGGCGGGGGCGTCCCTCGCCGACGTGGCCAAGACGACCGTGTTCCTCCGCCACCTCGCCACCGACTTCCCAGCCATGAACGAGGCGTACGTCGCCGGATTCGGCGAGCACCGCCCGGCCCGATCCTCGATCGGCGTTGCCGAGCTACCGATGGGAGCGCTGGTCGAGATCGAGGCCTGGGCCTACGTCGGGGCAGACTGAGGCCATGGCCGGAGCCATTGCCATCGTCGCTGCCCTCGTCCTGTTCCCCGTCGTGTTCCTCATGAGCATGACGGCACTGGCCGCCGTCCTCGGCGTCTCGCTGAAGAAGGACGCCGAAGCCCGCCACGAGGGCAGCGAGCTCGTCGATCTGAACGTCTGACCACCGAGCAGGACCAGCCGGCCCGGCGCGCCCGGTGCCCCTCGGGCAGACTCCTGCCATGGCTGCAACTCCCCTGGACGGCAAGGTCGCGCTCGTGACGGGCGCGGCGCGTGGCATCGGCAGAGGGATTGCCCTCGAGCTGGCGCGCCTGGGCGCCGATGTGATCGTCGCCGGCCGCAGCACGGTTCAGAGCGAACGGGCGCCCGGCACCATCCACGCCACCGCCGCCGATGTGGAGGCGCTGGGCCGCAAGGCGGCGGCCATCAAGGTCGACATCGGCTTGCCCGGTGGCGCCGAGTCGCTGGTGGACGAGAGCATCGCTGCCTTCGGCCATGTCGACGTCCTGGTGAACAACGCCGCGGTCACCGCGCACGCGATCTTCCTGCCGCTGTGGGACCTGACGCGCGAGCAGTTCGAGCGCACGGTGACCGTCAATGTGACCGCGCCGTTCGTGCTCACCCAGCTCCTCACCAAGCAGATGGTCGACGGTGGCGGCACGGTCATCAACCTCACGTCCCGCTCGGCCAACCTCGTCCCGGCCGACCCGCCGCCGTCGGGTCCCCTCGACCCGACCGTGCTGTACGGCTCGACCAAGGCCATGGTGAGCCGGATGACCAACGCCCTGGCCCGCGAGCTGAAGCCGCACAACATCGGCTGTTACGCGTTGGACCCCGGCTTCACCCGGACCGAGATCATCGTGCGCATGATGGAGTCGACCCCCCGAGCCGGCGTAGGCAACCCCGTCGAGTGGGCCGCCCGCGTGGCCGGCTGGCTGGCCACCTCACCCGACGCCATGGCCCACACCGGCCAGGTCGTCTCCACCACCCAGGCCTTCCTCGAAGAGCACGGCCTGCCGCTGTAGGCAGGCGCCGGCGTCGCTCAGAAGCCCCAGCGGGTTTCGCCGAAGCGGTAGCCGACGGAGCGCACAGTGGAGATGAGGGCCGCGTGCTCCTCGCCGAGCTTGGCCCGGAGACGACGGACGTGGACGTCGACGGTGCGGGCGCCGCCGTAGTAGTCGTAGCCCCAGACCCGCGACAACAGCGTCTCGCGGGTGAAGACCTTGCCCGGGTGCGAGGCCAGGAACTTCAGCAGCTCGTACTCCATGTAGGTCAGGTCGAGGGGCCGGCTGGCGATGGCCGCCTGGTAGGTCTCGAGGTTGAGCACCAGCGGGCCGTACTCGATGAGCTCGGGGCGCGTGCCGCGACCGGTCCGCCAGAACAGGTGCTTGAGCCGGGCGTCGAGCTCGGCCTGGCGCACCGGCACGAGGCAGAAGTCGTCGAACAGGTCGTCACGGAGGTCGAGATCGCCGAGCTGGCCGCCGTGCACGAGCAGGAGCAGCGGCTCGAGCGGGATGTCGCGCTTGCGCAGGGCGCGGCACAGGGCGAAGGCGGTCTCGGGATCGGCATCGGCGGCGACGATGGCGCCGGCCCAGCCGTCCTCCGGCTCGAGGCGGGTGGCAGCCTCGGGGGTGGTGACGGCCTTCCAGGGATAGCCGCCCAGGTCGAGGGCCTGGACCAGCTCCGGTGCCGGCGGGTCGGGATACAGCAGCAGCGGTTCCATCGACGTGCGAGTCCTACAGGCGCCCGAGGTAGCGATCGAGCTCGAACTGGGTGACCTGGGTCTTGTAGTCGGCCCACTCGTTGCGCTTGTTGCGGATGAACCATTCGAACACGTGCTCACCCAAGGTGTCGCGGACGAGGGCCGAGCCCTCCATCTCGACGAGGGCGTCGTTGAGGCTGCCGGGCAACGACCGGACGCCGATGGCGTCGAGCTCGGCCTGTGACATCGCATAGAGGTTGTCGAGCACCTCGTCGGGGAGCGTGTAGCCGTTCTCGATGCCGGCCAGCCCGGCCGACAGCACGCACGCGTAGGCGAGGTAGGGGTTGCAGGCGGGATCGGGCGCCCGGTACTCGATGCGGCTCGACTCGGCGTGGCCCTCCTTCGACCGCGGCACGTTGACCACCACCGAGCGGTTGTTGCGGGCCCACGACACGTAGACGGGGGCTTCGTAGCCCTGCACGAGGCGCTTGTAGGAGTTCACGACCTGGTTGGTGATGGCGGTGATCTCGGGGGCGTGGGCGAGCAGCCCGGCGATGAAGCCCTTGGCCACCTTCGACAGGCCGTGCTCGTCGCCCGGATCGTGGAAGGCATTGGCGTCGCCCTCGAACAAGGAGAAGTGGGTGTGCATGCCCGAGCCCTGCACGCCAGCGATGGGCTTCGGCATGAACGTGGCGTAGGCCCCCGATTGCTGGGCGATCTCCTTGATGATCAGCCGGGTCGTCATCACGGTGTCGGCCATGGTCAGGGCGTCGGTGTGCCGGAGGTCGACCTCGTGCTGGCCGGGGCTGTCCTCGTGCTGGGAGTACTCGACGGGGATCCCCATCTCCTCCAGGGTGAGCACCGTTCGCTTGCGGAGGTCGGTGGTGAGGTCGGCCACGGTGAGCTCGAAGTACGAGCCCTGGTCGAGCGGGCGGACGGGCACCGAAGGGTCCTTGCCGTCGAGGTAGAACCACTCGATCTCGGGGGCGGCGTAGAACGAGAACCCCTTCTCATGGGCTCGCTCGAGGGTCCTGCGCAGCACCCAGCGGGGATCGCCCTCGAACGGCGTGCCGTCGAGGTTGAGGATGTCGCACACCACCTTGGCCACCGGCCCGCCTGCCGACTGGAGGGGCAGGATCTGGAAGGTGGTGGGGTCGGGCTTGGCCAGGACGTCGCTCTCCTGGACGCGGCTGAACCCGTCGACCGCGGAGCCGTCGAAGGTCATGCCCTCCTCGAGGGCGTTCTCCAGCTCGGCCGGGGTGATGGCAAACGACTTGGGCACGCCGAGCACGTCGGTGAACCACAGCTGGATGAACCGGATGCCCCGTTCCTCCACCGTCCGCATCACATAGTCCTGTTGCCGCTCCACGGTGGCATCATCGCGTGTGGGCGCCGTCCGACCGCTGGTCGATTCGCCCAGTTCACACGTCGTTCACATTGAGGAAAAGGCCGGGAAATCCCGCGCTGATTGTTTGGGTCCAGCCCCCAAAACGGGATCTGGCGACAGAATCGAGGAGACCGCCCCGTGGTGTACAAGGCCGAATACATCTGGATCGACGGCACCGAGCCGACGCCCCTGCTCCGCTCGAAGACGAAGATCCTGAAGGACGGCGCGGACCCCGGCATCTGGGGCTTCGACGGCTCCAGCACCAACCAGGCCGAGGGTCACGACTCCGACCGAGTGCTCAAGCCGGCCTTCCAGTGCCCCGACCCGATCCGGGGTGGCGACGACATCCTCGTCCTCTGCGAGGTGCTCAACGTCGACATGACCCCGCACGAGTCGAACACCCGCGCCAAGTGCGTCGAGGTCGCCGAGAAGTTCAAGAGCTTCGACTCCTGGTTCGGCCTCGAGCAGGAGTACACGCTGTTCAAGGGCACCCGGCCGCTCGGCTTCCCCGACTCGGGTGGCTACCCCGGGCCCCAGGGCCCGTACTACTGCGGCGTCGGCGCCGACGACATCTACGGCCGGCCGCTCGTCGAGGACCATCTCGAGGCCTGCATCGAGGCGGGGCTCGAGATCTCCGGCATCAACGGCGAGGTCATGCCCGGCCAATGGGAGTTCCAGGTCGGCCCGCTCGGGCCGGTCGAGGTCTCCGACCACCTGTGGGTGGCTCGTTGGCTGCTGCACCGCCTCGGTGAGGACCACGGCATCTCCGTCACCCTCGACGCCAAGCCGGTGCGGGGCGACTGGAACGGCGCCGGGTGCCACACCAACTTCTCGACCAAGCAGATGCGTGAGAGCTACGAGCCGATCATCGCCGCCTGCGAGGCCATCGGGAAGAACTGGGAGGAGCACGTCCACCAGTACGGCTTCGGCATCGAGAACCGCCTCACTGGCCTGCACGAGACCGCCCCCTGGAACGAGTTCTCCTACGGCGTGTCGAACCGGGGCGCCTCGGTGCGCATCCCGTGGCAGGTCGAGCAGGAGAAGAAGGGCTACATCGAGGACCGCCGGCCCAACGCCAACATGGATCCGTACACGGTGTGCCGCCTGATCACCAACACCGTCTGCTCTGCGGCCAGCTAGTCGCACCGATCAGCTCAGCGTTCTGAGGGAGGGCCGGCCTGGTGCCGGCCCTCCCTCCGTTTTGGTTCGGTCGTCAGGGCCTGGTGGCCACCAGCTGTGAGCCGACGATGAGGGCCGCCGCGCCGAAGCCGCCGAGCGACAGGGCGATCAGCAGGCCGAGGTAGTGCGTGCCGGGCGGGTCGGTTCCCTTGAACGGCACCGTGGTGCTCGGGCCCCCCTGGTTGCCCGCCGGCGGGACGAAGGTCGACGACGTGGGGAGCGGTCGGGTCGTGGTGGTCGCGCCCTTCTTCGTGGTGCTGGTGCCCACGCGCCGGGTCGTCGGCGTCGTGCTGCTGGCGATGGCAGTCGTGGTCGTGGTCCCCGCCGTCGTCGAGGTGGTGATCTCGAGGGCGGTCGTGGTGGTGGTCGACCCCGGCTGGCTCGTCGTGGTGGTGGTCGGGATGATCTGGGCGGTCACCGGCGTCGCCAGCAGCACGATCAGCCCGAAGACGGCAAGCAGCAGCAGCCGACGCACGAGCGGGGATTGTGTCAGGCCTTCACCTAGCCTCTCCTGCATGCCTGTGTTGCGGGTGGCCCTGTGCCAGCTCAACACCGTGGTCGGTGACCTGGATGGGAACACCGGCCGGATCCTCGACGCCCTCGGTGCTGCCGAGGACGCCGGTGCTGCTGTCGCCGTGTTCCCCGAGCTCGCCATCACCGGCTACCCACCCGAGGACCTGCTGCTCAAGCCCGGCTTCGTGCGCGACAACCAGGTCGCGCTCGACGCCATCGCCGCGCGCAGCAGCCAGTGCGTGGCCGTCGTCGGCTTCGTCGACGCCGGCCTCGACCTGTACAACGCGGCGGCCGTGTGCGCCAACGGCGCAGTGCGCGGCGTGTACCGCAAGCGACTTCTTCCCAACTACGCGGTCTTCGACGAGGAGCGCTACTTCACGCCCGGCACCGAGCCCCTGCAGCTCTACAACGTGGGCGGGGTCCGGGTCGGCATCTCGGTGTGCGAGGACATCTGGAGCCCCGCTGGGCCGATGTCGATCCAGGCGGCCGGTGGCGCCGAGCTGATCCTCAACCTCAACGCCTCGCCGTTCTACGCCGGCCGGGTCGGCGAGCGGCTACGGATGCTGGGCACCCGCGCCGCCGACTCGTCGTGCGGCCTGGTGTACGTCAACCAGGTCGGCGGCCAGGACGAGCTCGTCTTCGACGGCGGCTCGATGGTCTTCGACGCCGACGGCAGCCTCGTCGCGGCGGCCGCCCAGTTCGAGGAGGACGTGTTCGTCTGCGACGTCGAGGTCCGCCCCGGGTTCCGCAAGCGCCTGCTCGACCCGCGCGGCAGTGTCCCCGCCGCCGCCCTGCCGGTCGTGGAGGTCACGACCGCCGCGGTCGTCAACGACGAGCCGGCGCCCCCGATGGTGCTCGCGCCGCTCGAGCGCCGCGAGGAGATCTACCGGGCGCTGGTGGTCGGCACCCGCGACTACATCGTCAAGAACGGCTTCACCGACGTCGTGCTCGGCCTCTCAGGGGGGATCGACTCGTCGCTCGTCACCGCCATCGCCGTCGATGCCATCGGTCCCGACCACGTGCACGCCGTCGCCCTGCCCTCGCGCTACTCCACCGAAGGGTCGATCACCGATGCCGAGAAGCTGGCGGCGAACCTCGGGATCGACCTGCGGACCATCGCCATCGAGCCGGCGCACGCGGCCATGGTCGACCTGTTGGGGCCGTCGTTCGAAGGGCTGCCCGAGGACATCACCGAAGAGAACCTGCAGGGCCGCATCCGCGCCGCGCTGCTCATGGCATTGGCGAACAAGTTCCGCACCTGGCTGGTGCTCATCTGCGGGAACAAGAGCGAGCTCGCTGTCGGCTACACGACCGTGTACGGCGTCGACATGGCTGGTGGCTTCGCGGTGATCAAGGACGTCGTGAAGACGACCGTGTACGAGCTGGCCCTCGCCCGCAACGAGTGGGCCGGCTACGACCTCATCCCCACGTCGGTGCTCACCAAGCCGCCGTCGGCCGAGCTGCGACCCGATCAGAAGGACAGCGACTCGCTCCCGCCCTACGACGTGCTCGACCCGATCGTGCAGGCCTACGTCGAGCGTGACATCACGGCCGAGGAGCTCATCGAGCTCGGGCATGACGCCGCGCTCGTACACCGGGTGACGAGGATGATCGATGTTGCCGAGTGGAAGCGGCGCCAGGCGCCGGTCGGCGTCCGCGTCACTCCGAAGGCCTTCGGCAAGGACCGGCGCATGCCCATCGTCAACCACTACCGGTGAGGATCGACCAAGCCGCCACCGCCGTGCAGCGGTGGGCGGCGCTCGAGGAGCGGGCCTTCGCGCTGCTCGGTGGCTGGGTGGCCTCGACCTCGTCCCCGGCCTTGAAGGTGCGGCTGGCCGAGCAGTCCCGTCATCACGGCTGGCGCGCCGGGCTGTGGCAGGAGCTGGTGCCGGCCGACTACGGGCTGGGCGCCACCACCGCCGTTGCCGTTGCCGCCATGATCGATGCCGCTGGCGACGAGGCCCGGCGGGAACGGGCCGCCGAGGTGGCCCAGGAGCTGCTCGACGACTACCGCGCCGCCCTGGCGGCAGCGTCCCCGGTCAGCGATGGGCCCATGATCCGAACCCTCCGGCGGGCGATCGCCGATGTCGAGGTCGACGTGGCGGCGATAGCGTCCAGCGCATGAAGCGACTCCTGCTGCTCGCCGTCCTGCTCGGCCTCGGGTTCTACGCGGCCCGCAAGCTGCGCGAGGCCTGATCGTTCTGTGTCGTCGGCTGGCCCCTGTGGGGCTGACCGACGACACAGAACACGCATGTTCGCCGTTAGCGGGCGGCCTTGCGGCTGGCCACCAGCCTGGCGGCCAGCGAGACGCACGGCTTGGCCTTTCTGGCGGCCGGGGTCTTGCACTGGGCGGCGTACTGAGCCGAGAACTTGGCGGCATTGGCGATGGCGGCTGCCTTGTTCTTCGCCGCCAACGTCTTCGACGCGGATGACTTCACTGCCGCGTCCATGACGGCGGCCGGGATCGGGTGAGGCGGCAGGGAGGTGTTGGCCCAGGACCCGGTTCGACGGGCGTCCTTGCGGAACTGGGGCCAACCGAGCGCGCCCAGGGTTGCGTTGCTGTCGAGCTCCCACCGTCGCACCGTTGCCTGCACCCGGCTATCGGGGCGACCGAACACGGCGACGACGTCGAGCCGGCCATTGCCGTCGATGTCGGCGATGGCCACGGAGCTCTGTGAGCCGTAGGTCGACAGCGTGCGCAGCACCTCGCCCGTGCGGCCGCTGATGATCCTGGTCTTGTCGCCGGCGGCGACGAAGATGTCCTGCGCGCCGTCGCCGTCGGCATCGGCGGTGACGACGCTGGCGCGTGGGTCGGGCCCGGCGCCGACGGGGAACGGCCCGACATCGCTGCCATCGGTGCCGTTGAGCACGTACAGGGTGTTGCCGCCGCCCATCCCGTACTTGCTGGCGATGGTGGCGAGCACCACGTCGAGCCGACCGTCACCGTTGACGTCCGCCAGGGCGGGCGAGGCGAGGGTGGCGCCGTTGGTGGCCCGCCGCCACTTCAACCTGCCCGTCGCGGCGTCGAGGGCGTAGACCGCAACCGAGTCGGTACCCCCGTAGTACTGGCCGCCACCGAAGACGACGTCGAGCCGCCCGTCGCCGTCGACATCGCCGACCGATGGCGATGACCGCACGATGTCGTTGGTGTTGAACTGCCACAGGGAGCGGCCGCCGTAGCCGATGGCGCGCACCATGCCGCCCTTGTGGTCGACCACACCGCCGGCGGTCGAGTCGCCGCCGATCACCATGTCGAGCACGCCGTCGTTGTCGACGTCGGCAAGAGCGGGTGACGAGAACACCGTGTCGTCCCAGTGGAAGGGGAAGCCGCGGAGCGCCCTCCCGGCGCCGTCGAGCTGCCACACCGACTGCACGCCGAGGCTGGCGGTCGCCACGTCGGTGCTCCCGTTGCCGTCGAGGTCGCCGAGCGCGGGCGTCGAGAACACGGCGGGGTCGCCGAAGTGGACGTCGCCGAGCTGGCGGCGGAAGCGCACGCGTCCATCGCTGGCGAAGGAGTAGAGCGCCCCGCCGTTGGCGGTGAACGACCCGGACCCGACGAACACCTCGGGCTTGCCGTCGCCGTCGACGTCGGCTGCTGCCGGGGACGAGTCGACCGGGTGGGCGGTGGATTGGGGCCACCCGGGGAGGGGACGGCCGCTGCGGCAGTCGAACCCGTAGACGTTGCCGTCGCGGCTGCCGGCGACCACGTCGAGGACGCCGTCGCCGTCGAGATCGGCCAGTGCGGGCGACGACTCGAAGAAGGCGGCGCCGGGCACGGAGGTCGACCAGACGGCAGCCGGCTCGTTGCTCAGGGAGCTCGCCGGGGGTGCCAGCGCGCCGGCACCGACCACGGACGCGAGGGAGCACAGGGACAAGAGGGTCAGCCGCCGCACAGTTGACCGACGGTATCGGTACGAATGCGCACAGTGTCCGCGGGCGGACCTGATTTGTCATGTCATCTCATGATGTTCTATGTTGTCAGTCCGCTTCCCCGGCGATCGACTCCACCGTGCTGGGGGTTGCCATGCTCGTCGCCTGCTGGGGCGCCAAGGGAGGGAGCGGCACCACCGTCGTGGCCGCTGCCCTGGCCACGTTGCTCGCCCGGGCCCAGGGCGCTGCCCTGGTCGTCGACCTCGACGGCGATCTGCCGGGCGTGCTCGGCCTGCCGGAGCCCGACGGCCCGGGGATCGCCGAGTGGCTGGCGGCGGGGGAGGGTGTGCCGCCGGATGCCCTCGGGCGACTCGAGGTCCGGGTCACGGCCGGGCTGGCCCTCCTGCCGGCTGGTGCACCGGGTCAGTGGGCGGTCGAGGGTCGGGGCGACGTGCTCGCCGCCCTGCTCGCCGCTGATCCCCGGCCGGTCGTCGTCGACTGCGGCTCGCAACCGGTGGGCCACCGGTTGGCGGTTGCCGCTGCCGCGGCCCACTCGCTCCTCGTGCTCAGGCCGTGCGCGCTGGCCTTGCGCCGGGCCCAGCGGTCGCCGTTGCGGCCCTCGGGTGTGGTGCTCATCGACGAGGACGGCCGGGCCCTTGGCCCCGACGACATCGAGGCGGCGCTGGGTGTCCCCATCAGGGCCATCGTGCCCTGGGCCCGCAGCATCGCCCGCGCGGCCGATGGCGGGTTGCTCGCCGGCCGGTTGCCCGGTGGGCTGGCCCGGGCGTTGAGGAAGGCGGCGTGAGCACAGGCCGGGCTGTCGGGCTCGCCGACCTGGCCGAGCGGGTCCACGCCGTCGTCGTCCGAGATCGACCGACCGACGAGCCGACCGTGCGCTCGCTGATCGAGGCGGCAGCCATGCGGGAGGCGCCGCTGCTCGACGTCCCGTCGTTGGAGGCCGTGGTCGACGGCGTGGCCGCCCGCACGTTCGGGCTCGGTCCGCTCGAGCCGCTGCTCGACGATCCGGCGGTGACCGAGATCATGGTCAACGGGCCTGGCCCCGTGTGGGTGGAGCGCCATGGGCGCGTCGAGCGCACGACTGTCGAGCTCGACGTGGCGACGGTGGAGCTCTTGGTGGAGCGAGTGGTGGGCCCTCTCGGCCTGCGTGCCGATCGGACGTCACCGCTCGTCGATGCCCGGCTGCCGGACGGCTCCCGGGTCAACGCGGTGATGCCACCACTGGCGGTCGATGGCCCGTATCTCACCGTTCGCCGGTTCGCGGCCACGTCTGTCGGCCTCGATCGCATGTGTTCGCCCGAGGTGTCCGCCTTCTTGGCGTGGGCGGTTGCCTCCCGTTGCAACCTCGTCGTGTCCGGCGGCACCGGCGCCGGCAAGACGACGCTGCTCAACGCCCTGGCTGCCTGCATCCCGGTGCAGGAGCGCGTTGTCACTGTCGAGGACGCGGCCGAGCTCCGCCTGCCGCTGGCCCATGTCGTCCGGCTCGAGGCCCGCCCGGCCAACGCGGACGGCGCTGGCGCGGTGCGCGTGCGAGACCTGGTGCGCAACGCCTTGCGCATGCGTCCCGACCGCATCGTCGTCGGGGAGTGCCGGGGTGGCGAAGCGCTCGACATGTTGCAGGCCATGAACAGCGGGCATGAAGGGTCGCTCTCGACGTGTCATGCCAACTCCCCGGTCGACGCGCTGCGCCGGTTGGAGACCATGGTGCTCATCGGCGACGTCAACCTGCCCCTTGCTGCCGTGCGCGAGCAGATCGGCGCGTCGGTCGACCTCGTCGTGCACATCGCTCGCCGCCCCGATGGATCACGGCGAATCGTCGCTGTCGACGAGGTGGTCGTGCTCGGCGACGAGGCCGGGCCCCTACGCACTCGGCGGGTCGCCGATGGCGAGGGCGTGCTCGAACGGCCGGCGCGCCCGCCGCGATGGGGATCCCCATGGTCTGGCTGAGCCCCCCGGCGTTGCTGGTCACCGTCGCTCTTGCCGCGGCCGTCGGGGGCAGGGCGGTCGGCGACCTTGCCGTCGCGCCGGCCCGCTGGCGGGTCCGGCGGCGAATCGTCGGCGGGGTCGCCCCCCGGCCGCCCTCGGTACCACCTCGGCTGACGGCTGCCTTCGTCGCGTCTGGCCTGCCGTGGCCCGCCGATCGTTGCTGGCTGCTGTGGCGGTCGCTGGTCGGCGGGGCGGCGGTGCTCGGGGTGGCGGCCGGCGGCCTCACTCTTGCTGCCCTTCTGGTGGCGGCGACAGCGGTGCTTCCCGGCGTCGCCCTCGTTGCCACGCGGGATCGGGCCGCCCGCCTTGCCGACGCCGGCCTCCCCGATGCCCTCGACGGTGTTGCGCGGTCGCTACGGGCCGGTGCATCGCTCGTGCAGGCGATCGCCGAGGCAGCGAGCTCGGCGCCGCCGCTGCTGGCCGGTGAGCTACGCCGGCTGGCCACGACGGCGGCGAGCGGGGTGTCGCTCGGCGGCGCCCTCGAGGAGTGGCGCCAGCGCCAGCCCCGCCCGCCCGTGCGGTTGGCGGTGGCCGCGCTCGGCATGGCGGCCGACGCGGGCGGCACCGCCGCCCGACCGATCGACGGTGTGGCCACGTCGTTGCGGGCCAACCTGGCGGTGGCGGCCGAGGTGCGCTCGCTGTCGTCGCAGGCGAGGTACTCCGGGATCGTGATCGCCCTCGCGCCCATCGGCTTCGGAATCGTGGCGGCCGGTGCTGACGCACGCACCGCCGACTTCCTGCTCCGCACCCGCGTAGGGGTGTCGTGCGTCGCTTGCGGCATCGTCCTCGACGCGGTCGGGGCCTGGTGGATGCATTGCATCACCCGGTCGGGCTCGTGAGCGTCGCGCTGGGCTGGCTGTGGGTCGCCCATGTGCTGTGGTGGGGCTGGAGCACACGGCCGGCCGCCCCGGTCGTTGCCTTCCGTCGCCGGTTGGCCATCGACACCCGGCAGGCGCGCATCGCGGGCGCCGTGGCTGCTGGCGTAGCAGCCGCGCTCGTCGTCTCCCCGATCGCCGGGCCGCTGGTGACCGCGGTCGTGTGGCTGCTCCTCGCGCGCCGCCACCGCGCCCAGGGCCAGATCGACGGGGCGGCGGTGGCTGACGGCTTGGCCGAGGTGGTCGACCTGTTCGGGTTGGCGGTGAGTGCCGGTCGCACCGTGCCCGCTGCCGTCGAGGCGGTCGGCCGACGGGCCGATGGGGTGGTCGCCGCCGCGCTGGGCCAGGTCGCGCACGAGATCGCCCTCGGCCGCCGGTGCGCCGACGCCCTCGAGGAGTTGCCGGGTCTGCTCGGCGAGCAGGTTCGCCCGCTCGTGGCCGCCCTGGTGGCCAGCGAGCGTTATGGCGCCCCCCTCGGCGATGGCCTCGATCGACTTGCTGCCGATGTCCGCGCCGACCGCCGCCGCCGAGCGGAGGAGCGGGCTCGACGGGTGCCGGTGAAGTTGCTCTTCCCCCTCGTGTGCTGCGTGCTCCCTGCGTTCGCGCTGCTCACCGTCGCGCCACTCCTGGCTGGCTCGTTCGGGTCGCTGCGCCTCTGACTCCGGTTCCGTGAAGGGATGTTCCATGGCTGTTCTTGCTCACTCCGCTCACGTTGTGCTCATCAGCGTTGGTCGCATCCGCGGTCGCCTTGCCGGCGACGGCGGTCAGACCTCCGTCGAGTACGCCCTCGTCCTCCTGGGGGCCGCCGCCATCGCCTTGCTCATCGGGGCGTGGGCCGGCGACACCGACAAGGTCGCCCACCTCCTCGACGTCATGTTCGACAGCGCCATCGACAAGGCCAAGGGGTGAGACAGGGCCTCCGGGGGGAGGCAGGGCAGAGCTCCGTCGAGCTCGCCCTGTCGCTCCCGGTGCTCGTCTTCCTGGCGTTGCTCCTTCTCCAGGTCGGACTGCTGGTCCGCGACCAGGTGTTGGTCACTCACGCCGCCCGGGAGGCAGTGCGGCAGGCAGCCGTCGACGACGACCCGTCGGCGGCCGCCGGGGCCGCCCGGCGGAGCTCCGGCCTCGATGCCTCGCAGCTGTCGGTGGCGATCGCGGAACGGGGCCAACCAGGCGGCCGGGTGCGGGTGACCATCCGCTATGACGCGCCCACCGATGTCCCGGTGGTCGGCGCGCTGGTCGGCTCCATCCGACTCACTGCCATGGCCACCATGCGGGTGGAGCAGTAGCGGCGCCTACCCTGAGCCCGCCATGGCTGAGGAAGGCGGGGCGACCGACGTGATGGTGAAGGCGGGCAGCGACCCCTTGGGTCGCGTCGTGGCCTTCCTGCGGCGGCGCCCGTGGGTCCGTCGACTGCTGTCGGCTCTGTCGGTCGGGCTGTTGCTCGCCGCCGTGGGCCTGCTCGGCTATCCCTTCTACACCAACCTCTACCAGGACCGGCTGCAACGAAAGCTGGGCCATCAGCTCGCCAGCCCGGGCCTGGAGGAGGCCTATCGGTCGGGAACGCTCGGCACGGGTGACGCCCTGACTCGGCTTCGCATTCCCGCCATCGACCTCGACGTCGTCGTGGTAGAGGGAACCACGGCGAGCGCGCTGCGCGCCGGCGCTGGTCACTACGTCAACACACCGCTGCCGTGCGAGGCGGGCAACGTCGGCATCGCCGGCCACCGCACCACCTACGGCCGCCCGTTCAACCATGTCGATCTGCTGCAGCCGGGCGACACCATCACGCTGCAGACGCCGGTCGGCCAGTGCACCTACCGGGTCGACCAGGCCCCCTTTGCGACGAGCCCGTTCGACACGTCCGTGGTGGCCAACACGCACGACGCGATGCTCACGCTCACCACCTGTCACCCCAAGGGCTCGGCCAGGCAGCGGCTCATCATCAAGGCCCGCCTCGTCGGCCAGCCCGCGCCGGCTTGATGCCCGTTCTCCGGCGAGTGGTGCCTCACTGGCGACCACGAGTCGCCAAAGAACGGGTGGGGCTGGCGGTCGTGGCGTTCGTCGGCTTCACCGTCGTCTTCGGCGGCATGGCCATGGCCGACGATCCGACCGGCGCGTGGACCGACCCGGCCCCCCAGACCGCGAGCGGCGACAGCGTGCCGATCGGCTACCTGGCCAAGGCCCAGAAGCTGTCGGGCATTGCCGACCACTCCGCCGGCATCGACAACGTCAGCTTTGCCCTCGTCGAGGATGCGGCGACGTCACCGAGCGATCCGTGCTCCGCGTGGCAGTCGGCTCCGAGCGCGGTGTTGCCCTTCGGCGGCGCCAACCACGCCGCCTTCAGCTTCGACGCCACGTTCCCGTGCAATCGCCGGTACCTGGTGCGGGCGACGGTCAACCCGCGGCGACCGTTGACGCACGGACCATCGAACCCACTCCGGCTCGACATGCGCGTGGTGGTGGCCATCCCGCCGGCCGACGTCGGTTACCTCACGGCCGAGGCCATCGACGACACCCAACCGGCGGTTCGCCTCAACTGGGCGATGGTCAGCCCGCGACCGCCCGACTTCGAGGGCTACCAGATCCGCCGGGCCGACGGCACCGGCCAGGCCGGGCCGATCGCCGACGTCGTCGCCGGCCAGTCGAGCTTCCTCGACGAGGCGGTCACCCCGGGGGCGGCCTACCGCTACGAGGTGGTGGCAGCCCGCTCTGGTCCCGAGCCCGGGACGGTCGTGTACTCGGCGGCTCCCGCGGCGGTCGAGGTCACCGTCCCCGGACCCTCCACCCCGACCGCGGTTGCCGCTGGCGATCGGAACGGCACCGGTGAAACGTCGACGAGGCCGCGCCGCTCGCCGACGCCCGGCGCGGGCTCGGCCTCCGCGAAGGTTCCTAGCACCACCGATGCCGGCTACCGCGAGCTGTTGCCGTTCCGGGTGCCGCCGACGACCGGGTTGCCGAGCGAGGGCAGCGTGATTGCCCGGCTCGAAGGCGACGAGGGCTCACCCGATCGCCAGGCCCTCGGCCTGCTCGCCGCCGGCCTCGTCACGTTGGTCGGCGCCGGGCTTCTCCGCTTCGTGGTGGCGGCCGCAAAGGACTAGGAAGGAGGAGTGGTCCCCCAGCGCCTGACCTTCGTCACGATCGGCGCCCGCCACCTGCGGACGCTGCACGACTTCTACACCGGCTGGGGTTGGAAACCGCTGCCCAACAGCAGCGACGAGATCACCTTCTTCGACCTGGGCGGCGTGCGCCTGGGCCTGTGGGACATCGAGTCACTCCGCGACGAGGCGGCGCCCAGCGAGCCGCTCCCGGGTCGCGGGTGGAACGGCATCACCCTCGCCATCAACGTCGCCACCCGTGATGAGGTCGACACCGTCTTCGACAGCGCCCTCGAGGCGGGTGCGACGATGATCAACCGCCCCCGGGACTGGGACTGGGGCGGTCGCTCCGGCTACGTCGCCGACCCCGAGGGCACCCGCTGGGAGATCGCGTGGGCGCCCATGTTCCCGGTCGACGACTGACCCGACGACTGCCCCGAACCCGCGACGGATTCGCGGCGGATCTGCCGTCGATCCGTCGCGGGTTCGGACGTGGGGCCGAGGACGAGGCGTAGCAGGGCGGCGGCGCCGGCCTTGTCGAGGGGCTCGTTGAGGTTGCCGCACTTCGGTGACTGGACGCACGACGGGCAGCCGGCCGTGCACGGGCAGCCGTCGATGACCTCGAGCGTCGTACGAAGCAGGCGCTCGCCTGACTCGAAGCCGAGCTCGGCGATGCCCGCCCCGCCCGGGTAGCCGTCGTAGATCACGATCGTCGGCTTGCCGGTGTCGGCCTGCAACGCCGTCGACACACCGCCGACGTCCCAGCGGTCGCAGATGGTGAACAGTGGCAGCACGCCGATGCCGGCGTGCTCGGCGGCGTGCAGGGTGCCGGGCCACGCGGCCGGGTCGATGTTGGCGCGCAGGAGCACCTTCGGGTCGATCACGAACCAGAACGCCCGCGTGACCAACCGGGTCGCCGGCAGGTCGAGGTCCTCGCTGCCGAGCACCTCACCGGTCGCCACCTCCTTGCGTTGGTAGCCGACGACCTGCTCGCTGACCTCGACCGCGCCGAGGTGGAGCTCGATCGGCCCGATCCGCCGGCACGCCTCGTCCTCGAGGATGCGGATGTCGGTCTCCGACCTGACCTGGGTGAGCTCGCCGCCGTCGGTCGGCTCGACCCATGCGGTGTGGTCCTCGACGTCGAGGTCGACCACCGAATAGGCCTGGCCCTGGTGGAGGTAGATGGCGCCGGGGTGCACCGACCCGAAGGCGCGCGACTCGTCGACGGTGCCGACCAGCCGTCCATCGGCCAGGGCGATGCGGTACTCCACCGACGAGCCGGTGCGCAGCCCCACGGTCCACGCCGGCGCACCGCGACCCGACCAGTAGGCCCGACCGTCGCGCACGGTGAGGCAGTCGGACTCCACCAGTTGCCGCACACCGTCGTCGAGCAGCTCGCCCCACCAGTGCTCGTCATGGGGACTGAGTGGCAGCTCATAGGCCGCACAGGCCAGATGGGGCAGCAGCACCGACGGGTTCGACGGGTTGATCACCGCCTGCTCCGGCTCCCGGGTGAACACCTCGGAGGGATGGGCCATGAGCCACTGGTCGAGCTGGTCCTCGCCGGCGATCAGGACGGCCAGCGACCGCTGCTGCGCCCGCCCCGCCCTGCCCGCTTGTTGCCACATCGACGCGATCGTCCCGGGGAAGCCGTCGAGCACGCAGGCGTCGAGCGTGCCGATGTCGATGCCGAGCTCGAGCGCGCTGGTCGCGACGACGCCGCGCAGGCGCCCGTCGAACAGCTCGCGCTCGATCTCCCGCCGCTCCTCGGAGAGGTACCCACCGCGGTAGGGGCGCACCAGTTGACGGGTGCCTTCGGGTAGGCGCCGCCGGGTGTCGCCCGCCACCAGCTCGGTGCCCTTGCGGCTGCGGCAGAACGCGATCGTGCGCCGGTCGTCGGCGACCAGCCCGGCCAGCAGCGTCGCCGTCTCGACGTTGGCCGATGCCCGGGCGCCGGTCTGCTGGTCGAGCAACGGTGGGTTCCACAACGCCATGAGCCGTTCGCCGCGGGGCGAGCCGTCATCCACCACCGGCACCACGTCGAGCCCGCACAGCGCGCTGGCCAGCGACGCCGGTCGGCCGATGGTGGCCGAGCAGAACACGAACGCGGGGTCGGAGCCGTAGTGGGCGCACAGCCGGCGGAGGCGGCGGAGCACGTGGCCGACATGGGTGCCGAAGATCCCTCGCATGACATGGAGCTCGTCGACCACGACGTACTGCAGCCGCATCAGGAACGTGGCCCACCGGGCGTGATGGGGAAGGAGGCCGACATGGAGCATGTCGGGATTGGTCAGCACGGCGGTGGCGTGGCGCCGGACCCACGCCCGCTCGTCCGGATCGGTGTCGCCGTCGTAGCAGGCGGGAACCAGGCCCGGCATGTCGAGACGACCGATGGCGCGGAGCTGGTCCTGGGCCAAGGCCTTGGTGGGGAAGAGCAACAGCGCGGTACCGGGCTGGTCGGCCCCCGCCGCCTCGGCGATCGGCACCTGGTAGCAGAGCGACTTGCCGGAGGCCGTGCCGGTGGCGATGGCGACCGACTGCCCGGTGCGGAGGAGGTCGATGGCCTCGGCCTGGTGCGACCACAGCCGGTCGACCGGCAGCCGCTCGGCGATGGCGGGGGGCAGCGGCCGGTTCAGCTCGCCGTAGCGGGCGGGGCGGGCGGGGAGTCGCTCGAGGTGCACCAGCCGGCCGTCGCCGGCCAACGACACGACCAGCTCATCCAGCTCCACCAGCGGGCAAGGCTACAAGCGTGTGATTCGCCTGGGGATGGGCGTCGACCACAGTGGGTACTGTCCCCCGGCACGTGGTACCTCCGCATTCCATCGCGGAGTCAGCTCTGCCGTCCGCCGAACCAAGAGGAGTCACGATGGACCTAGGCCTCGACGTCACCGAGCGCAACGGCTATTCGGTGCTCGCCGTCTCGGGCGAGGTTGACGTGGCCACGGTGCCCCGCCTTCGCGAGCAGCTGCACGGGCTCGTGGCCCAGGGCAGCAACAAGATCATCGTCAACCTCGACGCCGTCGACTTCCTCGACTCGACCGGGCTCGGGGTCCTCGTCGGCGCCCTCAAGCGGGTGCGCTCCAACGACGGCGAGCTCTTCCTCGTCTGCACCCAACCCCGCATCCGCAAGGTCTTCGAGGTCACCGGCCTGACCAAGGTGTTCTCGCTCTTCGACACCGTCGAAGACGCAGCAGCGTCGTAGCGAGATCAGCTGGCGGGCTGCCACTTCCGGAGCTCGCGCTGGGCCACGGTTCGCTTGTGGACTTCGTCGGGACCGTCGAAGATGCGCATGGCTCGCTGCCAGGCGTACATCTGGGCCAGCACGAAGTCGTCGGACACCCCGGCGCCGCCGAAGGCCTGGATGGCCCGGTCGATCACGCCGGCGGCCATGCGCGGCGCCACCACCTTGATCATGGCGATGTCGATGCGGGCGCCCTTGGTGCCGGCGGTGTCGATCCGCCACGCCGCCTGGAGGGTCAGCAGCCGGGCCTGGTCGATCTCGTCCCGTGAGTCGGCGATCCACTCCTGTATGACGCCCTGCTCCGCGAGCGGCTTGCCGAAGGCGACCCGGGAGTGCACCCGCTGGCACATGAGCTCGAGGGCCCGCTCGG
>JAEKLB010000187.1 GCA_019510095.1 Acidobacteriota bacterium | reverse complement strand
CTCGTCGGTGATCCGCGCCGTCTTGCGCCAGCAGCTGGAGGAGCAGGGCTACCGGGTCGTGGAGGCCGACGACGGGCACGCCGCGCTGGCCGCTTGCCGCAGCGCACTGCCTGATGCCGTGCTCCTCGACATCGAGATGCCCGGGCTCGACGGGCACCAGGTGCTCGCCGCCCTGAAGGCCGACTCGGCGCTCGCCGATGTGCCGGTCGTGTTCCTCACCGGTCGCAACAGCACGGAGGACGTGGTCGAGGGGCTTCGCCTCGGTGCCCACGACTACCTGAGGAAGCCGTTCGAGGGCAGCGAGCTGCTCGCCCGGGTCAGCGCCGCGGTGCGAGTGAAGACCCTGCAGGACCAGCTGCGCGCCCGGAACGTCGAGCTCGACCGCCTGAGCCGCACCGACACCCTCACCGGACTGGCCAATCGCCGCGAGGTCGACGAGCGACTGCGTCACCTGACGACCGAGCGCGACAACGGCAGCGACTTGGCGGCTGGCGTGCTGCTGCTCGATCTCGACCACTTCAAGCACATCAACGACACCTTCGGCCACGACGGCGGCGACGCCGTGCTCCGGGAGCTGGCCGACCGCGTGCGATCGGTCTTGGTCGACGACCACCTGGCCGGCCGCTGGGGCGGCGAGGAGTTCATCGTGGTGATGGCCGACGTCGACGGAGAGGCGATCGCGTCGTTCGGCGAGTCGCTGCGCCGGCGGGTTGCCGACACACCGTTCATGGTGACCGCGGGGCGGTCGACCACGGTGACGGTCAGCGGGGGCTGGGCGATCGCCGGCCGGCACAGCACGCCGGAGCTACTCGTCAGTCAGGCCGACGCCGCCCTGTACGAGGCCAAGGCCGCCGGGCGGAACCAGATCCTCGCGTCGATGTCCTAGCTCGGTAAGGGAGCCGCGGGGTCGCCCCTACGATCGTCCGGATGAAGGCCCTGAGGAGCTTCACCGTCCGGCCCCGCCTCCCCGAATCGTTGCGGGCGCTCGAGGACCTGGCGATGAACCTGCGGTGGGCGTGGGACGAGCGCACCCGCGACCTCTTCCGCTGGGTCGATCCCGACGCATGGGAGGACAGCCGCCACGATCCGGTGCGGCTGCTCGGCCTCGTCTCGCGTGCGCGGCTCGTCGAGCTGGAGGAGGACCCGGCGTTCCGGACGTTCCTCGACGAGCTGAGCGAGGCGTCGAACCGCTACCTCGAGCGGCCCCGCTGGTTCCAGAGCCGCGAGGGCCTCGAAGGCGGCGGCGAGAGCCCACTGCGCTCGATCGCCTACTTCTCCCCCGAGTTCGGCATCGCCGAGGCGCTGCCCCAGTACTCCGGCGGCCTCGGCGTGCTGGCCGGCGACCATCTCAAGGCCGCCAGCGACCTCGGCGTCCCCCTGGTGGGCGTCGGCCTCTTCTACCGGCACGGCTACTTCCGGCAGTCGCTCAGCGCCGACGGCTGGCAGCAAGAGCGCTATCCCGAGCTCGACCCGTACGCCATGGCGCTCCGGGCCACCGACGCCATCGTGACCGTCGACCTGCGGGGCGCATCGCTGCACGCACGGGTGTGGCGAGCTGACGTCGGCCGGGTGCGGCTGTACCTGCTCGACGCCGACGTCGAGGAGAACGAACCGCCTCTCCGCGAGATCACCGACCGGCTGTACGGCGGCGACACCGAGCATCGGCTGCGTCAGGAGATCCTGCTTGGCGTCGGTGGTGTGCGGGCGCTCGAAGCCGTCGGCGAGGACGCCCAGGTGTTCCACACCAACGAGGGGCATGCCGGCTTCCTCGGCTTCGAGCGGATCCGCCGGCTGGTCGTCGACCAAGGACTGTCGTTCGCGGAGGCGCTGGAGGCAGCGCGGGGTGCGAGCATCTTCACCACCCACACCCCGGTGCCCGCTGGCATCGACCGCTTCCCCCGCCCCCTCATCGAGACCTACTTCGGGGGATGGGCCAACGCCGTCGGCCTCACGTTCGACGAGGTCATGGAGCTCGGGCACGAGCCCGGCGAGGCGCCCGATGCCCCGTTCAACATGGCGGTGATGGGCCTACGGCTCGCCGGCCGCTCGAACGCGGTCTCCAAGCTGCACGGCGCGGTGAGCCGCGCCATGTTCGCGCCGCTGTGGCCCGGTGCTCCCGAGGACGAGGTGCCGATCACCTCGGTGACCAACGGCGTGCACGGCCACACCTGGGTGTCCTCGGAGATGAGCGACCTCCTGTCGCGGCACGTGCAGCCGGAATGGCCGGAGGCACCCGACGATCGATGGGCCCGCATCGAGGAGGCCGGCGACGACGAGGTCTGGCGGGTACGGGACCAGTCCCGGCAACGACTCGTCACGTTCGTGCGCTCGCATCTGAAGTCGTCACTGGCGGCGCGCGGCGTTGCCGCCGGGGATGCCGGCTGGACCGACGACGTGCTCGACCCCTCGGCCCTCACGATCTGCTTCGCCCGGCGGTTCGCGACCTACAAGCGAGCCACCCTGCTGCTGTCCCAGGTCGAGCGACTGCAGAACCTGCTCCTGTCGCGCGACCGCCCGGTGCAGTTCGTGTTTGCCGGCAAGGCGCATCCTGCTGATGACACCGGCAAGGAGATGATCCGCCAGATCGTGGCGTTCTCGTCGCTGGCAGCCGTGCGCCACCGGTTCGTGTTCCTCGACGACTACGACATCGCCGTCGCTCGCCAGCTGCTGCAAGGCGCCGATGTCTGGCTCAACAACCCCCGGCGCCCGCAGGAGGCCTGCGGCACCTCGGGCGAGAAGGCGGCCCTCAACGGCGCCCTCAACTGCTCGATCCTCGACGGCTGGTGGGACGAGATGTACGACGGCGAGAACGGCTGGGCCATCGCCTCGGCCGAGGGCGTGGCCGACCTGGCCAAGCGCGACCAGCTCGAGGCCGACAGCCTCTTCGCCCTGCTCGAGGACCACATCGTGCCGACGTTCTACGACCGCACGCAGGGCCCGGTGCCGACTCGCTGGGTCAGCCGCATCAAGCATTCGCTGGCGTCGCTGGGCCCGCAGGTGACGGCCACCCGCATGGTCAAGGACTACGTCGAGCAGCTCTACGAGCCCACCGCGGCGCGCGCCGACCGGCTCGCCGCTGATGGCCTCAGCGCCGCCCGAGCGTTGGCCGAGTGGAAGGAGCGGGTCAGCGCGTCGTGGAAGGCCGTGCACATCGACACCGTGCACACCGACACGGTGCTGGGCGGCCTCGGCGACGATGAGGCCGGCGCCGACCTCGGCGAGGAGCGGCGGGTCGCCGCGGTCGTGAGCTTGGGCGACCTCAGCCCCCACGACGTCGAGGTCCAGCTGCTGCATGGTCCCGTCGGCCCCAATGCCGAGCTGACCGCCACCGCGCACGTGCCGATGTCGGTCGAGGGATCGGCTGACGACGGCCACATCCGGTACGTCGGCTCCTTCGTCTGCGAGCGGGCTGGCCGCTACGGCCTCGCCGTGCGCGTCGTGCCCTCCCACCCCGACCTCGTCACCCCGCTGGAGCTCGGCAAGGTCTCCTGGGCTTAGGCATTGATGATCTCGTCCGCTGCTGCGTAGGGGTCGAGGCTTCTCGCTCGAACTCGCGCGACGAGGTCGTCGAAGTGCTGCGTCGTGGTCTGCTCGTAGGCCCGCTGCTCCAGGGAGCGGGCGACGATCTGGCGGAGCTCGTCGACCAGGCGCTTGTCGCGCCGCTGCGCGAGCCTGCCGGTGGCGACCAGATGGTCCCGATGGGCCCCGATGGCGGCAACCAGCTCCTCGATGCCTTCGCCGGTCTCGGCCACCGTCGCCACGATCGGTGGCTGCCACCAGTGCTCGTCGGCCATCGCCAGCTCCGACATCTCGATCATGTTCCTGAGGTCTGACCGGGCCTCCTGCACGCCGGGGCGGTCGGCCTTGTTGATCACGAACACATCGGCGATCTCCAGGAGGCCCGCCTTGTTGGCCTGGATGCTGTCGCCCCATCCCGGGTTCACGACCACCACCGTGGTGTCGGCCGCCTCGGTCACCTCGATCTCGACCTGGCCCACGCCCACCGTCTCGATCACCACCCATGGGAAGCCGGCGGCGTCGAGCACCCGCAGGGCCTGTGGCGCGGCCAGTGCCAGCCCGCCGAGGTGGCCACGAGTTGCCATCGACCGGATGAACACGCCGGTGTCGAGCACGTGGTCCTGCATGCGGATGCGGTCACCGAGGATGGCGCCCCCGCTGAACGGTGATGACGGATCGATGGCCAACACCGCCACCGTCCCGCCATCGGCCCGGAGGGACGTGATCAGGCGGTTGGTCAGCGTCGACTTGCCTGCGCCCGGCGCCCCGGTGATGCCGAGGGTGTAGGACGAGCCGCCGAGTGGCCAGGCCAACCGGCCGACGTCACGAGCGGGCTGTCCGCCCTGCTCGACCAGGCTGAGGGCCCGGGCGAGCGCGCCTCGGTCACCGGCGGCAAGGTTCTCGACGAGGGCGGCGGGATCACGGCGGGCCATGGCGCCGAGAAGTTAGACGGCGACGACCTCGGTGACGCCGGCGACCCGGTCCTTCAGGATGCGCTCGATGCCCGCCCGCATCGTCATGGTCGAGGCCGGGCAGGTGCCACAGGCGCCAACCAGCTCGACGGTGACCTTGCCGGTCTCCTCGTCGACCTCGCGCACGACGATGTCGCCGCCGTCAGCCTGGAGGGCGGGGCGGATCACCTCGATGGTGGCCATCAGCTCATCTCGCATGTCCTGGCCAGTCTCGCCCGCGATCGTTGCAGTCACAACTTGCCGCCGGGACGGTACGGTCCAGCGCATGCCGGTCGACCTGGTCCTGGCACACCAGGGCGGCTGGGACGAGTCGCTCTTCGTGGCCCTTCCGCTCCTCCTCTTCTACGTGCTGCTGCAGATCGCCAAGCGACGAGCCGACCGCGAGGTGAAGGACGAGGACCGTCCACCGGAGTGAGAGCGGTCACCACCCGGGTCGTCGCACCCGAGGAGCTGGAGCGCTGGACCGAGCCGTGGGACGGCCTGGTGCGGGAGGAGCGCCTCCCTGACGGCAGCTTCGCCTGCGCCGAGGGCCCGTTCAGCACCTACCGGCGGGTCGTGACGGCAACCCCGGCACCCGGCGGCCTGGTGGCCATGACCTCGAGCGTCGAGTTCCGGCTGGCCATCCCCTACTTCGGCTGGCTCTTCGCCGTGCCGGTCCGGTCGTCGCTGCGCACACCCGGGGCCCGCTTGCCGTGGTGGGGCCCGGCTGACCGGCTCGACGCCAGGGCCTCGGCGGTGCTCGGCACCCTGTGCGCGGTGTCGGTGATCGCTGGCTTCCTCGGCACCTCGATCACCCAGACGATCACCTACGTCTCCGACGACTTCCATCTCAGCGGCGACCGCCCGCAGTCGATCGCCCTGGCCGTGGTGCGGCTGTCGATCGTCATCTCCCTGGCGGTGGCGGCCATGGCCGACCGGCAGGGCCGGCGGCGGTTGCTGCTCGGCTCGGCCGTCGCCGGCTGTCTCCTGGCCGTCGCGTGCGCGGCCTCGCCGTCCTTCGCCGCCTTCACCGCCGGCCAGACCCTGCTCCGCGGCTTCTCCGCCGCCACCGCCATCCTCGTGACGGTCGTGGCCGCCGAGGAAGTACCGGCCGGCGCCCGCGCCTTCGCGGTGAGCGTGGTGGGGATGAGCGCGGCGCTGGGCGCCGGCATCTGCGTGATGGCCCTGCCCCTCGCCGACCGGGGTGAAAGTGGGTGGCGGCTGATCTATCTCATCCCGCTCGTCGCCCTGCCCGTCCTGGTCGGCGTGGCCCGCCGGCTGCCCGAGAGCAAGCGGTTCGTCCGCGCCCACGCTGATGCCGCCCTTGCCGGCCATGGGCAACGACTGGCGCTGCTCGCGGTGTCGCTATTCCTCGTGCAGCTCTTCATCACGCCGGCATCGCAGCTGCAGAACGAGTTCCTGCGCGACGAGCGCCACTACGGCGCGTTCGGCATCACCCTCTTCACCCTGTTGACCAACACGCCGGCGGCCATCGGCATCGTCGCCGGCGGTCGGCTGGCCGACGTGCGGGGCCGGCGGGGCGTCGCCGCCATCGGCCTCATCGGCGGCACCATCGGCACGGTGGTCATGTATCTCGTTGCCGGCTGGGCGATGTGGCTGTGGTCGCTCGGTGCCGGCATCGTCGGCGCCGCCACCCTTCCTGCCCTCGGCGTGTACGGGCCCGAGCTGTGGAGCCGGGCCAACGGCGTGCTCAGCCTGGCCGCCATCATCGGGAGCGTCGTCGGCCTGCTCGCCGCCGGCTCACTGTCGGACGCCCTGGGTGGGCTGGGCCGGGCACTGGCGGTGTTGTCGGTGGGGCCACTCGCCTTGGCCGCCCTGGTGCTGACCCGCTACCCCGAGACCGCCGGCTTCGAGCTCGAGGAGCTGAATCCTGAGGACGCCGTCACAGACCCTTCAACCACCGGCTGACGGTCGACGCGATCAGGTCGTCGGCGCCCTTGAGATCGTGGGTGCCGCGCTCGACCCACACGTGCTCGACCGGGCCGGCGATGGCTGCGGTCGCTGCTCCCAGCTCGTCGGGCGTGCCGAACGCGTCGCGCGTGCCGCTGATGAACAGGCACGGCACCTCCAGCCGGGGAAGGTGCTCGGTGCGCATCCGTTCGGGCTTTCCCGGTGGGTGGAGTGGATAGCTGATGAGCACCAGGCCGGCCGCCGGCAGCTGCTCACCGCCGGTCTCGGGCACGCCAGCGACGGCCATCGAGCAGATGCGTCCCCCCATCGACCGCCCGCCGAGGATCAGGCGGTCGGGCTTGACGCCGGCCTCCTTCACGAAGGAAGCCGCGGCCTCGCGGATGTCGGTGAGGAGCACCGGCGCCCGGTCGGGTGCCTTCTTGCCGTTGCGGCGGTACGGGAAGTCGTGACGCAGGACGGGCACCGTGACCGCCTTCTCGATGGCGAGGAGCGAGCTGTGGTCCCTGCCGCTGCCGGCTCCCGGCGTCAGCAGCAACGCCAGCTTCTTGGCCGCCATCAGGTGCTCGCCAGCAGGATGCGACGGGCCTCGGAGAGATCGGCGATGCGGGCGGCAGCGGCGGTCGACTCGCCACCGTGGTCGGGATGGGCCTCTCGCAGCAGCAGCCGGAACCGGCGCTGGACGTCGCGCCGCTCGGGCCGGCCCTCGTCGAAGCCCAACACACCGAGCGCCCACCCGGACGGGTCGGCGAAGTTGGCCCGCGACCACCGATGCGCGCCGCTGTGGGCGGCCAGGTGGGCGAACAGCGCCGGCCCCGGCGAACCCCGCCACCGCAGCCCCCGGCGGAGCACGGTGACCACCGCTCGCCGGGTTGCCGGCGGCAGCTGGCCCGCCGCGTAGGCGGCCGCCAGCACCTGCGACGAGGGGCTGCCCTCTCCCTCGGACTCCAGCCACATCAGGTCACCTCCCGCGACCAGCCGGTGGGCCGACCGGGCCAGCCCGTGGCGGTCGGCCTGGAAGCGGTGTCGCAGCCGGGGCTGGGGGATGCGCCGGCCCTGGGCCAGGTCGTCGAGGAGATCACCGAGCTCGGCCGCCAGGTCGGGATCGAGGTCGGGGGCGTGGACGGCGACGATCCCACCGAGCAACAGCCCCCCGAACCCCGGTGCCGGATCGACGGGCAGGGAAGCTCGCCCGAGCGCCACTCGCCGGGTCGGGGCAATCGACCGGCTGTGCCAGATCTCGAGCTCGGCCAGCGTCTGCATGGGCGTCGCTACACCAAGGGCCGGACCGAGGCCCGCAGGGTCCGGGCGGCAGCAGCGACCGCCTCGTCGGCCGCCTCCTCGGCGAGCAGGTCGGCCACCGCGTCGGCCTCGTCGAGCAGTGTCTTCCACACCTCGGCGTCGATGCCGTAGGGCGGCCGGTCGGGCATGGCCTCGACCGCCTCGAGCAGCTCGATCACCGCCGCCTTGTTCGACGGCTCGCTCTGCAGGACATCGGCCGACACGAACAGGGCCGAGAGCAGCTCGGCGCCGTCGACTCCACCGCCGTCGTCGTCGTCGGGTTCGTCGACGACCTCGACGTCGAGCATCTCGATCAAGACCTCGACCCGGTCGGCAGCGTCCTCGGCCACCACCAGCTCGGCGTCCTCCCACCGGTGGGCGATGCTCTCGTCGGCCAGCGCCTTGCTCAGGTCGTCACGCCGACTCCCGGCCCAGTCGTCGAGCTCGTAGCCGACCTCGTCGCCACCCGGCGCCAGCACCGGTCCCGCCAGCGGCGCGCCGCAGTCGACGCAGGTGGCCCCCTGGGCCCTGAAGTACTGCGCGCCGCATGCCGCGCAGGTGGTGACGTCGCTCATGCATGCCTCCGGAGGAAGTCGTCGGTTCGCTCGAGCTCGTCGACCACGATCTCTCGCCGGCCCCAGCCATGCCCCTCGCCGTCGTACACATGGAGCTCGACCGGGCGACCCAGCGCCGTCAGTCGGGCAGCCATCGCCTCACTCTGCCTCACCGGCACCACCGGGTCGGCCGAGCCGTGCAACAGGAGCAACGGATCGACGATGTGGTCGGCACGGTGCAAGGACGAACGACTCCGGTACCGGTCGGCTGCCTCGGGAAGCGGGCCCACGAGAGACAGGTTGTAGTGCGCCTCGAACCGGTGCGTCGCCTGGGACAGCTCGAGCAGGTCGCCGATGCCGTAGAGGCTCACCCCGGCGGCGAACAGCCCGGGGTGCTCCGCCAGCAGGTTGAGGACCGTGAAGCCGCCCGCCGACGCTCCCATCGCCACCAGCCGGCCTCCCCACCCGTTGGCCAGGCAGGCCCGGGCACCGGCCGCCACGTCGGCGACGTCGAGCTCGCCCCAGCGGCCGGCCATCGCCTGGGTGAAGGCCCGGCCGTGCCCGGTCGAGCCCCGGTGGTCGGGCACCAGGATCGACCATCCCCGGTCGAGCCAGTAGGCGAACCGGGCCCGGAACTCGACCTGCCACTGGTCGGTCGGCCCGCCGTGGACCCACACCAGCAGCCGCTCGCCCGGCGCCCGGTACAGCCGTCCCGGGATGATGGCGCCGTCGTCGGCCCCGCTCGGTGTCGTGCACGTCGTAGACGACCACCTGGGTGGGCGTGCGGGCGCCGCTGCGCACCGCGGCGATGCGACCGCCGGCCCACGACAGGCAGGTGTGGATGCCACGACCCAGCACCACCGGGTCGGCCTGCCCTGGCGTCCACACCACCAGCGTCGAGTAGCCGCCCTCGTTGGGGGTCACGGCCAACGACCGGCCATCGGGCGACCAGGCATGCGAGCGCTGCCCCATCCCCCACGTCGGGCCGCCGTGCTCGCGCTCGTCGTCGAACCGTTGGTCGCCGGCCCTCAGGTTGAGCCAGCCGCTCTCGTCGCTGAGGTAGGCGAGCTCGCCGTTGGGCCCGTACCTCGGCTGCTGCACGCTGATGCCGTCGCCTCCCGCGACGACACGGGTGATCCCGTCGGTCAGCTCGACGATCCGCGAGGCGTCCCACGCCATGGCCGGCACGTCCCAGGCCAACCACGCCACCCGGCGACCGTCGGTCGACACGGCCGGGTCGGCAGCGAAGTCCTGGCCGCCGTAGGTGCCGTGCCCACCGTCGGCGTCGACGACCACGACGTCCCGGAAGTCGACGACGAACGCCACCATCCCACCGGGCCCGGTGGCCGGTGCCCCCACCGGGCCGCGGTCGGCGGGCCACAGGCAGCTCGGGGGCCCGCCGGCCGCCGGCTGGCGCCACAAGCCGCCGTCGACGCCGACGTACACCAGCGAGGCGCCGTCGCGGTCCCAGTCGAACACGCCACTGCCGCCGGGACGGGCTGCCGCCGGGGCCGGCTCGGTGGAGACCACCAGCTCCGGTCCCCCACCTGCGTCGACCACCACCAGCCGCGCCCGGCCGCCCTCCGACGCCACGAACGCC
>JAEKLB010000186.1 GCA_019510095.1 Acidobacteriota bacterium | reverse complement strand
GGTGCGGTCTGCGAGGGCGGCGGCCAGCGCGTGCTGGATCAGCACCTCGTTCTCGGCGTCGAGGTGGCTGGTGGCCTCGTCGAGGATGACGATGGCCGGATCCTTCAGCAACATCCGGGCGATGGCCAGCCGCTGCTTCTCGCCGCCCGACAGCCGATAGCCACGCTCGCCGACCAGCGTGTCGTAGCCATCGGGCAGGCCGGCGACGACCTCGTGGATCTGGGCCGCACGGCAGGCAGCGACGAGCTCGTCGTCGGTCGCGTCGTGCCGGGCATAGCGCAGGTTGGCGGCGATCGTGTCGTGGAACAGGTGAGCGTCCTGGGTGACGACGCCGATGGCTTCCCGCACGCTCGCCTGGGTCAGGTCGCGCACATCGTGGCCGTCGATGCGCACCGCTCCCTTGCTCACGTCGTAGAGGCGAGGGAGCAGTGATGAGATCGTCGTCTTGCCCGCGCCCGATGGACCGACCAGCGCCACCAGCTGGCCCGGCGCGATGTGCAGATCGACACCGTGCAGCACCAGCCCGCCCGGTCGCTCATCGAGTGGCGCATCGCTGTCGCCTTCGCCTTCGAGCGACGCGACCGACACCTCCGACGGCGACGGGTAGCGGAACCACACGTCGTCGAAGTCGACGGCGCCCTTCGGATCGGCCAGGTCGATGGCATCGGGCTTGTCGCTGACCAGCACCGGTGTGTCGAGCAGCTCGAACACCCGCTCGAACGACACGAACGCCAGCAGGATGTCGAGCCGGGCGTTGGTGAGGTTGGTCAACGGCCCGTAGATGCGGGCCACGTAGGCGGAGAGGGCGACGAGCGTGCCGATCGAGATGGCGCCGGAGATGACGCGCTCGGACCCGACCCAGTAGACGACGACCGTTCCCACCGTGGCGATGAGGGCGAGCGCGCCGTAGAAGATGCGTCCGTACATCGCCGAGCTCACGCCGACGTCGCGCACCCGGCGGGCCCGGCGGGCGAAGGCGGCGACCTCACGCTCGCGGTTGCCGAACAGCTTGACCAGAAGCGCGCCCGCCACGTTGAACCGCTCGGTCATCTGGGCGTTCATCGACGCGTTCAGCTCCATGCCCTCGCGGGTGAGGTCTTGGAGCTTCCCGCCGATGCGATTCGCGGGGATGAGGAACAGCGGGACGATGATGAGGGCGAGAACCGTCAGCCGCCACTCGAGGACGAGCATGGCGGCGAGTGTCAGGGTGACCGTCAGCGCGTTGGACACGACCTGGCCACCGGTGCCGGTGAGCGCTCGCTGGGCGCCGATCACGTCGCCGTTCATGCGGCTCGTCAGGGCACCGGTCTGCGTCCGGGTGAAGAACCCGATCGGCATGGCGTTGACGTGGTCGTAGAGCGCGGTGCGCAGGTCGAAGATGAGGCCTTCGCCGATGGTTGCCGACAGCCATCGCTCGACGAGGTCGAGACCACTCGACAGAAAGGCAAGGCCGAGCGCGAAGAGGGCCAGGGCCGCCACCTCGCCCCGGTCGCCCGCCGGGATGGCATGGTCGATGATCCGCCGGAAGACGAGCGGGGGAACGAGGTCGAACAGGGCCCCGACCGTGATCAGGACGATGAACACCAGGAGCCGAGCCCGGTAGGGCTGGCAGAAGTGCCAGACCCGGCCGAGGAGGTGACGGTCGACCGGGCGCGCCCCTTCCATCTCACGCCGTGCCCGTCGACGAATCGACGGGTGACCGCCGGGCATCACGTCGTCAGGCTACGGACCTCGTTCAGCGGTCGTGCTCTCGCAATGACTCGGGATAGACGACCGTCGGCACCGCGATCGACTCTCGCCGCCGGGCGATCTCGGCGTCGAGGCGAGCGCCTGCCCGCTCCACGAAGACCCTGAGCGATTCCTGGGCGAAGGTGCGACCGGCAAGACCCTCGCCGAGGCGACCCAGCGGCCCAAGGGGTACGCGATAGGTGCCGCGCACGACCAGCAGGCTCCCGGAGCCCTGCGGGGTGACCTCGAGCGCGCCGTCGAAGGTGGGGAACAGCCGCTTGTGCCCAGCGGCCCTCCACGTCAGCGGCACCACAGCACCGTCATCGACGATCCGACCGAGGCCCGCCTCGATGTCGACCTCATGATGGACGCCGCCACTGCCGATCGGAGCGCTCAGCGTCGAGCGAAAGGTTCGGGCCCGCCGCTCGTCGACAGATGCGTGGTCGACGAGCGCCACTGCCGGGTCGGTGCCCAGCAGCTCCTTGGCCTGGTCGATCGGCGCTCGCATCGTCACCGACGCGGTCACGGGGCGCTGCATCAGGACGTCGCCGCCAGCGCTCGCTTCGCGGCCTCGGTGTCGAGTGCGCCGAACAGCGCGGCCAGCCGTCGTGGCGAGCAGCCACCCTCGAGGAAGGGGTGGTAGATCAGTCGTTCCTTGTCGAAGTGGTTGATGAGCAGCGCGTACAGGCCGTAGAAGTCCCGCCGGATGCGCGTCGCCAGGTCGGCAGACACCTGGTCGACGCCCGCCAGCTCGGCGTCGAGGTCAGCCACGGCATCGGCGGCACGTCGGAGCGCGTCGACCGCCGGTCGAAGGGCGGCATGGTCATCGGTCAGCAGTCGCAGGTCAGTCATCGGACGCCTTCATCCTCGATTCCATGCCTCGAGCATGGCGTCGAGGTCCCGGCCGAGGGCAGGGCCGAACGACCCCAAAGCGCCGCCAACGGTCAATGGCGCGGGTCGAGCCCGAACGCCATGCACCGATTTCGCTTGCTGGCGGAGAGGGAGGGATTCGAACCCTCGGAGGGCAGAACCCTCAACGGTTTTCGAGACCGTCCCATTCGTCCGCTCTGGCACCTCTCCTGGGACCGGGCAACGTTACTGGTCGCGCCTCCCGGCGAAGAACGCGGAGAGCAGGGCGCCGCACTCGGCAGCGCGGACCTCGCGGGTCACCTCGACCCGATGGTTCAGGCGTGGGTCGTCGCACAGGTTGTAGAGGCTCCCGCACGCACCGGCCTTGAGGTCGGCAGCGCCGTAGATGAGGTGGCCGACCCGCGCCGCGATGAGGGCGCCCGCACACATCGGGCACGGCTCGAGGGTGACGACCAAGGTGGTGCCGGTGAGCCGCCAGTCGCGCAGGGCGGCCGCACCCTCGGCGAGGACCAAGAGCTCGGCGTGGGCCAGGGGGTCGCGCCGCAGCTCTCGTTCGTTGTGGCGCCGGGACAGCACGACCCCGTCGGCACCCAGGAGGACTGCGCCAACCGGCACGTCCCCGTGGACGGTGGCCATGGCGGCCTCCTCGATGGCGAGCTCCATGGCCTGGTCCGGTGTCACGGCCCGACCGTAGAGGCCGGCCAGGTCACCCGGGCCCGGATCGGTGACAGCAGTCACCTGTTCGGGCCAAACTGTCAGTGGTCACGACCGTGCACGCGGTGGTGCCCAAGATCTCCAGGAGAGCAACGGCCTGGAGACGCTCGACCCAGTGAGTGACCACATCGACCAATCCCAGGATCTTGCGGGCGAACGAGCCCGGGCGACGGCGGCCGAGGACCGGCTCCGGAACCAGACGATGCTCATGGCCGAGGCCGAGCATCGCCTCAAGACGGCGCTGTCGGTGATCACGGGCTGGGCCGCCACCCTCGAGGATCGCTGGGACCAGCTCGACGACGCCCGTCGCCGCGAGGGGGTGTCGATCATCCGCCGGGCCAGCGACGACATGGCCCTTCAGGCGTCCCGCCTGCTGGAGGAAGCCCGCGCCGAGATCCTGGGCCTCGAACCGGAGCCGGTCGGCCTCGACCTCGATGCCGTCCTGGAGGCCACGACCGGCACCTTCGGCGGTGTCTCCGCCCGTCACGCCGTCGTGCACGTCCCGTTCGGCGAGCCGGTGCCGGTGAGCGTCGATCCGGCTGCCCTGCAGCAGGTGCTCGGCCACCTCATCGAGAACGCCGTCAAGTACTCCTCGGAGGGCGGGCGGGTGTGGGTCAGCGCCCGGGCCGACGACGACGAGGCGGTCCTCGAGGTGCGTGACGAGGGGATCGGCGTCCCCGAGGGCGTCGACCTGTTCGAGCCGTTCCAGCGGGCGGGCATGGCGGCCGACGTCCCCGGCGTGGGCCTCGGCCTCTACATCGTGCGCAACCTGGTCACGACCATGAACGGCAGCATCGACGCCTGCCGCAACCCGGGCGCCGGCTCGACGTTCAGGGTGCGGCTGCCGCTCGCGGCCACCTGAGGTTGGCGGAGGGGGTGGGATTCGAACCCACGGTGGGTTGCCCCACACACGCTTTCCAAGCGTGCCGATTCGGCCGCTCTCGCACCCCTCCCGGGGGCGGCTCAGGGTAGCCGGGGTTGTACGCTGGCCTTCGCGTGGCGGTCGGGCCCTGTGCAACGGCTCGCCGTGAACCGAGTCAGGGCGGGAACGCAGCAGCTCTCAGCGGCAGCAGCCGTGTGCCGCAGATCGCCTGGCCGCCACGTTTTTTGCCCCTCGCTAGGGTGCAGCTGTGGCGTTCCAGGCTCTGTACCGGCGGTACCGGCCGCAGAAGTTCGGCGAGGTGCGGGGGCAGGAGCACGCCACTCGGGCCCTTCGCAACGCAGTGCGCGAGGGCACCGTGGCCCATGCCTATCTGTTCAGCGGGCCACGGGGCACCGGCAAGACCTCGACGGCCCGCATCCTGGCCAAGGCCCTGAACTGCGAGGCGCCCGAGGACGGCGAGCCGTGCGGCCATTGCGAGTCGTGCGTGGCGGTCGAGGCCGGGCGCTCGCTCGACGTGATCGAGCTCGACGCCGCGTCGAACAACGGTGTCGATGCCATGCGCGACCTCGTGCAGCGAGCCGCGCTCGGCACCGGGGGCAGGGCGAAGGTGTACATCGTCGACGAGGTGCACATGCTCTCCAACGCGGCGTCCAACGTGTTGCTGAAGCCGCTGGAGGAACCGCCGGCGCATGTCACCTGGGTCCTGGCCACGACCGATCCGCAAAAGGTGCTGCCCACCATTCGCAGCCGCACCCAGCACTTCGAGTACCGCCTGCTGGCGGCCAACACCCTGACCGAGCTCCTGCGGGACGTGTCGGCCGACGCCGGCCTGTCGGTGACCGAGGACGCCATCGCCCTCGCGGTGCGCCGGGGCAAGGGATCGGCGCGTGACGCCGAGTCGGCGCTCGACCAGTTGGCCGCATCCGGCGGTGAGGGCGACGAGGACACGTCGCTCGACGAGTTGGTCGAGTCGCTCTGCGAGCGCGACACCGGACGGGCGTTGGCCGCGGTGGCCATGGCCTGTAACGCCGGGCGCGATCCTCGCCAGCTCGGCGAGTCACTGCTGTCGTCACTGCGCGACGCGCTGCTCGCCGTCGTCGCCCCCGACGTCGTGTCGTTGCCCGACGAGGCACTGGCCCGGGTCTCCGATCAAGGCCGTCGCCTGGGCCCCCCGTCGATCACGCGAGCCCTCGACGCCGTCGGCCAGGCGCTGCTCGACATGCGGGAGGCGCCCGATCCCCGGGTGAGCCTCGAGGTGGCCCTCGTCCGCGTGACCCGGCCCGAGCTCGACACCTCGCCGGCGGCCATCGTCGAACGACTCGAGCGCCTCGAGCGGGGTGCCCGGACGGCGGCGTCGCCGGCCACGGCTGCCGCGGCCGGTGTGACCGGCTCGGCCCCGGGAGAAGTGGCCGCCGACGCGCCGGCGCCGTCGCCGACGACCGGTGGCGCGGCCGGGGCCAGGCGGGCGCTCGGCGCCGTGCGCGGCCAGCAGGCCGCACCTGCCGCCCCGACGCCAGCAGCGCCGGCACCGGCAACACCCGTGGCAGCCAAGGCTCCCGCCGCCGTGCCCGCAGCAACCGGCCCGCTGCCGTCACGCGACGAGCTCACCACCGCGTGGGGCGACTCGGTCATGCGGGGCCTCCGGGGCACGGTGAAGGCCAAGTTCGGCACCGCCCGCTTCGTCTCGGTCGACGAGTCGGGCGCGGTCGTCGCCTTCGACACCAAGCCCCGGGCCGATCTGGCCGAGCAGGTGCGGGCCGATGTCGAGGCCGCCTTTGCCGCTCACTTCGGCCGGCGCATCCCGCTGCGGGTGACCGTCGTGGCCCCCGAGGCGCCCGTGGAGGGCGACGAGGACGAGCCGCCCCCCGATCTGCACGAGCTCACCGACGCCCCGCCTGACAACCGCTCACCCATCGACCACCTCACCAGCGCATTCCCAGGTGCCGAGGTGATCGAGGACTGACTCGAGCTACCCGACGTCCCTGCGCGGGTTCGCCCTGCAGGCTCACCCTGCGGGCTCAGTTGCGCAGGTACTCCTAACCTTGGCGACGTGGCCGATCTCCCCGACATGAGCAACCTGTTCGAACAGGCCCAGCAGCTCCAGAGCCAGCTGCTCGGGGGCCAGGAGGCGCAGGCGTTCGAAGGCGTTGCCGGTGGTGGCGCGGTCAAGGTGACGGT
>JAEKLB010000052.1 GCA_019510095.1 Acidobacteriota bacterium | reverse complement strand
CAAGGGCTCGAACAGGTTGTTGAGCAGCAGCACGAAGGCGGCCACCGTCCCGATGGAGATCGAGCCCCGGTGCACGAGGAACCCGCCGATCCCCACGGTGCCCGCCATGGTGATGTGCTGGGCGTACTCGACGACCGGGATGTACCACGACTGGATCCACGTCGAGCGAAGGTGGGCGTCGAGCAGGGAGCGGTTGGTGACCGCGAACCGGTCGATCTGCACCGGCTCCCGGGCGAACGCCTGCACGACGCGCACGCCGGCGATGCCCTCCTGGAGACCCGACAACGTCAGGCCGATGTTGTCGCGCACGTCGAGGTAGGCGCGGTTCGAGTCGCGCTTGAACTTGGCACTGGCCAGCAGCACGAACGGCAGCACCGCGAACACGACGATCGACAGCTGCCACGACAGGGCGATCAGCATCACCAGGCTGGCCGTCACCAGCAGACCCTGACTGGCGAACCGCAGGATGCCCATCTGGATCAGCTCGGCCAGCGAGTCGATGTCGGAGGTCATGCGGGAGACGATCACGCCCGCCTTCTCCCGGTCGTAGAACGGCATCGACAGGGCCTGCAAGTGGGCGAACACGTCGAGCCGCAGCGATCGCAGCCACCGCTCGCCGACCCGGGCGAGCACCATGATCTGGGAGCGCTGGCTGGCGTACTGGGCAAGGGCGACGACGACGTAGATCATGACGTCGCGATCGAGGACGTAGGCGTGGCCCTTCCGGATGCCGTGGTCGATGGCGTTGCGCACCAACCACGGACCGGCGAGGCTGCACGCCGTCCACACCAGCGAGACCAACAACGCCCCGAGCACCGCCCACCGCTGAGGTCGCAACTGCTCGGCCGTCCGCCGCACGACGTGGACGGTCGCCGCCCTGTCGAGCTTGTCGGCTTCCTCGACGCCGTGGCCCCGCATCCACATGCCCATGTCAGGTCGCCTCCGCCTGGAGCTCCTCGTCGCGGCGGGCCGCCGCAGCCAGGACCTCGCGGTAGCGCTCGCTCGTGGCCAGCAACGAATCGTGGGTGCCGTCGGCGACGATCCGTCCCTGGTCGAGCAGCACGACGCGATCGGCCAGCGCGATCGTGGCCGGGCGGTGAGCGATGACGATGGTGGTGCGGCCCCGCATGACTTCCCCGAGCGAGTCTCGGATCTCGTGCTCCTTGGTCGGGTCGACTGCCGAGGTGGCGTCGTCGAGGATCAGCACGCGCGGGTCGGCCAACACCGCCCGGGCGATGGCGATGCGCTGGCGCTGGCCGCCCGAGAGTGAGAAGCCCCGCTCGCCGGTCATGGTGGCGTAGCCATCGGGCAGCGTGTCGATGAACTCTGCCGCGCCGGCCTGGCGGGCCGCCCGCTCGATGGCGTCCTCCCCGGCGTCGGGATCGGCGAAGGCGATGTTCGCGGCGATGGTGTCGCTGAAGAGGAACGTCTCCTCGAACACGGTGGCCACCGCCCGGCGGAGGTCCTGGAGGCGGACGGTCGAGACGTCGTGCCCGTCGATGAGGACCCGGCCGGCCGACACGTCGTAGAAGCGGGGCAGCAGCCGGGCCAGGGTGGTCTTCCCGGAGCCGGTGGATCCGACGAGGGCTACCGAGGTGCCCGCCTCGATGGTGAGGTCGAGACCGTCGATGACCGGCTGGCGGTCGTGGTAGCCGAACCGCACGCCCTCGAACCGGACCTCACCGGCGCCCGCGGCAAGCGGGCGGGCGCCGTGCGGTTCGGTGATCTCGGGGTCGGAGACGAGGATCTCGTGCACCCGGCCGGCGGCGGCGACCGCCCGTTGGAACTGGGCGAGCATGTCGCCGAGCATCCGGAGGGGACCGATCAACAAGACCAGGTAGACGTTGAAGGCGACCAGGTCGCCAAGGCTCATCCGGCCGTCGAGCACCTGGTGACCCCCGACGAACAGGACCGTGACCAGCCCGAGGTTGGGCAGCAGCTCGAGCGCCGGCGCGTGGCTGGCCCGCACCCGAGCGGCCCCGATCGACGCCTCGTAGACGTCTTCCGCCTCCACCGCCAACCGGGCGGCGAGCACCGTTTCGGCCCCGAAGCCCTTGACGACCCGCACGCCGGAAACCGCTTCCTCGACGACGGTCGCCAGTTGGGCCGACTCCTGCTGGATGCCGAGGACCTGCGGGTGCAGGACCTTCGAGAAGTGCTTCGCCACCACGTTGACGAGGGGCAGGCTCACCAGCGACAGGGCAGCCAACTGCCAGTTGAGGAGGAACATGATGACGGTGGCCCCCACCAGTGACATCACGTTGGCGAACGACATCGGCAGTGAGGAGAACAGGATCTCGATCGACTGGAGGTCGGTGTTGGCCCGGCTCATGAGGTCGCCCGTGTGAGCCCGGTCGTGGAAGCCGAAGTGCAAGCCCTGCAGATGCGCGAACAGGCGGTTGCGGAGGTTGGCCTCGATGACACGGGCCTCGCGGAAGGCGTTGTACCGCCGGGCACCGGCACACACGGCGCTGGCCAGACCGATGCCGAGGATGAGGATGGTGTTGATGCGCAACGAGCGCCCGTCGCCACCGTCGACTCCTCGGTCGATGGCCCGCCCCACGAACCGGGGGATGGCGATCTTGCCGGCGGTCCACACCACGCCCATGAACATGCCGATGGCGATCCCCCACCACTGGCGGCGCATCTGACTCAGCAGTAGCCGGCGCCCGTGCTCCCGCGCCGCACCCCCGTCATCCCCGTCAGCCCCGTCGACCCCCACGCAGTGAACCTACCGAACCGCTTCCGCGAAGCCCCCGGCGTTACGGTCGGGCCCATGGTCCCGAAGCAGGCTCCGCCCGTCGCCAAGCAGCTGCCGGTGGAGCGCACCCGCCACGGCGACACCGTGGTGGACCCCTTCGCGTGGCTGCGCGACCGGGACGACCCGGACACGATCGCCTACCTCGAGGCCGAGAACAAGTGGACCGAGTCAGCACTCGCCCACACCAAGCCCCTCCAGGAGAAGCTGTTCGAGGAGATCAAGAGCCGCATCCTCGAGACCGACCTCTCGGTGCCAACCCGCCGCAGGGGATGGTGGTGGTTCAGCCGGACCGAGGAGGGCAAGCAGTACGCGATCCATTGCCGGAAGCAGGCGACCACCGCCGACGACGAGCACCGGCCGGCCGCTTCGACACCCGAGGAGGTCGTCCTCGACCAGAACCTGGAGGCCGGCGAAGCCGACTACTTCGCGGTCGGCGCCTTCGACGTCAGCCCCGACACCTCCCTTTTGGCGTGGTCGACCGACTTCGCCGGGGCCGAGCTCTACGAGCTGCGGGTGCGCGACCTCGCCACCGGCGAGGACCTGCCTGACCGGATCCCGGGCACCTACTACGGGACGGCCTGGTCGGCCGACAATCGCCACCTGTTCTACGTTCGACCCGACCACTCCATGCGCCCGCACCAGCTCTGGCGCCACCAGCTCGGCACCGATCCGGCCGCCGACGTCCTCGTCCACCAGGAGGACGACGAGCGGTTCTACCTCGGCGTCGGCACGAGCAAGGACGATCGCTACATCGAGCTGCACCTGGGCAGCAAGGTCACCGACGAGGTGCGCTTCCTCGACGCGACCGACCCGACCGGGTCGTTCACGATCGTCCAGCCGCGCGAGCAGGACGTCGAGTACGGCATCGAGCACCACGACGGTCGCTTCTTCATCGTCACCAACGCCGATGACGCCGTCGACTTCAAGCTGATGGAGGCACCTGTCTCGTCTCCCGGTCGCGAGCACTGGGTCGAGGTGGTCCCCCACCGGCCCGGCGTGAAGCTCTCGGGCATCGACGTGTTCGCCGACCACCTGGTGCTGTTCGAGCGCACCGAGGGCACGCGGCGGATCCGCGTCCGGCGCCTCTCCGACGACGCCGAACACCTCATCGAGCAGCCCGAGGCGGTGTCGACCGCCAGTGGCGGCTCGGCGGAGTTCGACACCCACGTCATGCGCTACGGCTACACCTCGATGGTGACCCCGTCGTCGGTGTTCGACTACGACATGAACACCAAGGAGCGGGTCCTGCTCAAGCAGCAGCCGGTCCTGGGCGGCTACGACCCCGACCTCTACGCGACTGAGCGCCTGTGGGCGCCGGCGCCGGACGGCGTCAAGGTGCCGGTGTCGATCGTCTACCGCCGCGACCGACCGCGCGACGTTCCCGGGCCGGCCCTCCTCTACGGCTACGGGTCGTACGAGTCGTCGACCGACCCCTCGTTCTCGTCGGTCCGCCTCTCGCTGCTCGACCGTGGCTTCGTCTTCGCCATCGCCCACATCCGGGGCGGCGGCGAGATGGGACGGCGCTGGTACCTCGACGGCAAGCTGATGGCGAAGCGCAACACCTTCACCGACTTCATCGCCGCGGCCGAGCACCTGGTGGCCGAGGGTTGGACCGAGCCGTCGAAGCTGGCGATCCGCGGCGGGTCGGCCGGCGGCCTGCTGATGGGCGCGGTGGTGAACCTGCGTCCCGACCTGTTCGGCGCGGTCATCGCCGAGGTGCCCTTCGTCGACAGCCTGAACACCATCCTCGACCCGTCGCTGCCGCTGACCGTGCTCGAGTGGGAGGAGTGGGGCAACCCGGTCGAATCAGCCGAGGCCTACCGCTACATGAAGTCGTACGCCCCGTACGAGAACATCGCCGCCGTCGACTACCCGCCGATGCTGGTGACGGGAGGCCTCAACGACCCGCGGGTGTCGTACTGGGAGCCGGCCAAGTTCGTGGCCCGCCTGCGGGTGACCAAGACCGACACGAACCCCTTGCTGCTGAAGACCGAGATGGGCGCCGGCCACATGGGCCCGTCGGGGCGGTACGACGCCTGGCGGGACGAGGCGCTCGTGCTGGCGTTCGTGCTCGACACCTTCGGCGTGATCGGCTAACCAATCGGGATGCGAATCGTGACCGGCGTCTTCCAACTCGATCCATCCGATGTCGACGCCTTCCTCGAGAGTCGCAAGGCGGCGATGAAGAACTCGAGAGCCGAGAAGGGGTGCCTCGAGTACGTCATGGCCGCCGACCCCCTCGACCCCGGGCGAGTGATCCTGTCGGAGCGGTGGGAGAGCCGTGCCGATCTCGACGCCCACATCGCCGCCATGAGGAGCGCGCCACCGGAACCCGATGCCGCTCCCCCCGTGAAGATGATCAGCCGAGAGGTCTGGCGCTTCGAGGTTGTCTCCAGCGAGCCCATGACCTGAAGCAGCTCTCGCACAGGAGACTTCGAGGTCCTACATCTCCAGCGGCGGATAGAAGGTGGTCGGGCCGATCCGCGCCACCTCGTCGAGCACGTCGTAGCCGTAGTTCTGGCCGACCTCGGGGTCGACGAGGCTGAGCGCCTGCCTCGGGTAGCTCCAGTTCTCGGGATCGAGCTCGTGGGCTCGCTTGAAGTGAGGGACGGCGTCGAGGGGATGGCCGGCCCGGTGCAGGTGCTGGCCGAGCTCGAACTCGGCAGCGGCGAGGGCCGCCTCGGGCGGCTGCGGGCGGGACCGACGGACGACCTCGTCGGGCGCCAGGACGTAGCTGCTCCGGCCGCCGTTGGCCACCCAGTCGCGGACGGCCGTCATGTAGCGGGTCCGGTCGCCGGTCGTGGAGGTGATCGTCTTGATCAGCTCGGCCGACCGAGGGTCGACGTTCGCTGCTGCCGGCCGGGGCGCACCGGAGCCGGCGACCGGCTCAGGGCGAGGAGCGAACCCCACCTCGGCAGGTCGCACGATCGTGCCCGACTCGTCGATCCACACGCCGAACGGCACGTTGGTCATGCCGAACATCGACACCAGCGAGAGCGCCGGGTCGACCAGCGATGGATGCGTCGGGTTGGCGGCCTCGTCGAACGGGCGGGCGGCCTCGACGTTCGTGTCGAGCGCGACGGTGACGACGGTCAGGCCGTCAGGCTCGAGCTCGAGATGCAGGGCCTGCCACCCGGGCAGGTCGAAGCGACATCCTCACCATGACGCCCAGGCGAGGAGCAGCACCTTGCGCCCTCGCAGGCTGGCGACGTCGAAGGCGTTGCCAGCGAAGTCGGGCAGCACGATCTCGGACACCTGGGCGCTCTGGAGCACGCTGGCGCCGGCCTGGGGGCCGAGTGCCCACAGCCCGTGGGTCTCATCGCCGGCAACCGGCATCCCCATGCGATCGGCGAAGGCTCGGACGTCGATGGTGCCGTCGGCTCGGGTCTCGACGCCCGGCAGTGGCACGCAGCGGTCGTCCTTGCACGCGCCCTCGGGCTTGATCTCCCAGCCGGTGCTGCGGCGCAGCTCCTCGGGCGTCAGGTCGAGCGACTCGAGGAGCACGCCGGCATCGTACGCATACGAACCGGCGACGGATGGTCAACAGATCTGTTGACCATCCGTCGCCGGTTCGGTCTTTGCGGGTCGATCAGCGGGTGGCGGCGGGGATGGTGACGGTGTCGGTGTCGCGGCCGGAGCGGAGGAGGCGGCCGGGGTGGTCGCCGGTGAGGATCCCGTGGGTGGCGATCTCGCGGCCGTTGACGAAGGTGTGCTCGATGCCGGTGCCTTCGCTGTAGAGGCGTCCGGAGCCGGCGGGAAGGTCGAAGCGGGTCTCGACGTGGCCGGGGCCGATGGTGTCGGGGTCGAACACCACGATGTCGGCGAAGCCGCCCTCGGCGAGGCGACCGCGGTCGCGGAGGCCGAAGTGGGCGGCGGGCCAGGCGGTCATGAGCCGGATGGCCTCTTCGAGCGGAAGGAGCTGGCGCTCGCGCACGCCTTCGGACAGGAGCATGGTGGCGTAGGAGAAGGTGGCCAGCATGTCCATGTGGGCGCCGGCGTCGGACGCGCCGAGCAGCGTGCGGGAGTCCTGCCAGACCTCGGCCCGGTACTTCCAGCTGGCGTCGTCGGTGCCGGTTGCCGGGGGCAGCACCACGGTCTTGAGCTCGTCGACGATGGCGATGTCGAAGAACGTGTCGAGCGGGTCGGCGCCTCGCTCCTTGGCCACCTCGCCGACCGTGCGGCCGGCGAGGCCGTCGTTCCTCGGGTCGAAGGTCTGGCAGATGAGGTGATTGGCCCAGTCGGTCGTCTCGGCCCGGCGAGCGCCGCCGAGGATGGCGCCCTTGCGCAACGAATCGCGCATGGCCGGGTCGTGCAGCGCCCGGATGCGCTCGGCGATCGACAGCTTGAAGAACTGGTCCCAGCCCGGCAGTGCGTCGAAGATGAAGCCACTGGCCAGGTTCAGGCGCTGGTCGGACCGGGCGGGGAGGGTCAGGGCGCGCACGACGCCGCCGAGTGACGCCGCGTAGTCAGAGGCGGCGAGATCGGACGTGAAGTCGGCATGCCGGGCCGAGCCGACGGTGAGGATGTTCCAGTTGACGGGGCGCTGGGCCGCCAGCGACAGGCCAGCCATGCGGGCCATCTCGTCGGCGGCCCGCACCGGGATGTACTCGATCGTGGTGCCGGGAAACTCGCTCACCACCCGGGCGAGGGCGAACAACTCACGCTCGTTGGCGAACCGCGACGGCACCGGGTCGCCGGCCCCGTCGTTGTGGGTGGCCGCGTTCGACGAGGAGAAGCCCAAGGCGCCGGCCGCCAAGGCGTTGCGCAGGGCGTCGGCCATGGCCGCCACGTCGCCCTCCGTCGCGGTCTCGCCGATGCTCCGCTCCCCCATCACCTGGCGGCGGATGGCCGAGTGACCGGCAAGGAAGCCGATGTTCGGCGTGACCCGCCCGTCGATGCGGTCGAGGTAGCCAGCGGTGTCGTGCCACGACCAGTCGACCGCGGTCTTGAGGGTCGCCAGCGGGATGCCCTCGACCCGGGCCAGCAGCTCGACCAGGTACTCGGCATGCTCAGGGCCGGCCTGGCCCAACGTGAACCCGCAGTTCCCACCGAGCATCGTGGTCACGCCGTGCAGGGTCGACGGGGCCAGCGACGGATCCCACAGGACCTGGGCGTCGTAATGGACGTGGACGTCGATGAACCCGGGCGAGACCACCAGGCCGCTGGCGTCGACCACCCGATCGGCCGGCTCGCTGACCGTCCCCACCGCAACCACCCGCCCGCCGTCGACGCCGACATCGGCCTGGCGGCCAGGCGTGCCGGTGCCGTCGATGACGGTCCCACCCTTGATCAGGAGATCCATGGACCTGGACGCTACGCATCGAGGTCGGTCGCTGTCCTCCTAGGCGACGAAGGGCGGCAGCTCGGCGATCTCCGACCGCCGTGGATTGCCTCGATCACGCTCGGAGAGCACCGGATCGGCCACGCCCCACTCGGCGCCCAGCTCGGGATCGTCCCAGGCCAGACCCAGCTCGTCGTTGGGGTCGTAGTAGCCGTCGACGAGGTAGGTGAGGGTCACGTCGGTGATCGCCGAGAAGCCGTGGGCGATGCCCCGGGGGATGTAGACCCCGCGCGGCTCGTCCTCGGTGAGCTCGACGGCCATCGTCTGGCCCTCGGTCGGCGAGCCGACTCGGAGATCGTGGAGCACCATGCGGGCCCGGCCGGCAAGGAGGTACCACCAGTCGGCCTGATGGCGGTGGAAGTGCAGGCCGACGATGCTGCCCGCGATCCGGTCGGCCCGGTTGCCCTGCCGCATCTCCTTGGCGCCGGGCGGCAGCCACTCCTGCCGGAACGTCTCGATGAACCGGCCCCGGGCGTCACCGTGCGCCGTCAGGTCGCGCACGAGGGCGCCGTGGATCATGGTGCTGGCGGTCATCGAGCCGCCCCTCAGACCGCGAATCGGCCGTAGCCGCCGCGGAACCAGACCAGCGGGGTGCCTTCGCGCTCGACCGCGAGATCGCGAACCTCGCCGACGCAGATGTCGTGATCGCCCGCCTCGTGCACGCCGACGATGTCGGCATCGATCCACGCCAGCGCGCCAGCCAGCCGAGGAGCGCCACTCGCTGCCGGTGTCCACGCCACGCCGTCGAAGCGGTCGATGTCGGACTGAGAGAACCGGCGCGACAACGCCTCCTGATCGTCGGCGAGGACGTTGACGCAGAACGAGCCCGTCTGGCGGATGGCCGGCCAGGTCGACGACTCCCGAATGGCGCAGAACCCGATCAGCAACGGTTCGAGCGACACCGAGAAGAACTGGGCGACCGACACGCCCACCGGGCCCTCGGTGTGGGCGGTGATGATCGTCACGCCGGTCGGGAAGTGACCGAGCACCTGCCGGAACAGCGAGCTGTCGACCCCGGCCACCGCAGGAACCTAGCGCCGGCGGGAGCGGCTAGCGGTCGAGGGCGATGGTGAGACCTTCCGACGCGGCGATGACCTCGTCGAGCCGCGAGCCGGCCCGCGTGCGGGCGTGGCGGAGGATCTTGTCGACCTCGGCGTCGCCATGGGAGGGGTCGTGGTGGAACAGCACCAACCGCTTGACGCCCGATGCCAGCGCGACCCGCACGGCGTAGTCGACGCTGCAGTGGCCCCAGTGCGCCTTGTTCTGCCACTCATCGGCCCAGTACTGCGCGTCGTGGATCAGCACGTCGGCGCCGTCGCACAGATCGAGCACGGCCTCGTCGATGTGGTCGGACTCGACCGCGGCATGCGCGCCCGGTGACTGGTGGTCACTGACATAGGCCACCGACGCGCCTTCCCAGTCGACTCGGTAGCCGTTGGTCGGGCCGATGTGCGGGACCTGGCGAACGCGGACCTTGGCATTGCCGATGGCGAGGTCGCCGTCGTTGACGTCGTGGAACTCGATGTGGCCCTTCAGCTCCCGGACGGTGACCGGGAAGTACGGCGGGCAGAGGAACGAGTCGACCGCCTCTGCCAACGTCCCCGATGCTTGTGTTGGCCCGTACACGTCGAGATGGGCGCCCTCACGGATGATCGGGGCGAAGAACGGCAGGCCTTGGATGTGGTCCCAGTGGATGTGGCTCACCAACGCGGTGCCGCGGAACGGGCCGTCGCCCGTCAACGTCTGTCCCCAGAACCGCAAGCCGGTGCCGAGATCGAGCACGATCGGATCCTCGCCCGCAGCCTCGAGCGACACGCAGGACGTGTTGCCGCCGTAGCGACGGTTGTCGTCGCACGCGCACGGCGTCGATCCCCGCACTCCCCAGAACGTGACCCTCAGCGGACTCCCCCTTCGCGTGCTGCGGCGGGAAAGGGTAGGCGAGGTCAGACAGCGCGCGACCGCGGCGTGACCAACGTCACGAACGTTCCGTCATCGTTCCGCAACGTGCGCGAGACACACCGTCACGGCTGGCCGGGAAGGAGCGTCACGAACAGGCCTTCCGCGTCGGACACCAATGTGTCGCCGTCATGGATCCGACCGGTGACCCACCGCTTGCGACCGTCGATGCGATGCACGTTGGCGTCGAAGCGCAGCTCCACCTCGATCGGCGTGATGTGCCGGTAGTTCACGTGCAGGTAGGCGGTGCGCGCCCGCGGCCGCTCGCCGGAGTTCGCCAGGTGGCCCAGCAACTCGTCGAAGAACAACGGCAGCGCACCGCCATGGGCCGCGCCGTTCCCGCCGAGGTAGAAGCGTCGGAACACGACGTGACCGGTCACGGTGTCCTCCGTCGCGTCGTCGACGACGAACGGCGGCAGCAGCGAGAGACCCCGGCTCGGGAGGTCGATGCGGGTGCCGGCAATCTGCTCCCCCTCGGGCACCACCCACGGCTCGAGCAGCGTGCTGAGCTCCTCGAGCCGTTCGGCAACCTCGACCAAGGCCGCCTCTGGCGGGTTGGTCGACGCGAGGCGGTCCTGCACGAGGCGGGCCGCATCGACGACCCGCGCGTACGTCTCGCCACCGCGGCGCTCGCCAAAGCCGGCACGCCGGGAGTTCTGCCACGGGTCCGGGATCAAGACAGCCATGCCGGTGGACGGTAGGGCATGGTCCGCCTGCCGCATCGATCAGGGCAGGAGGAGCACGGCGCCGTCGCTGACGACGAGCCCTTCTGCCACCAACGCGGTGGCGATCCGCTCGGCGCGTGCTGGGTCGTCGGGCCAACCGGTCGCCGATGCGACGTCGCGCATCGCAACCGGCCCTCCGCGCAGGGCGGACACCAGTCGACCGCGTCCTTGCCGGTCGGAGCCGGCGAAGGTCGACTGGGGCGTGCTGATCCCGGCCGAGCCAGCAACCGGATCAGGTGCTGCCCAGCCGGCCGCCGCCCAGGTGCAGTCGGGCGCGATCGGGCAACGGTCACAGGCGGGCGCCCGTCGGGTGCACACCAGCGCGCCGAGGTCGAACACGGCCTGGCCCCACTCCCAGGCGAGGCCGGGCGGAACATGCGCGTCGGCGACGCCTTGGGCCTCGCTACCTGCCAATGCTCGCCCCGCCACCGCCCGAGCGAGAAAGCGGCCGGCGTTGGTGTCGACCAACCCGATGTCCCGGCCGTGGGCGAACACGAGGATGGCGCGTGCGGTGTAGGGCCCAATGCCGGGAAGGGCCAGCAGCGCGCCCAGGTCGTCGGGCAGGACACCCGCGTGCCGCTCGACGACCGCCACCGCGCAGCGGTGCAGGTTGAGGGCGCGGCGGTTGTAGCCGAGGCCCGCCCACGCCCGAACGACGTCACCAACGGGGGCGGCGGCACAGGCACCCGCTGTCGGGAACTGGTCGAGGAACGGCTGCCACCGGCTCACCACCCTCGGCACCTGGGTCTGCTGCAGCATCAGCTCGCTCACCAGCACCGCCCACGGGTCACGCGTGCGCCGCCACGGCAGATCGCGCCCGTTCGCCCGCCACCATGGCAGCAGGCCGGAAAATGCACCCACGACCGGCGACGCTACGGCGTAGACACGTTGTCCATGGAGGCAGTCGAGGTGGTCGACGACCCGACCGACGACGACTTCGAGCTGCTGGCCTCCATCGAGACCGAGCTCGTCCGGGAGTTCCTGCCCGGCGAACCGGCCATGCCCGGCTCCGAGATGGCGGCCATGGTGCGATCTGCACCGGCCAACGCGCCGTTGGCGGTCGTGCGCGCCGGCGTCGACGGCGCCGCCCTCGTCGAGCTGGCGACGAGGGAGACCAACCAGCACGTGGCGTGGGCCTGGACGTTGGGCGTCCGCCCGTCGGCGCGGCGCCGGGGCATCGGCACCGCCCTGCACGAAGCGGTGCGCGACCTCGCTGCACGCGACGGGCGCACGACCCTGATCGCGATCACGACCGAAGGTGACGACGGCGCTGCCTCCTTCTGCGTGCGCGCCGGCGGGCGTCCCGACCTCGTCGAGCACCTCAATCGCTGCGTGGTCGCCGAGCTCGATCGCGCCATGCTCCAGGACTGGATCGACCTGGCCCCGCAGGCGGCTGCCGGCTACTCGCTGGTCAGCTTCGACGGCCCGGTGCCCGACGACCTGCTCAGCGACATCGCCGGTGTCGCCAAGGCCATGGACGACGCACCGAAGCCCGAGGTCATGGACGACTGGGACCACACGCCGGCGACCGAGCGGGCCGAGCAGGACGCCTGGCTCGCCCAGGGCTACGACATCTGGACGGTCGCCGCCCGCCACGACGCCACGGGTGAGCTGGCCGGGTACTCCCAGCTGCTGCTGAACGGCCATCGGCGCTGGCTGGCCGAGCAGCAGAACACCGGCGTGCTCGCCCGCCACCGCGGCAAGCGGATCGGCCAGTGGTTGAAGGCGGTCAACGCCCTCCGCCTGCTCGATGAGCGGCCGGAGATCACGACCATCGAGACCGGCAATGCCGCGTCCAACGCTCCCATGCTGCGCATCAACCACCAGATGGGCTTCCGCCTCGCCGTCGCCCACCGCGCCTGGGCCTTCGACGTCTAGTCGATCAGTGCTGGCGGAGGCGGACGTGCTCGACGCGGTGGTCTCGACCCTTGTGCATGATCAGGTTGGCGCGGTCGCGTGTGGGGAGGATGTGGTCGGCGAGATTGGGTGAGTTGATGGTCTCCCAGAAGTGGGTGGCCATGACGGTCGCCTCCTCGTCGCCGATGTCGGCGTAGTCGTGGAAGTACGACCGCTCGTTGCGGAAGGCGGTGAGCTGCAACGCCTTGAACCGCTCGACGTACCAGTCGAGGATGTCGGGCTCCTCGGCGTCGACGTAGATCGAGAAGTCGATGTGGCGGGTGTCGTACTGCAGGGTGTTGATCCCCTCGACGATGACGACGTCAGGCCGCCGCACCATCTGCACCTCGCCCGGCACGATGTCGTAGTCCTGGTGTGAGTAGAGGGGCGCGGCCACCTCGCCGGCGCCGGACTTCACGTCGGCGAGGAACTGCATCAGTCGGTCGACGTCGTAGCTCTCGGGGAAGCCCTTGCGCTGCATGATGCCGCGCTCCAGCAGGACTGCGTTCGGGAACAGGAAGCCGTCGGTGGTGACCAGGTCGACACGCGGATGGTCGGGCCATCGCGCCAGCAGGGCCTGGAGGATGCGCGCGGTCGTGCTCTTGCCCACCGCCACGCTCCCGGTGACCGCCACGACGTAGGGCACCTTGCCTGCCGGTCGGCCCAGGAAGGTGTCGATCACCCGGGCGAGCGACTGCGATGCGGTGACGTTGAGGTTCAGCAACCGCGACAACGGCAGGTAGATGTCGGCCACCTCGTCGACGTCGAGCCGGTCGTTGATGCCCCTCAGGGCGGCGATGTCGTCCTCCGACAGCGTGAGCGGTGTGGCCGCGCGCAAGGCCGACCACTGGTCGCGATCGAACACGAGGTAGCCGTCCATGGCTAGGCGGCCGAGAGCTGCTCGGGCGTGAGCTGCTCGGTGACCAGCCGCTCGAACCGGGCGGGGTCGCCCCCGACGAACCGGCGGCACAGCGGCAGGCCCTCGACGTAGCAGGTGACATAGGCCCGCCAGGTCTCGTCGGTCTGGAACTCGACCATCTTCGCGGCCCGGGCCCGGGGCAGCAGCGCCCACCGCTCGGCATAGGCCACGACCTCGTCGACGGGGCGCCCCTCCTCGTGCAGCAGGAGCCCGACGTTCCCGCGCACGCGCGACAGGCCCTCGCCCGCTCGGGCCACCACGGCCGCCACCTCGGCGTCGAACGGCACCCGGAGCGGGCGGAGGTGCTCGGCAGCCATGGCGGCCTGGGCCTCGGGGTCGGCCGCCACCGCCACCTCGATGCCGAGATCGGCGAGACCTTCGGCGACGAGGCACTGGGGCGTGCCGACGAGGAAGATCGTCTCCTCGAGCTGGCCCTGCCGCCTGACCAGGCCGGCCTCCTTCCGCGAGTGCTCCGTGTGGTGGCCGGGATAGGCCTCGTGCGCCACCAGGTGGGCCAGGTTGGGACTCAGGACAGGGAGGTCGGTGTTGATCGCCACCCGCGACCGCAGACCGCCGAGGTAGTAGTTGAAGCCCGACCACGGCTGGTTCGCCACCAGCTCGAAGTCGACGTGCTCGCCGTCGGGCAGGCCGAACTGACGGGCGGTGCGCTCGCGCAGGTCCTCGGCCAGCGAGCGGACTGCGGCCTCCAGCTTGTCGCGGGGCACGGCCTGCGACTCGCGCCAAGCGATGAGGCGGGCGCCGACTGGCCCGGACCCGGGCAGGACCTCGTCGAGCCGGCGGTGGGCGTCGGCGATCTCGTCCTCCGGCGTCATCGACGGCCGGACGCCGTAACAGGCCTCGACCTCGTCGGCATAGCCGATGCTCTCGCCGGCCAGCTTGCGAGCGCTGGTGCGGAGCCCACGCACCTGGTCGGTCAACCAGTGGCGGCGACTGGCATCGAGACCGGTGTCGACCTCGAGGTCGCCGAGGAGCCGGCGGGCGTCCTCCGCCAACCGTGCGGGGGCCACCGCGGGTTCGGCAGCGATGCGGGCGGCGATGTCCTGGGGGCCGAAGTAGGCGTCGACGAACCCCTCGACGTGCCGGCCCAATGCCAGACCGAGCTCCAGATACCTCGTCACCACGTCCGGTTCAGCCATCGTTCGTCCGTGTCGATCCGGCGCTGCCGGTCAGCACCTCTCGCGGCACGAAAACTCGTCGACGAAGCTCGGCTTCGGCGACGAAACCGGTCACCCGAGCTGCGAGCGGAGGAACTCGAGCGTGCGGGTCCAGGCAGTGGAGGCGGCGTGCTCGTCGTAGACCTCAGGCCTGGTGTCGTTGAAGAACGCGTGATCGACGCCGTCGTAGACGAACAGCTCGGCTTCCTTCCCCAGCCCGTGAAGGGTGGCCTCGAGCTCGGCCACCTTGTCGGGCCCGAAGAAGCCGTCCCTGGCGGCATAGTGGCCCAGCACCGGCGCGGCCAGCTTCGACCAGTCGGGCTCGGCACCCTCCCAGGGGATCAGCCCGTAGAACGGCACGCAGGCCTCGATGGCGTCGGGTCGCTGGACGGCCAGCATCAAGGCCAGGCCACCACCCATGCAGAAGCCGGTGACGCCGATGCCGTCACCGCGAACCTTGTCGCTGGCGAGGAGGTAGTCGACGGCGCCGTTCATGTCCTTGGCCGCCTGGGCCAGGTTCAGCGTCATCATCAGCTTCCCGGCCTCGTCGGGCTCGCTGTTCGAGGCGGCGTGGCCCCGGTAGAGATCGGGTGCCAGCGCAGTGAAGCCCTCCGCCGCGAACCGGTCGCACACGTCCTTGATGTGGTCGACGAGGCCCCACCACTCCTGGATGACGATCAGGCCGAGGCCGGCGCCGTTGTCGGGACCGGCGAGGTAGCCCCGCCCAGTGGTGCCATTGCTCGGGAACTCGACCATCTCGCCCATCGCTCGGACAAGATACCGACATGACAGTCGAACGCTTTCCGATCGAGGCCGGGCACATCCTGCTGTTCGCCCGCGCCATCGGTGATCCCAATCCGATCTACGCCGACCCGGACACGGCCGTCGCCCCGCCGACCTTCGTCCAGGCCAGCGCCCAGTTCGATCCCGACTACTCGCTGCGGCCCAAGCCGGGGCAGCCCTGGATGGGCTCGGCCAAGGAGCCGAGCCAGCTCGCCGGCGGTCGCGACGAGGGCGGCAGCGGCGGCAGCCGATCGGGCGGCACCGGGCTCCACGCCGAGCAGCACTACGAGTACCACCGGCCCCTGCGCCCGGGCGACGTGCTGAGCGCCACGTCGCGGCCAGGCGAGACCTGGGAGCGCGAGGGCAAGCGAGGCGGGAAGATGACCTTCAGCGAGAACATCATCGAATACCGCGACCAGAAGGGCGAGCTGGTCGTGACAGCCCGCTCGGTCGGCGTCCGCACCGGTCAGGTCGTGGCGTGATGGGGCTGTCAGCAGCGAAGGTCAAGGTGGGCGACACCCACGAGCAGGTGCTGGTCGACGACCTCACGCGCACCCAGCTGGTGATGTACGCCGGCGCGTCGGGCGACTACAACCCCCTGCACAGCGACGAGCTGTACGCGCGCGAGCAGGCCGGCTATCCGGGCGTGTTCGCCCACGGCATGCTCACCATGGGCATGACGGGTCGCGCCGTCACCGACCTGGTCGGTGCCGATCGGCTGAAGAAGTACGGCGGCCGCTTCCGCGTCCAGGTGTGGCCGGGCGACACGCTCACGGCGACGGTCACCGTCGACGCCGTGCGCGACGAGGGCGGCGAGCACCTCGTCGACCTGTCGGTCGTCACCGTCAACCAGAAGGGCGAACAGGTCTTCACTGGCAACGCCACCGCCCTCATCGACGCCTGACGTCCCGAGTTCTGGGCAATAACCCGCGCTCAGCGAGCGTTATTGCCCAGAACTCAGCGGGTGGTGGGCTTGAGCGAGGTCATGGCGGGCGCCAGCTCTCGCCATTGGGCGAGGGGCACGTCGCGCTTGGCCGCGCCGAGGACCTGGATGCACACGTGGTCGGCGCCGGCGTCGAAGTGGGCTTGCACCCGCTTGGCGCAGTCGTCGACCGTGCCCCACGCGATGATCGAGTCGATCAGCCGGTCGCTGAAGCCGTCGGCGAAGTCGTCCTCGGTGAAGCCGTGGCGCAGCAGGTTGTTCCTGTAGTTCGGCAGCGAGCCGTACCGGGCCATGGTCGGGCGGGCCGCCTCGCGCGCGCTCGCTGGATCGGTGTCGAGCAGCACCATCTGCTCCACGCAGAGCAGCGCGTCGGGGCCGACGAGCTGCCGCGCCTCGGCAGTGTGCTCGGGCGGCACGAAGTAGGGATGGGCGCCGTCGGTGCGCTCGGCCGCGAGCTGGAGCATCTTGGGGCCGAGGGCCGCCAGCACCCGCCGGACGGGTGTCGTCGGTCGGGCGCCGGAGTACGGCGCGGCGTCGAGCAGGTCGAGGTACTCGAGCATGTGCGAGTACGGCTTGTCGTAGGTCAGCTTGCGCACACCCTCGACGATGTTGTGATGGCTCACTCCGAGGCCCAGCAGGAACCGCTCGGGGAACGCCTCGGTGAGCGCCTGGGCCGCCTCGTTCATCGTCACTGCGTCGCGCGCGTAGATCGACGCGATGCCGGTCGCCCCCACGATGCGCGAGGTCGCCGAGAGCAACATCGTCAGATGGACGAACGGGTCGCGCCCCGCCACCTCGCCCAGCCAGATGGCGCCGTACCCGAGGTCCTCGAGCTCGGCCGCCACCTCCTTGGCCCTGGCGCTGGGGATCTGCTCGAGATCGAAGGTCCAGATGCCAACGGAATCGAGGCGGAAGTCGGTCATGTCAGTGGTGCTCCAGGAGCTCGGGGACAGGAGAGCAGTCGGACCGGGTTGCCAGGTCGGTGGCCGGTCCCCCGCCGGTGGGGCCGATGTAGCGGTCGGCCAGGTCGAGGGGGACGACCTCCTCGGCCGCCTCCCACGGTTCGTCGCGGCGCAGTCTGGTGACGGCGACCTCCCACAGCTTCTGGGGAAGGGCCCGCCCGGCGCCGACGACGACCCAGACCGGCACACCGGCGTGGTGGGCCACGGCGGCCGCGGCGTACGAGCCGGCCGGCGCGATGAAGCCGTCGGGTCCCGAGCAGTTGGCCTCCAGCAGGACGAGGTCGCTGGCCGCCGCCGCCGCCCCCACGCCGGCGTCGGGCACGTCGTCGGCCTCCACGTCGGCGCCCCGGAGGCGCCGAGACAGGTGGGTGCCGTCACCGGATGCGTCGATGCACAGCACCTCGACGTCGCCCCGCTTGGGCAGGGCCAGCGCCACCAGCTCGGGCCAACCCACCACGGTCAGGGTGGCGTCGTCGGGAATGAGCCGGGCGACATGGCCGACGGTCTTGTCGCCGTCGATCTCCTCGGAGACCCGCCACGCCTCGCCGGCCAGGTCGCCGGTGGTGAGCAGCCGGGCACAGAGGGTCCAGAGCGCGCCGGCGCTGGGGTGGCGGTCGAGCAGGCGCCGGCACGACACGATCAGCCCGCCCGTGTCGCTCCCGAAGCCACCGAGCGCGGCCGACGCCTCCCGGATCAACTCGCCCTGGTCGACCCCGCCCACCCTGGCGACGTAGCGCAAGCGCTCGATGGGATGCATCGGTGAGGACCGTAGCGGCGGCAACTACAGCGCGGCGGAACGCGTTTGTTAGCTTGCGCCGCCGTGATCGAGGTGGCGCCCGCCGAGCTGGAGCTGGTCCCCCTCGAGGGCAAGGCCCGCCCGCTTTCGGCCTGGCTGACCACGTTTCACCTGGTCACGGCGGTGCTGGACCCCTACACAGCCGAGAGTGCGTGGTTGCTGCCCACCGTCGGCCGGATCTTCCGGGTCTACGCCGAGGCCGACTGCCGGGTGGCGATCACCGTGACCTGCTCGGCCGAGGAGGCCGCGCAGTTCCTCGGGCCCTACGCCAAGGAGTTCCTGACCTTCGTCGATCCCGACCGGGCGACGGTCAAGGCCCTCGGCTTCGAGGTCCTCCCCGGCCTGGTCCACATCCGCCAGGACCTCACCGTGGCCGGCTTCGCCGAGGGGTGGAACCCGGAGGAGTGGCGAGCGGTCACCTCCTACCTGTCGACGGCGATGAGCTGGAGCGAGCCGCTGGTGCCGGCGCCCTCCGATCCGGTCCCGTACGCGGGTACCCCCGCGCTCGACTGAGCGTCAGTACGGTGCGCGGCATGTTCGCCGCACTCAACGCAAACGACACTGGCTACCGGCTGCTGCTGCTCGGCCACATCCTCTTCATGATCGTCGGCTTCGGCTCGTCCTTCGTGTGGCCCTTCATCGGCGTCGAGATGAAGAAGCGGCCGGGCCCCGCCGGACTGGCGCTGTCCGAGTTCGCCATGAAGACGTCGAAGCTGGTCACCACCTACGCCATCTACCTCGGCGGGGCGTTCGGCCTGGCCCTCGCCATCGCCGGCGACCGGATGGGCGAGCTCTGGATCAACATCTCGCTGCCCTTGTTCATCGTGATGGTGCTCTTCGCCGGGTTCGTGCACGTGCCGAACCTCGACAAGCTCGACGCCGTCGCCCACCAGCTCACCGGCCCGCCGAACCCCCAGCAAGCAGCGGAGCTGGCCGGCCGGGGCAAGGCGGCCGCCCGCAACGGCGGGATCCTGCACCTGGCGTTCCTGGTCGTGCTGATCCTGATGATCTGGCAGCCGACGTAACACTGCCGTCCCTGTCGCGGGGTTCGCCCTGCGGGCTCAGTTGCGCAGGTACGTCACACTGGCGTCCCTGTCGCGGGGTTCGCCCTGCGGGCTCAGTTGCGCAGGCACGCGGGTCTATCTCTTGGTGAGGCGCACCGGCTTCGACACGGCGGCGAAGAAGTCGTTGCCCTTGTCGTCGACGACCACGAAGGCGGGGAACTCCTCGACCTCGATCCGCCACACCGCTTCCATCCCGAGCTCGGGGTACTCGAGCACCTCGACCTTGCGGATGCACTCCTTGGCCAGCCGGGCGGCGGGGCCGCCGACCGAGCCGAGGTAGAAGCCGCCGTGCTTCGCACACGCGTCGGTGACCGCCTGTGAGCGGTTGCCCTTGGCGATCATGACGAAGCTCCCGCCAGCCGCCTGGAACTGGTCGACGTAGGAGTCCATGCGTCCGGCGGTCGTCGGGCCGAAGGAGCCCGACGCGTAGCCCTCGGGCGTCTTCGCCGGGCCGGCGTAGTACACGGCCTGGTCACGGAGGTACTCGGGCATCGGCTCGCCCCGGTCGAGCCGCTCCTTGATCTTGGCGTGGGCGATGTCGCGCGCCACGACCATCGGCCCGCTGAGCGACAGGCGGGTCTTCACCGGGTGCTTCGCCAGCTCGGCCCTGATCTCGGCCATCGGCCGGTTGAGGTCGATGTGCACGACATGGTCGGACAGCTCGTCGGCGGTGACCTCGGGCAGGTAGGTGGCCGGGTCCTGCTCGAGCTGCTCGAGGAACACGCCGTCGCGGGTGATCTTGCCCAGCGCCTGCCGGTCGGCCGAGCACGAGACGGCAAGGGCCACCGGGCAGCTGGCACCGTGACGCGGGAGACGGATCACCCGGACGTCGTGGCAGAAGTACTTGCCGCCGAACTGGGCGCCGATGCCGGTCGCCTGGCTGATCTGGAGGACCTGGGCCTCGAGCTCGGGATCGCGCAGGGCGTGGCCGCGGGTGGCGTCGCCCGCCGTGGGCAGCGAGTCGTAGTAGCGGGCGCTGGCCAGCTTGGCCGTCTCCAGGGCCATCTCGGCCGACGTGCCACCGATGGCGATGCCGAGGTGGTACGGCGGGCAGGCGGCAGTGCCGAGCGTGCGGATCTTCTCGTCGATCCACGTGGCGAAGGTGGCCGGGTTGAGCAGCGCCTTGGTCTCCTGGAACAGCAGGCTCTTGTTGGCTGAGCCGCCGCCCTTGGCCATGAACAGGAGCTTGTAGGCGTCGCCGTCGACGGCGCTGATCTTGATCTCGGCCGGGAGGTTGGTGCCGGTGTTCACCTCGTCCCAGACCGACAGCGGGGCCATCTGCGAGTAGCGCAGGTTCGACGTGAGATAGGTCTCGTAGATCCCCCGGGCGATGGCGTCCTCGTCACCGCCGCCGGTGAAGACGAGCTGGCCCTTCTTGCCCTTCACGATGGCCGTGCCGGTGTCCTGGCAGCCAGGCAGGACGCCGCCGGCGGCGATCGCCGCGTTCTTGAGCAGGTCGAGGGCGACGAAGCGGTCGTTGGGAGACGCGTCGGGGTCGTCGAGGATGTTGCGGAGCTGCTGGAGATGCCCGGGGCGGAGGAGATGGGCGATGTCGCGCATCGCCTCCCGCGTCAGGAGGGTGAGCGCCTCCGGCTCGACCCGGAGGAAGGTGTTGCCCCCCGCCTCGAAGGTCGAGACGCCGTCGGTCGTGAGCAACCGGTACGGGGTCTCGTCGGGGCCGAGGGGAAACAGTTCGTGATGCTCGAACTCGGGCACCCTCGAAAAGTACCGCTAGGTCCTCGGAATGCCCCCTTTGGTGAGGGCCAGGACATCGAGGGCGGCGTCGAGCTCGGCGTCGGTCATCCAGCCCCGCTCCCGGACGATCTCGCGGATCGACCGGCCGGTCTTGATCGACTCCTTGACCACCTCGGCAGCGCGGTCGTAGCCGATGCTGGCGTTGAGGGACGTCCCCAGCGACGGGCTCGACTCGGCGTAGGCCCGGAGCTGCTCGACGTTGGCTTCGATGCCAGCCACGCAGGTGTCGGCGAACACCCGGCTCACGTTGGCGAGCAGGCGGATCGACTCGAGCAGGTTGCGGGCAATGACCGGTTGCATCACGTTGAGCTCGAAGTTGCCGGCGGAGCCGCCGAAGGCGATGGCAGCGTCGTTGCCCAGCACCTGGGCCACGACCTGGCACACCGCCTCCGCCGCGACCGGGTTGACCTTGCCGGGCATGATCGACGAGCCCGGCTGGAGGTCGGGCAGGGTGATCTCCCTGAGGCCGGTGCGCGGTCCGGAGCCCATCCATCGCAGGTCGTTGGCGCACTTGTACAGCGACACCGCCACCGTGCGCAGGGCGCCGGAGCACTCCACCAGCGCGTCACGCGAGCCCTGCGCCTCGAAGTGGTCGCTGGCCTCGGTGAGCGGGAGGTCGAGCTCCTCGGCCAGCCGGGCGATGACCCCGGGGGCGAACCGCTTCGGGGCGTTGAGCCCGGTGCCCACCGCAGTGCCACCGAGTGGGAGCTCGCAGATCCGAGGGAGGGTCGACGTCACCCGGTCGATGCCCAGCTCGACGGCCCGGGCGAAGCCCCCGAGCTCCTGGCCGAGGGTGACCGGGGTGGCGTCCATCAGATGGGTGCGGCCCGACTTCACCACCTTGGCGAACTGGCGCTGCTTCTTGCGCAGGGTCGTCGCCAGGTGCCGCAGCGCCGGCACCAGGTCGGCCGTGAGGCCGGCGGCGGCGGCGATGTGGATGGCGGAGGGGAAGACGTCGTTCGACGACTGGCTGGCGTTCACGTGGTCGTTGGGATGCACGGGCGCGCCGAGGCGCTCGCTCGCCAGCGCCGCCAACACCTCGTTCATGTTCATGTTCGACGAGGTGCCGGACCCGGTCTGGAACACGTCGACGGGGAACTCGTCCGACCAGTGTCCGCCGGCCACCTCGGCCGCCGCCTCGGCGATGGCGGCGCCCACCGTGCTGTCGATGACCTTGAGCCGGGCGTTCACCACCGCGGCCGCCCCCTTGACCCGGGCCAGGGCGGCGAGCAGGGCAGGGTCGAGCCGCTGGCCGGAGATCG
>JAEKLB010000117.1 GCA_019510095.1 Acidobacteriota bacterium | reverse complement strand
CCCACACCGCGATGCGCCCGAGCCAGGCCACGCTGGCGCCGACGTGCTCGACGTCCTGGCCGGCGCCGAGGGCGACCAGCCAGCCGAGACCGTCGCCCACCGGCAGCGACAGCGCGTCGGCCCGCTCGCCGGTCGGCAGCACCACAGCGGGATGAACGTCCCAGCCCTCGGCCGGCGCACCGGCCGCTTCGAGCCGGTCGGCCAGCTCCTCGCCGTCGGCGGGCTTGGCGCCCCGGCCGCCGGCCCAGACCACGACCTTGCCGGCCGCCCACGATGCCTGGAGCCGGACCTCGGCCGGGGCCTCGATGAGCTCCTCGACCGGGGGGCCGCCCAGCCGGGCCAACGCCCGGGCCAGGTCGAGCCGCTCGTCCTCGAAGTCGGCGACGATCTGCTCGCGCTCCTCGGCGTCGAGGCCCCCGTTGGCCTTCACCGAGTGGAGCGACTCCTCGACCTCGGCCAGCAGCCGCTCGACCGTCCGCCGCCACAGGGCCGGCTCGCCCTCGAGGAGCGCCACCTGCTCGGGTGTGGCTTCGCCGGCTGCCTCGGCCTGCACCGCGGGCTCGAAGGCCGGTGGCGGGGAGGCGGCGGCGTGCGAGAAGAGGGCGGTGGTCCCGGCGTGCGAGAACAGTGGGTTGTCGGGCATCAAGCTCCCGCTCGCGCTTCGTGCCGCCGACAGGGACCGCGAGCACGTCCCTGCCCCTCTTCGGCTCCCGGATCCGCATCACCCCCGGCCAAGCTGGCGGGAGGGAGCAGTCCGTCGACCTGTTCCAAAGGTTATCCGGCCGGCGAGGGATCGACAGGTTCCGGCGGGTACTCGACGATGACCCGTTGCTCGGGGCGCCGCTCCTCCTGGCGGGCGATGTCGGTGAGGACCTGGCGGTCGCCGCGGGTGAGCGGTGGTTGCACGATGCTGCGGGGCCAGAGGCGGCGGGCCCGCACGACGTTGAGCTCGGCGGCGTAGAGGGTGATCGTGCCGGCCAGGGCGAGGAACGAGAGCAGCCCGAGCACGGTGCCGAAGAACCCGTAGACCTCGCTGGCGTGGCGGAGCTGGTGGCCCACGAGGTAGCCCCCGCCGTACTGGAGCGCGCTCCAACCGATCGCCGCCACCACCGCTCCGGGACGGAGCTCGCGGGTGGGCACCGGCGCGGGCGTGAGCACCCGGAAGGCGAGGACGAACACCACGACGTTCAGCGTGACCGAGCCGGCGAGGCTGGCCAGTGCCGTCAGCACGCCCGTCGCGCCGGCCACGCCGCCGAGGGCGGAGCTGGCGGTGACGCCGCAGCCCAGGATGAGGAGGAGGCCGAGGCTGCGGGCCATGCGCACGACGAAGTTGGGGCGGACGACCCCGGGGACGTTCCAGACCTGGGCCATGGCGTACTGGCCTTGCTGGGCCAGGCCCAGCGATCCCCAGACCAGGCCGGCGAGGCCGAGCACGACCCCGATGCCGCGGGCCCGGAGCGAGTGGATGTTCTTGGCGATCTGGTCGCCGATGATCGGGAAGTCGAGCAGCGCCGAGTGGAGCACTCGCTCCTGGAGGGCCGGATGATGGGCGAGCAGGTAGCCGAGCAGGGTGACCAGTAGGAGGAGCAGGGGGAAGAGGCTGACGAAGGCGTAGTAGGCGAACAGGGCGGCGAGGGTGCTGCCCCGGTCGTCGCCGAACTTCCGGATGACCGCGAACACGAAGCCGGGCAGCCGGTGCCGTTGCTGCCAGCGGTCGACCTGTCGGACGGTGCGCTCGACGGGGTTCAGCTGCTCAACCGTTCCCGCCCCGGTGGCCGACTGCCAGGCACAACGCGGGGTGTACCCGGTCGGCGGGGTCGGGTCGTGGGGAGATTCTCAGAAATTA
>JAEKLB010000185.1 GCA_019510095.1 Acidobacteriota bacterium | reverse complement strand
GCACGGACTACCGCTACAAGGGCGAGCGCATCCCCCACGGCGACAACGCCCCGGTGGTGCCGCTGGTGCCCCATCGCGTGACACAGGTCCTCGATGGCACGACCTACACGGTGGCCGTCTACGTCACCTATCTCAACGATGACGAGACCACCGGCGCCCTCCGGGTCACCGCCATCACCTCGTGGACGGGTGGCACGCGCGCCACCCTCGTCCGCCAGGTCGAGGTCCAGACGATCGTCGACGCCCTCGGCTGCGAGTCGGGTTCGACCCACCCGTTCGCGGCACCGTGCCAACCATTCCTCTACGCCACTGCGTCGACCGCGCCAGGCGGCGTCACCATCAGCGCCAGCGCGATCGATCCAGCGCCTGCATTGGGCGGCGCGCCGTTCGACCGTGCCGTGCTGTCCCTGCCGAACCAGAGCAGCAACCTCCAGTCGGAGCAGTCGTCGGCCAGCCAATCGCGTGTCACGACGTCGGGCATCGGCTATCGCTCCGCCAGCACCGACAACGACACCATGCTCGGCCTGCAGACGGCCTTCGCCTCGGCCGACAGCGATCCGTCGCAGGTACGGCAGGACTACGACGAGGAGAGCGCGGCCAACCCCGGACCGGAGGCGAGCCCCGACATCGTCGGGACCAACGGCACGGCGACGCTCAAGCTGACAACCGGTCACGTCAATGACAGCGCCCACGCCCAGGCCACCTCGTTCGCTACCGCCACTCGCTGCCCCAACGAGCTGTCATCCCCGACCTACCTGACTGACAACCAATCGTGCGCCACCGGTACCACCAGCCAGGTGGCGACGACGACGGCGGCGCTGACGCTCGCCGGTCTCGGCACGGCCAACGTGGCGGTGTTGAGCGCTGGTGCTACCGGCACCAACGGTTCGGCCCATGCCAAGCGAACGCTGAACACCAATGGGTCGGCGTCGTGCCCGGCCCCGGACGGATGCGTCCGCGCCGCCATCCGTCGCTCGATCGGCTTCGTGGGGCTCGGCGGGCTGCCAACTGGTCTCGTCGGCCCGCTCGGCTTCGACTACCTGGTCAAGATTCAGGGGATCAACACCACCGCCACCGCCGAAGCAGGCGTCGGCAACGCCCCGGCGACGGTCACTCGCGCCGGGACGATCAGCTACTGGAACGGGACGGCCTACGTCGCCGTCGATGCATCGGCGAGCGCATCGGCCCCGTTGCCCATCCCGACCGTGTCGCTCACCGATCCGCTCACGTCGACGACGATCACCATCTCGGCCTCCACCGGGGCGACGGCCTCGCTGGCCACCGGTGGATGGGACGCGCCGGCCTGCGCCTCGCCGTGCGCCGCGGCCGCCGCCCACGCCAACTCCCCGGTGATCGGCGACATCACCTATCGCGTGGTCGTTGCTGGCCGGACCGTGGTGAACCTGAACCTGCACGTCGACCTCGGCACCCTCACTGCCTCGACCACCTACACCGCCATATGAGCGGCGGGCGACTGGCCAACGACGAGCGGGGCACCTCGATGGTCGAGATCCTGGTGACCCTGGTCGTGCTCGGCATCGTCGTCATGCTGTTCGTGGGCGGCTTGACCTCGATGCAACGGGTCGTGGTGGGTGCGTCCGAGCGCAGCGCCCGCGACGACGAAGCGAGGTTGGCCCTCGCCCAGATCGACCGGGAGATCCGATCGGGCAACGTCTTCTACGACCCCGCGAGCGAGAGCGAGCCGAGCGAGGACATCGTCCCGTCGATGGGCCTGCGGGTCTACACGCAGTCGAACGGCACCACCCGGACCCCGGGGAGCCGGTGCGCGCAATGGCGGATCAGCGACGACACCCTGCAGACGCGGGAGTGGGCGCCGAACGACTTCGCGGCGACAGTCACGTCGTGGCGCACGGTCGCTGCCGGCATCGTGAACCGCACGACCAGCCCGACCGTCCCCGCCTTCGCCAAGACGGCGCCGGCCAACTACGGCGCCCTCATCCGGATCACCCTGGTCGTCGACCGCACCGACGACACCCACGGCGCCATCCAGGTGGCCGACTCGGTCACCGGCCGCAACACCCAGGGCAACTACTCAAGCAACGTCTGCGACATCCCGTGAGCCGGAACACCCGCCGGCACCCTCCCCACTCATCCGGGTTCTGGGCACTTTCGATCGCTCAGCGCACGTTTCTGCCCAGAACCCGGCGGGGGGAGCTCTCCGAAGGTGGGTTCGCCATGGTGACCGCGCTCCTGGCGGTCACGGTGGCCACGGCGCTCGGTGTGACCGCCATGCAGCTGGCCCTGCACAGCGGCGACGCCAGTGCCTTCGACCGGGCCCGGACCCAGGCGATCCACGCGGCGGAAGCGGGCCTCGACGCCACCAACGGCCGGATCTCGCGGTCGAGCGGCGACGCCCTGCCGTGCACGGGCAACGGAACCACCTCGGCGACGCCGTCGGCCGCGTGGTCCGTGGTCGTGAGCTACTTCCAGGTGTATCCGCCGTCGGGCGCGCCGCTCACCTGCAAGGCCGGGGGCTTGCTGCCGCCGGGCACGACTCCTCGCGGCGTGCAGGTGCGGTCGACCGCGGCGGTCAAAGTGGCTGGTGGCACGGTGACCCGCGTCATGCAGTCCCAAGGGCAGATCACGCCCGTCTACGGCGCCTTCACCGAAGCCGTGTTCTCCGACAGCACGCCGGGTCTCACCAACCAGCTGAACCTGCACGGCTACGAGGGCAATGACGCCGACTTCTACACCAACGGCAACTGGAGCTGCCCGAACCAGACCACCGTCAGCGGCACGATCATCGCCAGGGGCACCATCTCGGTGTCGAACTCGTGCTCGGTGGCCGTCGATGTGTGGGCGGGTGGTTCCGTCTCGCTGAGCAACAGAGCCTACGTGGCCCACGACGCGGTGTCATCGACGTCGTCGGTCGCCATGGCCAACAACTCCCACGTGGGCCACAACGCCAAGGCCGGGACGACGTGCACGGGTTGCACCACCGGCATCACCGGCCGGGTGGGCGGGATCGTCACCACCAACAGCCCGCAGGCAGCACCGACCCAACGGACGTACCCGACGATCAACTACGACGCGGCGGCCTGGACGGCCGCCGACTATGCGATCGTCGACACGACCTGTGCCAACGCCCGCACGTGGTTGCTCACGCCCGCCAACCGGAGCGTGAAGGCGGTGCTGCACATCACCGGCGGCTGCACACTGACCTTGTCGAACGACACCGTCACGCGGACCAACGACCTGGCAATCGTCACCGACGGCCCGATCGTCACCTCGAGCAACACCCTCTTCAGGTCGGGTGACAGCGCCTTTCATGACCTCCACCTGATCGTGCAGACCGGACCGATCTGCACGACCAACGTGGCCGGCGCCCCGGGCACCATCTTCATGTCGAGCAGCACCGCCTTCAGCACGCTGCACTTCTTCGTCTACGCCCCGTGCGAGGTGTCGTTCGCCAACAACAACTCGGGGTCGCACGGCCAGATCTACGGCAACCCGGTGGTCCTGGGCAGCAACGTCTCCTACACCTATTACCCGACAGTGGTTCCGGGGGCCGGCCAGATCATCCGCTTCATCACAAAAGTCTCCTTCGTGCGGGAGATCCTCTGAGATTTCTTCGGATCGCACCGCAACCTTCCGGCCCTTCCCCCGTCTTGAGGGGGAAGGCAACAGGAGAGTGGCGGCTCAACCGCGTGGGTGCATGGGTGACCAGTGAGATCATCCGTAGGCCAACTGGGTGACCTCGTGATCACCCGCTGGTCCAACCCGGCGGTGAGCCTCCAGGCACGGGACCAGGGACGAGGAAGACCATGAAGGTGCGACTGATCGTGACCAGCCTGATCGGAATGGCCGCCATCGCGGTCGCCAGCCCCGCCCTGGCCAAGCCCGGCGGCAACGGGAACGGCAAGGCGGTCGGTCACGCCTCTACGACCACCACCTCCACGGCGGCGCCAGGCGGCACCGCCACACCCGGCGCCACCGCCACGCCGGCAGCGACCAAGGGCCCGCGCAAGTTCGAGTACGTCGGCACGGTGAAGGCGGTCGGCGCCAGCTCGCTGACCATCACGGTGAAGGGCGGCAACCAGAAGGCCAAGGGCACCACCGTCACCGTGAACGTGGCCGCCACCACCAAGATCAAGCTCAACGGCAAGAAGGTGGCACTGGCCAGCCTGCACGCCGGCGATCACGTCCAGGCCAAGGGCGGCAACGGCACGGCGACCGACGTGAAGGCCGAGGGCCGGCGAGCAGGCACCACCACGACGAGCGTTCCCTCGGCGACCTCCTCGACGACGAGCTCCTCGACGACCAGCACGACCACCTCGAGCACCACGTCCAGCACCACGTCGAGCACCACATCGACGACGGCGCCTCACTGAGACGTCGGGCGGGAGGTCGGCCGCTGTCGTTCAGGGGTGCGACGGGGCGGCCGGCGCGTCGGGGATCTCGAAGAAGAGATCCTCGGCGTAGCACCACCACCAGTCCTCACCCGGCTCGTACGACCGGATCAAGGGATGTTCCGGATGCTCGAGCCAGTGGGCGGTGGCATGGCGATTGGGCGAGTTGTCACAACAGCCGACGTGGCCGCAGCTCATGCACATGCGCAGGTGAAGCCAAAGCCCCCCCATCCGGAGGCAGTCCTCGCAACCGGTGCTCGAGGGCGTCACCGGCGCGACCGAATCGAGATGAGAGCACGGGACCTCGGCCGACCCGCTGGTCATCGCCACCGCCCGACCATAACCAAGCACGCCGCCCGCCTCGTTGTGGCCTCAGGCCAGGCGGGCCGCCAGCCAGTCGGCGATCAGCGACTCGAGGGGCGGCGCGTCGGGTTGCCCGGCTCGTAGGTGGAACATGGTGGCGCCCCGGCCCAGGTCGTGAAGCACATCGAGCCGGCTGTCCGTCACAGCACCGGCCAGATAGAGGTCGACGGTGCCTCGCACGGCGTCACGGTCGTCACTCGACACCACGCCGTGGATCGGCACCGGCTGGCGCTCCAGCGCGGCTACCGCCCGGCCCACCTGTTGGGCCGACATCGCGACGACCCCACGCACGCCGGCATCGAGCGCCCCGAGCACGGCGTCGGCCGCCGTGTCCTGCTCGCACACCACCGCCAACCGCCCGCTGTCGACTCCGGCGTGCTCGACGAGTCGCCCCAGAGCTGCAGCGACATCGAGCCGCACCTGGCGGCGCTGACCGGGCGCCATGGCGGAGAAGGGGACCTCACCCCGGCTCCCACCTCGCCCGCGCACGTCGATGCGAAGCGATGCCAGGCCCCGCTCGCCCAGCGCCTCGGCCGTCGTCGCGAATGAGTCCCGCTCGTGCGTCGAGCCGGGCACCAGCACCACCCCGCCGGCCGGAGCCCCGGGCGCTCGCAGCAGGCCGGCGAGCGGCCACCCGTCCGGGGCCACGAAGCGGTCGACCACGTCGGTTGTCATCGCCCCAACACCTCCGCCAGCCAGCCGACGATCGCCGGCTCCAGCGACGGGTCGATGTCGAAGAGCTGGTAGCCGAGCAACGCCCCGGGGTATTCGACGTATCGGGTGTGCGCCCCGCTGGCCGCCGCGTGCAACGCGCGCATCGACTCGGTCACGGCCCCATGAGCGGTGCTGGAGACCGCGAACACCTCGACGCCGCCGCCGGTGAGGTGCGAGGCCTCGGCCTCATCGGCCGGGACGTAGCCAGTGAGCAGCACGACCGCCTTGACCCGCGTGTCTCGCTGCGCCGCCCTCGCCGCGATCTCGGCCCCCTGCACCGCGCCGACGGTGGCGAGACGATCGGCGTCGACCTCGGGCCGGGCGGCGAGATGGTCGAGGGCGGCGAGGCCGTCGCGCCAGCGGGCGTCGAACTCCTCCTTGGTCAGGTCGAGGTACGAGCCACGGCCGGTGCTCATGCCGCGGCCCCGCCAGTCGAGGTTGAGCACGGCGAAGCCAGCGGCGGCAAGCAACCGCTCGAGCCGGGTGAAGATGGCGCGGTCGCTGCGGCCGGTGTGCAGCAGCACGACACCCGGCACGGGCGACCCCCGATCGGGAAGCCAGCGGTTGCCGTGCAGCTCCCAGCCGTCCGACGTGGTCACGACCACTTCCTCGGGCCGGTTGGCCGAGCGCAGCCGGTCGCCCAGCCAGCGGCCCACCCGCTCGGCCGCCGACGCATCGAGCGGCTGGGCCAGCAGCTCCGATGCCGGGTTGGCGCTGGCCAGGTAAGCGTCGACGGTCGCTGCCAGTGACCGGCGGTCAGACGGATCGGCCACGGCCAGCACCGGGACCTCCGGCCAGGTCGCGACCAACTCCACCGTCGCCGGCGACACGGTGGCGCCGACCACAGCGATGGCGAGCACCCGGCCGTCGCCGGCGGCAACCTCGACCCCGACATCTCCCGCGGCGCCAATGCCCACCACTGCCACCCGGGCCTCACCATCGGCGACGGCCGCAGCGACGGCGGCGGCCGCTGTCATTGGCTCGGTTGCGACCCACGTCAGGCCGGCGCCACCCGCGCCGGCAGCCAC
>JAEKLB010000184.1 GCA_019510095.1 Acidobacteriota bacterium | reverse complement strand
GCCCTCGACTCCGCGCTGCGGGAGGCGCTCGAGCCGCACTACCCCCAGCTGCACTCGCTCCACCTCACCGACTACAAGGTCCGAGTGCTCGACACCAACAAGGGCACCGGCGCCGTCACGCGAGTCTTGATCGACTCCACCGATGGCGAGCACGCGTGGACCACCATCGGGGTCTCCGAGAACATCATCGAAGCCTCATGGCAGGCGCTGTACGAGTCCATCGTCTACGGCCTGCTGCACGCCGGCTCGTAGATCAAGCCGGTCGCCTCCTGGAGCAGGTCTGCCCGCTCGAGAGGTCGCGGGCGGGATCCAGGCCGTTTGTCGGGTTGAATTGGCGGCGATGGCCGCCCCCCAGTACGTCCCGACCACCCTCGAGGACCAGCCCCGCAAGGGCCTGTCCCTGCCCCCTGCCGACGCCTGGCTGGCCGACCGGCCGGCCGAGGTCGGTGCCCACCAGCCCCGGGGCCGGGGCTTCGGCACGGCGGGCCCCGACCAGGGGTACGCCCTGAAGCTGGCCCGCCGGTTCGACGACCGGTTGTCGGTCGTCGCGCCCGAGCACCACGAGGATGCGGTGGCGGGGTGCCTCGGCGTGGCCACCAAGCGGGCCGCCCTGTTCGGCCGGGCGCCGGTGATCCACGACCTCGGCATCGCCTTCCGGATCTGGGGCTTCCTCGGCGATGCCCCCGACGAGCTGGTCGACCTGCGCCAGCCCCTGTTCGTGGCGGCCGCCCACTCCTATGCGCAGCGGCGGGAGATCGCCGACCACGTCCCCGACGACACCCTGCGGCTGAGCAAGGACGAGGTGGCGGGTCGGTTCCCGGCCGAGTGGCGGGTACTTCTCGGTCGATGACCGAACCCGCGCCCCAGCCGATGCTCCTCACCGAGGAGCAGCACGAGTTCCGCCGGGTGATGCGGCGGTTCACCGACGAGAAGGTGGCGCCGCACGCGGCGGCGGTCGACCGTGACCATCGGTACCCGCAGGAGGCATGGGACGCGGGGGTCGAGCTCGGGCTGCCGGGCCTGATTGTGCCCGAGGCCTATGGCGGCAGCGAGGCCGACGCGGTCACCAAGGCGATCATGATGGAGGAGCTGGCCCGGGCGTGCGCGTCGACGTCGCTGTGCTTCGGCATCACCGACCTCTGCATCCTCCCGTGGCTGAGCCCGTTCGGCTCCGAAGCGGTGCGGCACAAGTACTTGCCACGGATCGCAGCCGGGGAGATCACCGGCTCGTACTGCCTGAGCGAGCCCGACACCGGCTCAGATGTGGCGGCGATCAAGATGCGCGCCGTCAAGGACGGTGACAGCTACGTGCTGTCCGGCACCAAGCAGTGGATCACCAATGCCGGGAAGAGCTCGGTGTACACGATCTTCGCCAAGACCGATCCCGACGCCGGCCACCGCGGCATCTCGTGCTTCGTGGTCGAGGCCGACTGGGGTGTCGAGGTGGCCAAGCTCGAGGACAAGATGGGCATGCGGGGCAGTCCCACCGGCCAGATCGTCCTCGATGGCGTGCGGGTGCCGGCCGAGAACATGTTGGGGGAGGAGGGCCAAGGGTTCTACGCGGCGATGTGGACCTTCGACCGCAGCCGCCCCGCCATCGCCGCCCAGGGCCTTGGCATTGCCCAGGGGGCGCTCGACGCGGCGGTCGACTACATGAAGCAGCGCAGCTCGTTCGGCAAGCCCATCGCCGAGCACCAGGGTCTGCAGTTCATGGTGGCCGACATGGCGACCCGGGTCGAGGCGTCACGGCTGCTCGTCTATCGAGCCTGTGCGCTCATCGACGCGGGGGCGCCCGACGCCGAGCTGGCGACGGCCAGCGCCATGGCCAAGCTGTTCGCCACCGACACCGCCATGTCGGTCACCACCGACGCCGTCCAGCTGTTCGGCGGCTACGGCTACACCACTGACTTCCCGGTCGAGCGCATGATGCGCGACGCCAAGCTCACCCAGATCTACGAGGGCACCAACCAGATCCAACGAGTGATCATCGCCAGCCGCGTCCTGGGCTGAGCTCGGAATGCTCGTTCTCGGTGCACCAGCGCCGAGACCTCCGGCGCTGGTGCACCGAGAAGACCGAACGTCAGTCGAGGAGCTGGGTCGCCAGGCCGGTGATGGTGGTGTTGCCGAGGCCCAGGGCGCGGGCGTAACCCTCGATCGAGCCGTGCTCGAGGCGGAGGAGGTCGAGGAAGCCGCGGATGACCTCGGGCCGGGCGCCCTGGGTGTCGATCGGCATCATGTCGTACCGGGCGCCGGTCAGGGTCGACACCTCGGCCTCGGTGCGGCGGAGGTTGTCGATGACCTGCTGGGTGAGCACGTAGTCGGCCACGATCGTCTCGTCCGGCACACCAAGCAGCGACAGGACCAGGGCGGCCAGGATCCCGGTGCGGTCCTTGCCTGCGGTGCAGTGAAAGACGGCGGGATAGGTGTCCGGCTTGGCCAGCAGGCGGACGGCTGACGCGATCGAGTCGGGCCCCTCGCCGGCCATCACCAGGTAGAGCTGGCCGGGCGCGGCGTCGTCGGGCCATGCGTCGAGCACCTCGCCCATCCACTTGAGGGTGGCGAACATCGGCAGGTGGTGGAGGGTGACCTCGTGGCGGTCGACCGGATAGCCGCCGGCCCGCTTCAGCTCGCCGAAGGCTCGCAGGTCGATGACGGTGCGAAGGCCGAGGGAACGGGCCTGGTCGAGGTCGGTGTCGGAGAGCCGATGGAGGGAGTCGGCCCGGAAGAGCCGCCGCCAACGCACGTGGCGGCCGTCGGCGGTCTCGTACCCGCCGAGGTCGCGGAAGTTCGTGCACGTCTCGAAGACGAGGTGCCGGTCCATCCCGGTGGGGACCCTAACCTCGACGGCGTGGTCGCCCCCCGTCTCCGCTTCGCGCCGTCGCCGACCGGCTTTCTCCATGTCGGTGGCGCTCGCAGCGCGCTCTACAACTGGCTGACTGCCAGGCGGACCGGCGGCGCCTTCGTGCTCCGCATCGAGGACACCGACGACGAGCGCAATCGTGAGGAATGGGTCGACGACCTTGCCGATGCGTTGCGATGGCTCGGGCTCGACTGGGACGAGTACTACCGGCAGTCGAGCCGAGGTGATCTCTACGCGGCGGCAGCCCGTCAGCTCGAGGAATCCGGCCACACCTACTGGTGCGAGTGCACGCGGGAGGCGATCGACGCCCGGGCCAAGGAGCGCGGTGGCCCGCCTGGCTACGACGGCTTCTGCCGCGACCGGGACCTGGGTCCCGGGGACGGCCGGGTCGTCCGTTTCCGGACACCGCGAGAGGGGGCCACTGTGGTCCCCGACGTCGTGCGCGGCAACCCCTCGTTCGAGAACTCGACGATCGAGGACTTCGTGCTCGTCCGCTCGAACGGAAAGGCCATGTTCATCCTCGCCAACGCCGTCGACGACGGCGACATGCGCATGACCCACGTGGTGCGGGGCGAGGAGCATCTTCCCAACACGCCGAAGTACCTCCTCCTCTGGGATGCCCTCGGCTATGGGGAGCACCCGGTCTTCGCCCACCTGCCGTTGCTGGTGAACGAGAAGCGCCAGAAGCTGTCGAAGCGGCGCGATCCCGTCGCCGTCGAGCAGTACCGCGAGGAGGGCTACCTCCCCGACGTGATGGTCAACTTCCTCGCCCTCATCGGCTGGGGCCCGGGTGACGGCCGGGAGAAGCTCACGCGGGAGGAGCTCATCGCCGAGTTCCGCCTCGAGGACGTGGGCAGCTCGCCGGGGTTCTTCGACGTGGCCAAGCTGCGGTCGTTCAACGGCGACGCCATCCGGGCGCTGTCAGCGGCCGACTTCGTCGCCGCCGCCCTCCCGTTCCTGGAGCGGGCGCCCTGGTCGGACCGGCTCGACCGGACCACCTTCGAGCGGATCGCCCCCTTGGTGCAGGAGCGGGTGGCGGTGCTGTCAGAGGTCGTACCCATGGTCGACTTCCTGTTCCTCGACGAGCCTGAGATCGAGCAGGCGTCGTGGGACAAGACCATGAAGGGCGACGCCGCCGGCGTGCTCGATGGTGTGCTGGCCGCCTACGAGTCGGTGACCTGGGAGCCCGACGCCCTCAAGGACGCGCTGACCGCCGTTGGTGAGGCGGCGGGTCTCAAGCTGGCCAAGGCCCAGGCGCCGGTGCGGGTGGCCGTCACCGGGCGCACCGTCGGCCCGCCTCTCTTCGAGTCGCTCGAGGTGCTCGGCCGTGACCGGGTGCTGGCGCGACTCCGGGCTGCCCGCTCCCGTCTGTGACCCGGCGGCTGCTGCTCGCCGGGACTGCGCTGGTCGTACTGCTCGTCGGCTACTACGGCGTCACGTTCATGCAGGTGTGGGTGGCCGCTCGCTCCGACCACGCCCGCCCGGCGCAGGCCATCGTGGTGATGGGTGCGGCCCAGTACGACGGCCGACCGTCCCCGGTGCTCCGGGCTCGGCTCGATCACGCCGGCGACCTGTACCGGCAGGACATCGCCCCGGTCATCGTGGTGACCGGGGGCAGCCAGCCCGGCGACCGCTTCACCGAAGCCCTGACCGGCTTCAAGTACCTGCGGGGGATCGGCGTTCCCGAGGCGTCCCTGCGGATCGAGAACCGCGGCACCAACTCGTGGGAGAGCCTGGCGGCGGCGGCAGGGTTCCTCCGCCGTGACGGCATCACCGAGGTGGTGATCGTGTCGAGCCCGTATCACTCCCTGCGCGTCGAGAAGATCGCCCGCGAGGTCCACCTGCACGGCCACGCCTCGCCCGCCCGCACCGCCGGCGGGATCGGCAGCCTCTTCCAGCTGGGCCGCGAGGCGGCGGCGGTCGCCGTCGGCCGGGTGATCGGCTACGGCCGCCTGGTCGACCTCGACTACAAGGTCAAGCAGGTCCGGCGCTGACCTGGTCAGCTCAGCTGGTCTCCTCGTGCCCGAGGAGCTCGGCGGCGATGCGCTTGGCGTCCTCCAGCGCATCGCTCCGCTCGGCTTCCTCTATCGTGTGCTGGCGCACCGACTCCGCCTGCATCTCGGCTGCGTCATGGTCGTAGGTCCAGATGCCGAGAATGGCAACCAGGCCCATGGCCGCGTAGACCGGCACGAGGGTGAGCATCGCCGATCGAAGCCCGATGGTGTCGGAGAGCAGGCCGAACAGGATCGGGGCGAGCAGCGTGGCAATGATCCGAGGCGGTCCGATGACCGACTGGGCTCGACCGCGGAAGTGCGGGTGGACCACGTCGGCCCGGATGGCGAGCCCGATGCCGATCGGGATGGTCACGCAGATGCTGCCGTAGAAGAAGAAGTGGATCGAGAACGGTGTGAACGTCGTGACCATGGCCGTGCCCCAGAGGACAGCGGTGCCGAGCTGGCCGAAGGCGATCAGCGCGAAGCGAAGGTTCGGCTTGCCGATCTTGACCAGGAGACCACCGAGAAGGGCGCCTCCGTACACGCCGCCGAGGGCAGTGGTGGCATTGAAGGCCGAGACGACGGCGGCGCCGGTGACCGACATGCCGTGATAGCGCCGGTAGAAGGTCGGCATCCACGTTGAGACGCCGGCAACGCCGAAGATGTTCCCAACGATGAGGATGGCCATGATCAGGTAGGTCTTGTTGCGGAAGAGAACACTCGCCACATCGCGGGTGGTCGCGTTCCGGTAGTCGAAGGTGCGGACGTAGCCCGTCGTGGCACCGGTCACCTCGGAGGTGTCGAGCGCGGTCTGCTCAGCGGTTTCCCGCGCCTCTTCCTGGGTCATGGTCTCCGGCGGCGAGTCGACCCCAGGCGTGTCTTCGCCGAACGTCGCGCGCCGCTGCGCCAGCCGCAGCTGGAGGTACCGGGTCTGGAGCCGGTACCTGGCGTCCTGGAGGGCCCGGGGCGGTTCGGGCAGGAGCACGCTGAGCGCCGCGCCACCCGCCAGGCCGAACGCGCCCCAGAAGATGAAGGCACCCCGCCAACCGAAGATGCTGGCGGTTATGCCGCCGAAGATCGGCGCCAGCGCGTAGCCGAGGACCTGGCCCATGCCGTGGATGCCGTAGACCCGGGTCCGGTCCTCGACGGGGAAGTAGTCACCGATGAGGGAGATCGGTGCGGGCGCCTCCTGCCCGGCGGTGGCTTCGAGGGCGCCGTTGAACATGCGGGCGAGGAAGAACAGGGCGAAGGTGGGCGCCACCCCTTGCAGCATCATGGCGATGCCCCAGGGGAAGAAGCCCAAGGCGATGATCCGGACTCGCTTGACCCGGTCGGTGAGGATGCCGAGCGGCACCACTCCGACGGCGGCCATGAAGCCGAAGGCGCCGGTCAGGAAGCCGAGCTGGCCGTCGGTGGCGTCGAAGCTGCGGCGGATGTCCTCCAGCACGAGGGCGATCAGCGACCGGTCGAACGCCTCGAGGCTGGCGGCGAAGACGATGAGGTACAGCACCTGCATCGGGTACCGGGGCAAGTGGGAGTCGATGGTGTCGATCTCCTGCTTCAGCCGCTGCATCTCCGGCGTGATCGGTAGCGTCGTCGTGCGTGCCATTGGCCCCTCCCGTT
>JAEKLB010000051.1 GCA_019510095.1 Acidobacteriota bacterium | reverse complement strand
TGGACGCCAAGCAGAAGGGCGTCGACTTCCTGCAGAGCAACGGGACCAACTTCGCCAACCTGGTCCGTGACTGCGCGCGGCAGAACTACCACCCCAACTACGCGTCGGGCGGCGTCGCCAACCAGACGGTGATCGATGCTGGTAAGGGTGAGAACGTCGGCGGCCAGCTCTACGACTTCGGCATCTTCTACGACGGTCCCGAAGTGGCACGGTTCCACAAGGCGCTGGCCACGACCGACCTCACCTTGGGCGGCTCGAACCCGGCAACCCAGACCTCGGTGTACGACTGGGTGAGCTGGGAGATGGCCGGCGCGGTCATCAAGAAGCTCACCCAGGCCAACCCCACCAGGGCCGACTTCCTCAACGCCCTCTACACCATCAAGGGCGAGACCCTCGGGGGCCAGGTCGCACCGGCTGACTACACGACGCAGAAGAACGGCACGCACTCCTACAACGACTGCTGGACCGAAGCGACGGTGAAGGACGGCAAGTTCTTCCACATCGACAAGAGCGGCCAGATCGTCAACAAGCTCACGTTCATCTGTGGCACCGGGCACTACCCCGTGCAGAACGTCGGCTGACCGAACTCCCAGCAGACGGGACGGCCCCCGGCACACGCCGGGGGCCGTTCCGATCTGTGGCACTGTCGTGCTCTGAACTCCACGAGTGACAACGGCCTGCTCGAGCTCCTTCGGGTGCTCTCGACATTTCGAACCCAGCAGGGCGGCGAGCCGGTCTTCGACGCCATGCACCGGCCCGAGCTGTCCCGTCGGTTCTCCTGGGCCATCCCCAACGATGCGGCGATCGAGGCCATCGCCGAGGTTGCCGCCGGGCGGGGCATCGTCGAGGTCGGCGCGGGCACCGGCTATTGGGCGGCGTTGCTCGAGCAGGCGGGCGTCGACGTCCTTGCCACCGACGCGGCCCCACCAGCGCCCTCTCTCGGCGACGACCACAACCTGTGGCACGCCGAGGCGTCGACCTGGGTGGAGGTCCACCACGTCGACGGGGCGACGGCGGCTGCCGACAGCAACGGGCGCGTCCTGTTCCTGTGCTGGCCGCCCTCGATCAACGACATGGCGCTCGAGGCCCTCGAGGCGTACACCGGTGACACCGTCGTGTACGTGGGGGAGTGGACCAACGGCGCGACTGGCACCCCGGCCTTCCGTGCGCTTCTCGACGCCGAGTGGGAGCTGGTCCGCACCGTCGAGATCCCCGTGTGGTGGGGCCGGGAGGACGCCGTTCGCATCTACCGACGCGCTCGCCCGGTCAACTGCTAGACGGGATGGATGGCCAGCCCGATCCCGGAGTTTCAGGACGTCCTCCTCGACGTCGACGGACCTGTCGCCACCGTCACCCTGAACCGCCCTGCCAGCCGCAACGGGTGGACCCTGCGGCTGGGGGCCGAGATGGGCGAGGCGCTGGCCATCTGCGACGAGGACGACGACATCCGGGTGGTCGTCGTGACCGGCGCGGGAAAGGACTTCTGTGTGGGCGCCGACCTCTCGGGCCGGAGCATCGGCGCGCCTGGCGGGGCGGTGGCACCGACCGGTCGCCCGGTGATCTCCCCGCCGGAGATGTGCAAGCCGGTGATCGCCGCCATGAACGGCCATGCGGTTGGGATCGGCATCACCTTCCCGATGCAGTGCGACATCCGCATCGTCGCTGAGGAGGCGAAGGTCGGCCTGCCGTTCGTGCGCCGAGGGGTCATCGCCGAGGTGAACGGGCACTGGATGCTGCCGAGGTTGATCGGCATGGCCGCCGCCGCCGACCTGCTCCTCACCGGGCGGCTCATCAGCGGCCGGGAGGCGGCGGCCATCGGGCTGTGCTCGCGGGCCGTACCGGCCGACGAGGTCCTGCCCGAGGCTCGGCGGGTGGCGGCCGAGATGGCGGCGACGGCGGCGCCGGCGTCGATGGCGGCGACCAAGCGGATGCTCTGGGACGCGCTGGAGATGACGCGCGCCGATGCCGTGCGCCGAGAGGGCGAGTTGTTCCGGTGGCTGGCAGATCAGCCCGACGCGGTGGAGGGCGTGGCGTCGTTCCTCGAGAAGCGCCCGCCGGTGTGGACCCTCAGCCCGAGCACCGAGCTGCCCCAGGCTGGGAGAACTGATCACTGAGCGCGGTCACCACACCGCTAATCGGTGTCAATCCCTGGACAAGCCATGGAGAGAACGGACATGATGTGTAGAGGTTGATCGGCAGGAATGTGGCGAAAGGGGTCGCGGCATGGCGAGGCGCATCGTCCTCCGAGTCGTGGCGTCCTGACCCATGGGCGCACATCGTTCCCCTGACCGGGCGAAGGCGGCTCCTGTGGCCAAGGTGCCGGCGTGGGCGTCGGGGTCGCCGGATGTGCTCGCCGACGCCACCGTCCTGATCGTCGACGACCAGGCGGCCAACGTCTTCGTGCTCGAGCGCCTGCTCCAGCTGGCTGGCGTCAGCAACATCCATGCCGTCACGGATCCTCGCGAGGCGGTGGCGAAGTGCATCGAGCTGCGGCCCGATCTGCTGCTCCTCGACCTCCACATGCCGCATCTCGATGGGGTCGCGGTGCTCGAGGCCCTGCGCGCCACCCTGCCAGCCACCGTGTTCATGCCGGTGCTCGTACTCACTGCCGATGCCACATCCGAGGCCCGGGAGCGGGCGCTCCGCGCTGGCGCCAAGGACTTCCTGACGAAGCCGTTCGACCGCACCGAGGTGTTGCTGCGGGTGTCCAACCTTCTCGAGACCAGGGCCCTCTACGGGCAGCTCGAGCGACACAACATCCAGCTGCAGGTCGCCCTCGATGCCCGGTTGGCCGAGGAGCGCCGGGAGGCCGCCGAGCGCAGGCTCCGAGCCGATCGGATCCGCGAGGTCATCAGGGACGGCCTCGTGCGGATGGTCTTCCAACCAGTGGTGGCAGTGGGATCCGGCGAGATCGTCGGGGTCGAGGCCCTGGCGCGGTTCGAGACGGAGCCGGTGGTGCCGCCCGACAGATGGTTCGCCGATGCCCGCGACCTGGGCATGGACGCCGAGCTCGAGCTGACTGCAGCGCGCGCCGCATTCGACCGCCTACCCGAGCTTCCTGACGGGGTCTTCATGGCGGTGAACCTCTCGCCGGCAGTCGTGATGGCGGCCGAGGTCGAGGAGATCTTTGCCCGAGAGGACGGTCGCAGAGTGGTGCTGGAGCTGACCGAGTACACCAAGGTCGCCGACTACACGGAACTGCTCAGGGCCCTCGACGCGTTGCGCTACCAGGGCGTGCGCGTGGCGGTCGACGACGCCGGCTCCGGCTATGCCGGTCTGCACCACATCCTCCAGCTCCAGCCCGACATCCTGAAGATCGACATCGACCTGATCAGCGGTCTCGACCGCGATCCACCGAAGCGCGCACTGGTGCGGTCGCTCGTCGCCTTCGCCGCGGAGCTCGGGGCGACGATCGTCGCCGAGGGGATCGAGACCGCCGACGAGCTCGACGTGCTCCGCCGCCTCGACGTCGACTGGGGGCAGGGCTATCACCTCGCCCGGCCCGGGCCGCTCCCGGCCTCGTTCCGCCCGGTCAACGTCGCCCTTCCATCGGTCGAAGGCGAATGAGGGCCCGCAACCGGTCGCCGGTCCGAGTGGTATCGGTCGCCGTCCTGGTCGTGCTCCTTGCCGGTACGGCAGCCACCTTCTCGTTCGCCCGACGGGTGCAGCACCAGCAGGAGGACCGCCTGCTCCGCGAACGAGCCGGCGAGGTCGTCGCCCTGCTGGGCACCTCCTTCTCCAGCACCGAGTCGCGGCTGCAACTCCTCGGGTCGGTCGCCTCCTCGCTCGGAGCCGAGTCGTCACGGGCGTTCGCCGTCGCCGCCAAACCGCTCCTCTCCGTGGCGCAGCCGACCATTGCCGCCGTGCAGCAGCGGGAGGGCGCCCTGATCACCGAGATGGCCGTCGGCAGCGGGCCCGCTCCCGGCGAACGGCTCAGTGGTGAGCGGGCGGCCGTGGTGCAGCGGGCATTGCGTTCGCCGCGGCTCGTCACTGCGTTGAGCCCCGCTGATCGGCCGGACCGGCTGCTCGTCGCGCTCCGCGCCGCGCCGTCGACCGGCTTCGTCGTCTACAGCGAATCGCGCATCGACCCAACGCGCATCACGCCGCGCACGCCCGGTTCGCCGTTCGGCGAGCTCGAGGTCTCGCTCTACGCCTCGGATCGGGCCGATCCGAAGGCCCTGGTGCTCACGACGACCAAGGGTCTCGAGTCGAGGCCCCACCTCGACCGCCGGACGTTCTCCGTCGGCAGCGATCGTTGGTTCGTGGTGACCGGAACCAACCATCCGCTGGCCGGCTCCTTGAGCCGTCGGTTGCCCGCGATCATCCTGCTTGCCGGGCTGGTCGTCACGGCTCTCCTCACACTGCTGGTCGAGGTGCTGGCCCGGCGGCGCGTGTATGCCCTCGAGCTCGTCGAGGAGCGGACCGCCAGCCTGCGTGAGGCCCAGCGCGACGCCGAGTCCGCCAACCAGGCCAAGAGCGAGTTCCTGTCGCGGATGAGTCACGAGCTGCGCACGCCCTTGAACGCGGTGTTGGGCTTCGCGCAGATCCTCGAGCTCGACGAGCTCGCTGCCGAGCAGCAGGAGGCGGTTGCCCAGATCCTCAAGGGCGGGCGCCATCTCCTCGGGCTGATCAACGAGATGCTCGACATCGCCCAAGTCGAGTCGGGCCGCCTGCCGCTGTCGCCGGAGCCCGTGCTCGTCAGCGAGCTGGCGGGCGAGGTCCTCGACCTGGTCCGACCGCTCGCCGCCGAGCGATCCATTCATCTCCTGGGCGGCCAGATCGCCGAGTGCACCGACTTCGCGTTCGCCGACCAGCAGCGGATCAAGCAGATCATGCTCAACCTGCTGTCGAACGCCATCAAGTACAACCGAACCGGGGGCTCCGTCGCCGTGTCGTGCGACCGGGTCCACGAGGGCTGGTTGAGGATCACGGTGACCGACACCGGGCCCGGCATCCCGGCCGACCGGATCGAGCGCCTGTTCACGCCGTTCGAGCGGCTCGGTGCGGAGCGGACCGGCGTCGAGGGGTCGGGCATCGGGCTGGCCCTCTCCCGTCATCTGGCGGAGGCCATGGGCGGCCACCTCGGTGTCGACAGCGAGGTCGGCAGGGGCAGCACCTTCTGGGTGGAGCTGCCGCTCGTCGAGGGCCCGGTCGAGCGGTACGAACGCCTCGGCAACGGCGCCCCGGTTGTCGAGACCCCCGTCCCGACCAGCGGGCGCCGATCCGTGCTCTACATCGAGGACAACTTGTCGAACCTGAAGTTGGTGGAGCGCGTTCTCGCCCAGCGCGAGGACGTCGAGGTCATCGCGGCCATGCAGGGTCGACTCGGTCTCGAGCTCGCCCACGAGCACCGGCCGGTGCTGGTCCTGCTCGACCTCCATCTGCCCGACATCGGCGGCGACCAGGTGCTGCAACGCCTCCGGGAGGACCCGCTGACCGCATCAACGCCGGTGGTGATGGTCAGTGCCGACGCCACCCCGGGCCAGGTCCAGCGGCTCACCGCGGCCGGGGCCACTGCCTATCTGACCAAGCCGCTCGACGTCCAAGAGCTCCTGCGCATCCTCGACGAGACCCTCACGAGAGCCTGACCCGGCGTACGGGTCGGGCGGAACGGGCAGGTTCCGGCCATGAAGCTGCGCGTCCTCGGGCTCGCGGGGATTGCCGTGGCCCTGCTCACGGCTGCCCCCGCCGGTGCTCGGTCTCATCCCGCGACGACCGCCCGGCCCCGTGCCGCCCTCGCCTTCTCCGCGCCGCAGCGCCTGCCGGCGTGGGCGGGCGGCGAGCCGTCGCTCGCGTTCGATCCCTCGGGCGACGGCGCCGTCTACATCACCGCGCCCCAGTCGATCCCGGCGGTGGCCAACGGCCCGTTCCAGACCGGCGGTGGCAGCAGGGGCGTCGGTCTGTGGGCCTCGCACGACGGGGGCCGAAGCTTCCCGATCAACCGCAACATCGGTTCGGCCGCCGGAGGCGGCGACTCGGACGTCGAGGTCGGCTCCGACCACACCGTGTACGTCGCCGACCTCGAGGCGGCCGGTGCCGCCATCTGCACGTCGACCGACGGCGGGCGCTCGTTCCGATCCGGGCCGGGTGGTTGCGAAGGGCTGCCGTTCGACCAGGCGGGGCCGGAGAACGATCGCCAATGGCTGAGTCGGGGCGCCGACGGGTCGATCTACCTCAGCTACCACGACCTCGCCGCCGGTTACCCGCTGATCTTCCGCTCGACCGACCATGCCGCCACGTTCAGCTCGTGTGGCTCGATCCTCGATCCTCGGAGCTCGGCCGGCCAGAACTACACCCCGAGCGGCGGCACGCTCGTGGCCAAGCCGGCAGTCGGCCGTGACGGCACCCTCTACGTCGAGGTCACCGAGCCCGACCGCGTCTCGCCACCGATCGGCGCCACCTTGAACCATCTCTTCATCGCCACCGCCCGCACGTGTGGGCCGGCCACGGTGTGGGAGAACCACCAGATCTACACCGATCCCGGCGCCGACCTCGGCAAGATCTTCAACGCGGTGGCGATCGACAGCGGCGGTGTTCTCTACGTCGTCGCCGCCGGCCACACCAAGAGCGACCAGGCGACGACCAAGGTCTGGCTCTTCCGGTCGCGCGATCGGGGTGCCACCTGGTCGAAGCCGATCGCTGTCAACCCGCCCACCCTCAAGGCCAACGTGCTGCCGGCGGTGGCCGGTGGCCTGCGCGGGGGCCAGGTGGCCATCGGCTGGTTCGGCACCAGCACGAGCGGTGATCCCAACGGGCCCACGAACCAGTGGCGGTACTACGTGGCGACCAGTCACGACAGCGGGGCGAGCTTCCGGTACGCGACGGTCACGCCCACGGTGATCCACTACGGCGACATCTGCACCCAGGGAATCTTCTGCGGCCTGGTGCCCGGGGAGCCCGGCAACCGCAACCTGGCCGACTTCTCGTCCATCGCCGTGAACCCGGCCAACGGCTGCCTGCTGGTCGCCCTGCCTGGTGATCCCGGCAACCGCCCAGACCTGCCCGACGGGCCCAACGACTTCAGCTCCTCGACGTACGTCAGCCGCCAGACCGGTGGCGCGTGTCTCGGTCGTCGATGAGACGACTGCTCGCGTCGTTCCTCGTGGTCGGTGCCATGGCCGGGGGACTGGCGAGCTGTGGCACGGAGCCCGGCAGGGCGACCGTCGACCGGGCGGCCGGCGAGGCGGCGGCGGCGGGCGGCGAGCAGGGGGGAGCGGACGCCGATTTCGGGCGGGGCCCCGCCGGCGGCCCGTGCCGGCCGGTGCCGGCCCAGCCGGCGCGGGCCGTCGCTCTCGGCTGGCTGCCGCCGGGTCTCCCGCTGCCGGCGGGCACCTACGCCACCGAGGAGCTGACCCGCACGCCGGCCGGTGACTCGGTCGCCCACCGTGGGCTCCTGGTCGTGCCGGGCACCGTCGCCGACTTCCTCCGATTCGCCGTGGCGTCGTGGCCGCCCCGGGGCTGGCGGCTCGGGCGGGGCGAATCCGAGCGGGGCGAGGCCGAGGACACGTTCGTCAACGACCACACGGGGGCGCGGGGGCGCTTCCGCGTGCGGAGCGCCTACTGCAACGGCCACCGCGCCGAGCTCCTTCTCCAGCTGGTCGACGGCTAGCTCGTCGTCTGGTATCGATTCCCCTGTGCTGCGGCACTGAGCGAGGGGGAGATGTGGCGATCGTCGACAAGGTCCTTCCTGCATTGCCGGTCCCGTATGCGATGACCCGCCCTGACCGGGTGCCGTCGCCGCGGTACTACGACGCCGACTTCTACGCCATGGAGTGCGAGCTGCTGTGGCCGCGGGTGTGGCAGATGGCGTGCCGCCTGGAGGAGATTCCCAAGCCGGGCGACTTCGTGGAGTACGAGATCCTCGACCAGTCGATCATCGTGGTCCGCGTCGACGACTCGACCGTGCGGGCGTACCACAACGCGTGCCGCCATCGGGGCGTGCAGCTGGTGGCCGACCGGGGGAGTTGCCCGAGCGGGTTCACGTGCCCCTTCCACGGGTGGTGCTGGGGACTCGACGGTTCCAACACCTTCCTCTACCAACCCGATCTGTTCGACGAGGGCAACCGCGACCCCGACGACCTGATGCTTCGTTCGTGCCGAGTCGAGCTGTGGGGCGGCTGCGCGTTCATCAACCTCGATGACGATGCGCCACCGCTGCGCGAGTGCATCGAGCCCTTCGCCGCGTTCCACGACGTGTGGAAGGTCGAGTCGTTGCGGACCGAGTGGTGGCTGTCGGCGCGGCTGCCGGTGAACTGGAAGCTCGCCATGGAGGCCTTCATGGAGGGCTACCACGTGATGGAGACGCACCCGCAGCTGATGCCGGCGGGCATCCAGCGGGGGTCGGCGTCGGTCTATCGACAGGACTTCGGTCGGGGCACGTCGAGCCAGGCTCGCATGCGCCGGCTCGCGGCGGCGGGGACGACCGTCGAGTCGAAGGCGTTCATCGACATGCAGATCAACTCGATGCGCCTGCTCAGCGAGGGCATGGCCGGGATGACCCACGCCAAGGACGTCGCTGTGGCCGAGGGGCTGCGGTCGCTCGAGCTTCCCGCCGATCCCGCCCTGGCCTCGGCGCAGTGGCTGCGGCACCTCTACGACGGCATCGCCGCCCGCGACAAGGCGCTCGGTGTCGACTCGCCCGACCTCCACCAGATCACGGAGGAGGGTCTGACCTCGTCGGTCAACTTCTGCTTCCCGCACTACTTCCTGCTGCCCAGCTTCAGCAGCGCGTCGTCGTACCGCATTCGCCCGCTGGGGCCGGAGGAGTGTCTCTTCGATCTCTGGTCGCTCGTCCGCTACCCCGCCGGGGAGGAGCCGCCGCCGCCGACCACGCCGGTACCGATGGCGCCGGACGATCCGCGCTGGCCCCCGATCCCGAAGCAGGACTTCTCGAACCTGCCCCGTCAGCAGAAGGGCCTGCACGCCAAGGGCTTCGAGTACATGCGCCTCTCGGACAAGGTCGAGGGGATGGTGGGCAACTACCACCGGCTCATCGATGGCTACCTCGCCGGCTTCAGCGACGAGAAGCTCCTGCCGGCATTGCAGCGCGTGTCGGGGCCGATCGACGACCTGGTCGGCGACATCGGCTTCTGATCAGTCCCCGCCAGAACGAGTGCACGCGGGCTTCACGGCCGCGTCGCTCCCGGGAAACCCCGCGGAAACGGGTGCCGGGGACACTGTCGGCGTGGATCGCTACCGACTGCGGGTTGAGCTCGAGGACCGACCGGGCGCGCTGGCCGCGGTAGCCACCGTGCTCGCTGGCGAGGGCGCTGACGTTGTGTCCGTGGACATCCACGAAGTCGACGGCGGGACCGCGGTGGACGAGATCGTCGTCATCCTCCCCGCCGACGTGGTTCCCTCGCGGCTGGCGGCGGCGATCGCCGAGGCTGGCGTGGCGACGCTGCTCTCCTCCCAGCGGATCAATGCGCCCGCCGATGCCGTGCTGGCCGCCCTCCAGGCCTGTGCGGCGTTGGCCGACGCACCAGCGGGCCTGCGGGACGCCGAGCTCAGGCGGGCGCTGCTGCAGGCGTGCTCGCTCTCGACGGTGTGGATCGCCGATCCGGCGCGCGCCCGCGACTGGGAGGCGGGCCGACGATGCCTCGACGATGGGGCGACGGTCGTCGTGCGTTGTGACGATCTGGTCGCGCCGGTCGACGGCGCACCCCGATCGGGGTGGGTCATGGCGATTGCCGACGCGCCGATTTCGCCGTCGTTGATCGCCTTCGTGGCCCGCCCGTCGAGCATCCGCTTCTCGGGAAGCGAGGTCGCCCGGGCCGAAGCGCTTCTCAGCCTTCGCCATTCGATCGCGGCGCCGGCGCGGCACGACGCCATGCGAGCAGCCTCCTGACGCCGCTGCTGCTGGCCTAACGTCGCCGCCCATGGGCGTGTTGACCGAACGACAGGGCGCGGCGGCCGTCGTCATTCTCGACTGGCCGGAGAAGCGCAACGCCCTGGGGCCCGACGAGGCCACGGCTGTCGCCGGCGCCGTCAACGACGCCGCGACCGACCCGTCGGTGTGCGGGATCGTCCTCACCGGGAACGGCGCATTCTGCGCAGGTGGCAACCTGCGCGGCGCGGTCGAGCGCTCGGGCATGGACCCCGACGAGCGGCGGCGGATCGTCTACGGCGCCTTCCAGGGCTTGGTTCGGGCCCTTGTCGCGTCGCCGGTGCCCACCGTGGCCGCCCTCGACGGGCCCGCCGTCGGCATGGGCTTCGACCTGGCGATGGCGTGCGACAGCCGCTTCGTGGGAGCCGAGGGCTGGGCCCAGCAGGGGTGGGGCAAGATGGGTCTGGTCGCCGCAACCGGTGGTGTGCTGTTGCTCCGGCGGCGGGCACCGGGCGCGCTCTGGTCGATGCTCGAGACCCAAGGCCGGATGGACGGCGCCCGACTGGCCGAGCTGGGCCTGGCCGAGCCGGTCGCGAGCGGGAGCGCCCGGGAGCGGGCGGTGGCCCGGATCGAGGCCCTGGCACCCATGTCGCGGGCGGCGCTGGAGGCGTACGTGGAGCTCGACCGAGATGTCCTTCGCCGCGAGCTCGACGCCCACCTCGCGGTTGCGGTGGGGCACCAGATCGGCCTGCTGGCCAGCCCCGACTTCGCGGCGAGGGTGGCTCGCACCCTCGGCTGAGGAAGGCGGACAGAGCCGCCGGTCAACCTACGATTCGGTCGCCATGCTCCCCGTCGTGCTGTCACCCGAGGAGGACTCGTTCCGCGACGAGGTGCGGCAGTGGCTGGCAGCTCACCTGGTCGGGGACTTCCTGGCCTTCGGGGGCCGGGGCGGCGCCGCCAGTGACGAGGGCTTCGAGCTGCGGCTCGCGTGGGAGAAGGAGCTCGCCCGCGGGGGCTGGCTCGGCCTTGGCTTCCCGACCGAGTACGGGGGGAGGGGCGCCTCGATCACCGAGCAGATCGTGTTCGCCTACGAGTACGCCCAGGCCAAGGCGCCGTACCGGTTGAGCATCCAGGGCACCGAGATGATCGGCCCCACGATCGTGGCGTTCGGGACCGAAGCGCAGAAGCGCCGGTTCCTGCCCGACATCCTCCAAGCCGACGTCATCTGGTGCCAGGGCTTCAGCGAGCCCGGCGCCGGGTCCGACCTGGCCTCGGTGCGAACGACGGCCGTTCGCGACGGCGACAGCTGGGTGCTCGAGGGCCAGAAGGTGTGGACCACCTTCGGTCACCACGCCGACTGGATCTACGTGCTGTGCCGGACCGATGCCGAGGCGCCCAAGCACAAGGGTCTCTCGATGCTGCTGGTGCCCATGAAGCAGCCCGGCGTCGAGGTCCGCCAGATCCGCAACATCGCCGGCGCATCGGAGTTCTGCGAGACCTTCTTCGACGGGGCTCGCACCGATGCCGATCTGGTGGTGGGCGAAGTGAACGGCGGCTGGCGGGTGGCGCTGGGCCACCTCGGCTTCGAGCGGGGCACGGCGGCGCTGCCGGCGCTCATGCAGTTCGAGCGCGAGCTCGACGATCTGCTCGCCCTGGCCCGGGCGCGGGGCAGGGCCGATGACCCGGTGCTGCGCCAGCGGCTGGCCGAAGCGTGGATCGGCGTGCGGATCTCGGGCTTCAGCACGGCCCGCAAGCTCGGCGCCCTGCTGCGGGGCGACGGCACGCTCGGCCCGGAGTCGTCGATCGGCAAGCTGTACGACTCGACCTGGCACCAGAAGCTGTGCGAGCTCAAGGTCGACATCCTCGGCCCGGAGGCAACCCTCTACGCCTACGACGAGAGCGAGTCAGAGGGCTGGCAGCGTTCCTTCCTCCTCTCGCGCGCCGAGACCATCTACGGGGGCGCCAGCCAGATCCAGCGCAACACCCTCGGCGAGCGCGTCCTCGGCCTCCCCCGCGAACCGCGCTGACGCTCCCGTTCTTTGGCGACTCGTGGGCCTCACGGCCCCACGAGTCGCCAAAGAACGATCAGGACAGGACGGTCGACGGGGGCGGCGTGAGGGTGTTGGCGAGGAAGGCGAGCGTGCGGGACCAGGCGTCGCGGGCCGGCCCGGGGCTGTACCAGGGCCGGGTGTCGTTGGCGAAGGCGTGCAGCGTGCCGGGATACACCCGCAGCTCGTGGTCGATGCCCGCCTCGGTGAGCGCGGCTTCGAAGTCGGGCAGGCCCTCGACGACCTTGGGGTCGTCGCTGCCATCGAAGCCGCGGACCGGGCACCGGATGGACGCAACTCGCTCGGGCGCCGGGCTGTTGCCGTAGTAGATGACGGCGGCCGCGAGCGCCGGTTCGTCGCATGCCAGCCCAGCGGCCAGGGCGCCACCCATGCAGAAGCCGACCGCTGCCACTGGCATGCCCGCGCAACGCGGCTGTGCCCGCAAAGCCTCGTAGGCGGCGTGCACGACCACGCCGTGGCGGGTCAAGTTGGCCGTGGCGACCAGGACCTCCACCGTCTCGTCGACCTCGGCCGAGGCACCCGCCTGCTGGCGCCGCCTCGAGCTCACCAGCAGGCTGAGCAGCGCGCCGAACTGGCCGGTTGCCCCATTGAGGAACTCCTCCGCCTCCTCGACCCGCGACGGCGAGATCGCGGCCGCTCGCGGACCGCCGACCGCGTACAGGTCAGGCGCCAGCGCCACATAGCCCGCTGACGCGAAGCGATCGGCGACTTCGGTGATGTGGGTATCGACGCCCCACAGCTCCTGGAGCACGAGGACGCCGGGCGTCGGACCGGCGTCCCGCCGGGGTGTGGCCAGATAGCCGGAGACCACGCCGTGAGGGCTGTCGAACTCGATCCAGTCGCTCACGGCTTGCGGGTGGGGATGGTGTTGCGCTTCACGTCCTTGAAGGCGGCATCCTTGTCGGGCGCGAACTCGCGGGGCATGCCGAGCACCCGCTCGCTGATGATGTTGCGCTGGATCTCGTTGGAGCCCCCGGCGAGCGCCGCCGTCTGGCGGGAGAGGAAGACGCCGGCCTGCTGGCTGGCCGGGCCCGGCTCGACCCACGCCGCCGCCGCCGATCCGGCGATCTTCACCGCCAGCTCGGCCCGGGCGATGCCGGTCGTGGCATTGGCCAGCTTCATGAGCGCGCTCGACGGTCCCGGCAGCTTGCCGGCCCTGATTCCGGTGCCCACCCGGTCGACCAGTGCCGGCTGCACCAGGCTCAGTACCCGCCCCTCCGCCACCAGCTGGCGGGTGGTCGGGTCGGCACCGAGCCCCAGCTGCTTGGTGATGTCGACGAGGGGATCGGTCGTCTCGCCGCGCGTCCGGCGGGCGCCGAGCTGCATGATCACGCCGAACGCCGATCCGTTGCCCACCGCGCTGCGCTCGTGCTGCAGCAGCCGTGAGACGACGGTCCAGCCGTCGTCCTCCTCGCCGACCAGCTGGTCGGCCGGGATCGGCACGTCGTCGAAGAACTCCTGGCAGAACTCCATCGAGCCGTTGATCTGGCGGATCTGCTCGACCTGGATCCCGGGCTGGTGGATCTTGACGAGCAGCACCGAGAGGCCCCGGTGCTTCTGGACGTCCCAGTTGGTGCGGCACAGGCACAGCGCGTAGTCGGCCCGGTAGGCGCCCGAGCTCCAGATCTTCGAGCCGCTGAGGACGTACACGTCGCCGTCGCGGGTGGCCTTGGTGAGGGCGCCGGCCAGGTCGGAGCCGCCCGTCGGCTCGGACAGGAACTGCACCCACATCTCCTCGCCCCGGAGGGTCTTGGGGATGTGCTCCTGCTTCTGGGCCTCGGTGCCGTAGTCGAGCAGGGTCGGCAGCAGGATGGTCAGGGTCGGGATGTTGAACTTCGTCGGCATCTCATAGCGCTGGGCCTCCTCCGACCACGCCCGCATGTGGGCCACCGAGAGGCCTTGGCCGCCGTACTCCTTCGGGAAGCAGATGCCAGAGAAGCCGGCGTCGAACAGCTTGGCCATCAGGTCGCGCGCGTGCTGCACGCCTTCGTCGGTGTCGCGGTTGGGGATCTCCCACTCGCCGGGCGGCAACGGCTTCATCCTCGCGGCCAGCCACGCCCGGGCCCGCTCCCGGAAGGCGTCGACGTCCTCCATCTCCGGCGTCGGCTGGGCGGGGATGTCGCTCGGCATCCGACTGGCGGTAGGGGTGTTGGCCATGTCAGCCCTCCTCGAGGCTCAGCAGGGTGGCGATGCGCTCGCGGTGGTCGGCCGGCGTGCCGTAGGTGACGCGGTTCACGGTGGCCCGGCGGAGGAAGAGGTGGAGGTCGTGCTCCCACGTCACGCCGATCCCGCCGTGGAGCTGGATGCAGTCCTGGATGATGTCGGTCGAGTTCTCGCCGACGTACGACTTGGCGGCGCTGCTGAGCTCGGCGGCGTTGGCCGCGCGCTGCTGCACGGCGCGGGCTGCGTGCGTGGCGATGCCGTGACTGCCCTCGAGCCACAGCTTCAAGTCGGCGAAGCGGTGCTTGAGCGCCTGGTACGAGCTCAGCGGCCGCCCGAACGAGTAGCGGTCGCCGGCGTACTCGGTGGTCATGGCGAAGACGTGGTCGACCGCGCCATTGGTCTCGTGGCACTGGAGCACGACCGCGGTCTGGAGCAACCGGTCGACCTCGCCGCCGGCCCCGCCGATCTCGCCGACCGACGCGCTGCTGGGCACCGTGACATCACTGAAGTCGACCCGGCTGAACCGGCGCACCAGGTCGAGGCTCTTCATGGGGACCACCGTCAGTCCCGGCGCCCCGGCGGGCACCAGCAGGTTGGTGAGGCCGGCGCCAGTGCGCACCGTCACCAGGAAGTGGTCGGCGACGTTGCCGGCCTCGACGGTTGACTTGGTGCCGTTGAGGATGAAGTCGCTGCCGCGCTGCTCCGCCGTCAGGGTCACACCAGCGCCGCTCCACGGCCCCCGTCCCTCGTCGAGCGCCCATGCCGCGAACGTGGCGCCGGCGAGCAGGCCCGGGAGCACCGCCTTCTGTTGCTCGGCGTTGCCGCCGGCGGCGATCGCCGAAGCCACCACGCTCACCGGGACCAGTGGCCCGGGCGCCACCAGCCGTCCCATCTCCTCCGCCACCAGCACCAGGTCGAGCAGGCCGGCGCCGGACAAGCTCCCACCGCCGAGGTCCTCGGGCACCAGCATCGAGGTCCAGCCCAGCTCGGCGCCCCGCCGCCACCAGTCGCGCTCGAAGCCGTCGTCACTCGCCTCCAGCGCCCGCACCTTGGTGAGCGGCGCCTCGGCATCAAGGAACTTCCGAGTGGTGTCCCGGAAGAACTCCTGATCCTCACTGAGCTGTAGTTCCACCTGATCCTCAGCCCCCCGCTGCCTGTCGTGGTCGACGCCCGGCAGACTGTAAGGGAACGCGGTTCGAGAGACCGGGGCTGGGGCGATGATGGGCGACGAGCAGCGGGCGGCGGACCAGGAGCTGACCGTGCCAGCCATGCTGAGGCGTGCCGTCGCGCTCTTCGGCGAGCGGGAGGCGGTCGTGACGCTCGACCAGCGAACCACCTTCGCCCAGCTCGACCAGGCGTCCCGCCGCGTGGCGGGGCAGCTGGTGGTGGGCGGGATCGGGAAGGGCTCGCGCGTCGGGGCCCAGCTCTCCTACGGCGCCGACTGGCTGGTGGCCTTCCTGGCCGCGGTGCGGCTCGGCGCCATCTTCGTGCCGCTCAGCACCGCCTACAAGCCGGCCGAGCTGCGGAAGACGGCGCGCCATGCCGACCTGGCCCTCCTCATCTCGCCGAAGACCATGTTCGGCGCCACCCGGGTCGGCTATCTCGAGGAGGCGTTCCCCGGCCTCAGGGCGCAGCCGGCCGGTCGGCTCCGGCTCCTCGAGGCCCCCTACCTGCGGGCGATCTGGATCGGCGGCCGCGCCGACGAGACGTGGGCGACGCCCGCCTCCCTCGAGTCGGTTCCCGCCGCCCGGCACCAGCGCCACGACGACGGGCTGCCTGTCGTCGACGAGTTGCTCGACCAGATGGAGTCCGAGGTCACCCCGGCCGATCTGGCGCTCTCGATCTACACGTCGGGCACCACCGCTGAGCCCAAGGGTGTGGTGCACAGCCACGGGGCGCTGGCCCGGAAGGCCATCGCCCAGATGGGCAAGGGCCGGGCCGGCCCCGAGGACCGGGTGTTCTGCGGGATGCCCTTCTTCTGGGTCGGCGGGCTCGTGCAGGGTGTGCTCCGGGGCCTCCAGAGCGGTTGCATGCTGTTGTGCCTCGAGAAGCCCGACCCGGAGCCGGCGCTCGATCTCATGGAACGCGAGCAGGCCACCCACGTCATCGGCTGGCCGGGCGTGACGGGGCCCATCCTCAGCCACCCGACCCGAGCCGGCCGTGACATCCCCGCGTTGGCCGTCCCGGCGCGCCCACGCGCCGGGCTCGGGATGACCGAGACCCTCGCTGGCTTCACCGGATCGGCGGGTCTCACCCCACCGACCGGCGAGGAGCGGGGCGCGTGGATGGGGCGCCTCATCGACGGCATGGAGCTGAAGGTCGTCGACCCCGACACCGGCGAGGAGGTCGTCCACGGCACGTCTGGTGCGATCCTCGTCCGCGGCAGCCACCTCATGGCCGGCCTCCACAAGCACGAGCGGGAGGAGACCTTCAGCGCCGACGGCTGGTACGACACCGGCGACAAGGGCCATCTCGCCGGCGCCGACCTGTTCTTCGAGGGGCGCTACAAGGAGATGATCAAGACGTCGGGCAACAACGTCGCGCCGCCCGAGGTCGAGGGCGTGCTGGAGTCGTTTCCCGAGATCGCCGAAGCGCACGTGCTCGGCGTGCCTGACGAAGGGCGGGGGGAGATCGTGGCCGCCGCCGTCGTGCCCGCGCCTGGTTGGGTGATCGACCCCGGCGAGCTGGGCGAGAAGGTGCGGGCCGAGCTGTCGAACTACAAGGTCCCCCGCCGAATCGTGGTCATCCCTGCCGCCGACCTGCCGACCCTGCCCAACGGCAAGCCCGACCGGCTGGCCATCCGCCGGCTGCTCGACGGCGGCTAATCAGTCGCGGTCTGCCCTTCGAGCCAGGCGTTGAAGTGGGCCGGCTGCTTGGCGTAGAAGGCGGTCTTGCCGGCTTCCGCGTCCTGGTGGAAGTCGCTGATCGCCGTCTTGGTGGCGATGTCGTCACCGGCCTGGTCGAAGGTGAGATGGGCCGCGTTGTAGATCGCCTTCTTCAGCAGTCGCATGGCGACCTGCGGACCCTCGGCCAGCTCGGTGGCGAGCTCGATCGCCCGGTCGAGGAGCACCTCGTCGTCGACCACCTCGCTCACCAGGCCGAGCTGGAGCGCCTCGTCGGCACTGACGATGCGCTTGCGCATCACGAAGTCGAGGGCCCGCTTCACGCCGAGGTGCTCGACCAGTAGCCAGTGCCCGCCTTCGTCGGGCTGCCAGCCCATTCGCAAGGTCGCGCTCCCGAGCTTGGCCGACCGCGCGGCAACGGCGAAGTCGCAGGCCATGGTGATGGTGAGGCCGAGCTGGATGGCGAAGCCGTTGACGGCGGCGATGGTGATCTTGTCCAGCCGGCGGATGGCCCGCGCCGGGTCCTGGGCGAAGTAGTGCAGCCGCTCGTACAGGCTGAGCGGCACCTTGGCGTGGGGCGGGACCGCCCACGTGAGCGTCGGCAGCTCGGGCGGGCCCGAGCGCTTGTTGTCGACACCGGCGACGAAGCCCTTGCCGGTGCCCGTGAGCACCACCACTCGCACGTCGTCGTCGAACTGGGCCAGCTCGAGGACCTCGCAGAGGTCGCGCTTGGTGCCCCACGACATGGCGTTGAGCCGCTCGGGCCGGTTGAAGGTGAGCACCGCGATCCCGGGATCACGGAGCTCGATGTCGAACCCCTGGTACGCCCCCTCGATCATGAGCTGACGCTACGCCGGGGGCGCTGACGCGCGCCGGGGGGCAGCGAAGGCCACGACGGCGGTGCCGGGGGCCAGCCGGGCTCCCGTGTCGTCGTCCTCCCAGATCTCGAGGTCGACGACGACCTCGTCGCCTTCGCGGTGCACGGCCGTCACCTGGCCGCCGGCGGTGAGCACCCGTCCCCGCAACAACGGGTTGCGCAGCTTCATGTCGACCCGCACGATGCGCCCAGCCTCGCCCATCCAGTCGCGCAGCATGGCGTGGAAGTAGGCGTGCTCCATGGGGGCCATGATGAAGGCCGACGAGAACCCCTCGTGCCGGCCGACCTCGTCGTCCATGTGGTGCTCGGCGAACTCGTCGTTGACCGCCGCGAACCGGTTCCAGTGTTGGAACGTGCCTTCACGCGAGAAGGTCGGTAGCTGCTGGCCGGGTTCGAGGGCGTCGACGTCGATCATCAGAACCTCACGTAGACGGTTTCGAGGGTCTTGATCCACTCGTCGCGCTGGTTGACGAGCTCCAGGGCGATGGTGGTGTAGAGCTGCAGGCCCATGCGACCTTCGCGCTCGAAGTAGTCGGTGATGCGCCGGGTCGACCGGATCACGTCGCCCGGCCGCATGCGCACGCCGCTGTAGGTGACCCTCACCTGTGACTGCATGTTGGCCTTGAACACAGGGGGCGTCACGCCGAGCTGGGCCTCGTAGGCGCCTCGGGGGGCTTCTTTGCGCGTGGGCCTCGGCTCCTTGGTCATCCAGCCCATCGGGTTGAACTCCTCGGGCGCCACGATCCCGCCGAAGGGCGTCGTCCTGGCGTAGTCCTCGTCCCAGAACAGCGGCGGGGGGACCTCGGGGTAGTACACGGCCACCGCCCACTTCCGGATGTCGGACTCGGCGATGGGGAATGAGGTGGCCGTTGCCATCGCCTTGCCGAGGATGCCCCGCATCTCGTCGGTGATCATCGTTCTGGTGCCCTCGGCCACCTCGCCATCATGCTGGCGATCAGGGCGGCGTGCTCGATCCGATGAGGCTCGGGCGACGTCCCTGGCCGACGACCGCACCCAGTTTCGGGCGATCCGGAAGGACTGTCGAGGGCTGGTGGCGAAGGTCACAGGCGTGGCCAGAGCATTCAGACATCCCCGCTACGCCAGCTCACGCCGGAGGGCCGTCGTCATTGGTGCCTGCGCCGTTGCGGTGCTGGTCGCCGGGGGTTGCGGGAGCCGGCAGAGCCGCTCCGACATCGAGGCGGCCGCCTCGTCGTCGGGCACCCCGGTCGCCGCCAACGACTCCTCAGGGCCGGTCGGCGGGGCCGCGGCTGGTCCCGAGACCACGTTCGGGACGGCTCCGACCGAGACCGTCGCGTCCGGTGGTGGCTCGGCGACGACGGTTGCCATGGGAAGCGGCGGCGCTGCCAGCTCGGGCAGCGCCGGTGCCACCAGCGGCGCCGCGGCGCCGGCTCCGTCGTCATCCAGCGGTACCAGCGGCGGAGCCGCTGCGGCCGGCGCGCCCATCGTGATCGGCAACGTGAGCACCACCAGCGGCATCGCCGGCACCGCCCAGGTGCCGGGCGTGCGCGCCCTGCAGGCGTGGGTGGCGATGGTCAACAGCCGGGGCGGCATCAACGGCCATCCGGTGAAGCTCGTCATCGCCGACGATGCCGGCGACCCGGCTCGCCAGGCGGCCGCGGTCAAGGACCTGGTCGAGAACAAGGGCGTCATCGCCTTCGTCGACGACTGGGCGTCGCAGACGTCCCAAGCGTCGCGCCCCTACCTCGAGCAGCGACGGATCCCGGTGGTCGGCGGTGACGCGTCGACGAACACCTGGTTCAGCAGCCCGATGCTCTTCCCGTACCAGCCGCCGTCCGACATCTACATGCAGGCCCGGCTGAAGGCGCTGGCGTCGTTCACCAAGAACCGCAAGATCGCCACCATCGTGTGCCAGGAGGCGGCGGTGTGCTCCGAGCAGGCGGCATCGACGAAGAGGTTCGCCGCTCAGTTCGGCTTCCAGGTCGTGTACCAGGGTCAGGGCTCGCTCGCCCAGCCCGACTTCACCGCCGAGTGCATCTCGGCTCGCAGCGCCGGTGCCGACATCATCCTGCCGGTCTTCGATGCTGCCACCCAGCGCCGGATCGCCCAGTCCTGCGACCGCCAGGGCTACAAGCCGCACTACAACCTCAGCGCCGCGATCGATCCCGACTTCGCGTCGATACCGGCGTTCGAGGGTGCGACGATGTCGATGGGCTCGTTCCCGTTCGACGGGACCGACTCGCCCGTCGTGCGGGAGTACAAGGATGCGCTGGCCAAGTACACGCCTGGCCAGGTGGCCGTCCCGATCGGAGCCGCCGGCTGGGCGTCGTCGAAGATGTTCGAGAAGGTGGCGACGATGGCGTTCACCGCCGGCGCCAAGCCGACCACCCAGGCGCTCCTGAACGCGCTGTGGACGATCCACAACGACAACTTCGGCGGCGTGGTCGGCCCGATGACGTTCCCTCGTGACAAGCCGCCGATCCCGTCGCGATGCCTTGCCACCATCGTCATCAGCGGCGGCCGCTACACCGCCCCCAACGGGATGGCGATGACATGCGTGTGATGACCCGCGCTGCCCGGCTGGTCGCGTGGGCGGGGCTGATCAGCGCGCTCTCGATCGCGGTGGCGGTGACCCTTCCCCGCCGGGTCGCGGCCGCGGCCGACGGTGGCGTCTACTCCGGCGTCGCCTCCGCCGACGGCGTTCGCCTCATCTACGGGGTCAAGGGCTTCGTCATCGTCGACACCTTCGCCGATCTCGGGGCACCGACGGCCCAGGTGTCGGTGAGCCCCATCGAGTCGGTGGGCTTCGCGTCGCTCCCGTACCCGGGCGAGACCGCCCTCTCGGCTCCGGGCTTGGTGAGCGGGCAGACGCAGGCGCCCGTGCCCGACTACCCGCTGATCGCCCGCAGCCAGTACCCGTCGCCTGAGAAGCAGTCGGTCGGTCAAGGCCCGGTGAAGCTCTCGAGCGAGAGCACCGACTCATCGTCGTCGGCCACCGCGGTCGGCGGCGGCGACGGTGGTGAGGCCGCGTCGGTGGGCACGGCAAAGGCCAGCGCGTCATCGGTGCACGACGAGAAGACCGGCTCGGTCACATCGATTGCGATGAGCGACGCCGAGGCCTTCACCGCTGGCGGCGTGTTCCACATCGGTCGCGTCCTTGCTTCCGCCAGCGTCACCGATGCGCCTGGCTCCGAGCCCAAGCGGAAGTCGGACCTCGCCGTCACCGGCGTCACGATCGCCGGCCAGACCGTCGGCCTGACGCCGGCCGGCTTCGTCCTGCCGGGCACCACCACACCGCTGCCCGACAGCAGCCCGCTGGTGAAGGCCCTGGCCGACCACGGGATCACGGTGCACTACCTGGCCGCCGAGGAGACGCCGACCGGGGTCATCGCCCCTGGGATCGAGGTCGAGGTCGAGCACCCGGTTCCGACTGCGCCGCAGCCCGGCGTGGCGACCTATCGGTTCGGCCGAGCTGCCGCCTTTGCCACCGGCGCGGGGGGCACTGCCCACATCGAGGCGCCGCAGCCGGTGGCCGTGCCCTCGAGCGGTAGCGGGTCATCGAGTGCCGCGGCAGCGGTGGCGCCCTCGGCCGGTGCGCCTGTTCCGTACGCGGCACCCGCTCCCGACCTCTCGGCGCCGGTCAGCCCGACCGCCGCGCCCGGGGGCCCGGTCGAGATGAAGCCGGTGGGAGCGTCGATACCGCAATGGGACCGGTCGTGGATCACCGCGTCGTACCTGCTGATCGCCCTCGCCGGCGCCATCGCGCTGGGCGGGGCCCAACTGATCCGTCTACTCGGGGTGAGGATGCCATGGAGCTCATGACCTTCGTTCGAAACCAGCGCGACCGGGTTGCCGCCTGGTTGGCCATCGGGCTCGGTGTGCTTGCCCTCGTCGTCGGCTGGTTCGGTGTCAGTGGGACGCCGTTCCCGGCCGAGCAGCTGCCGTACGTCGTGACCGGGGGCCTCGGGGGTCTCTTCCTGCTCGGCATCGGTGCCCTGCTGTGGCTGTCGGCCGACCTGCGCGACGAGTGGCGCAAGCTCGACGCCATCGAGCAGCTGCTGCGATCGCAGCGGTCCGACGCGGCCGCCCCGCCGCCGGCCAGCCGTCGCCGGCAGGCGGCGTGATGCTGGCGGGTGCCGAGCGCCGGCAGCCGCTGTGGCTTCCCGGCGACGTGGCTCTCCTGTCGTCGCTGAACCTGGTGGCCGCGGCGTTGCTGGTCGCGGCGGCCTGGGCGACGACCGCCACCGATGACCTGTCGCTCCGCGTCGCCTGGGTGAACCTGGGCGTGGTCGGCCTCCTCGTGGCCGGCGCGGGCAACGTCCTGTGGCTGCTGGCCGGTCGCCGGGCGATCGGCGAGCGGAGGGCCGAGCTGCTGGTGGCGCCGTCCGAGGTCGGTGCCGACGATGACGCCACCGCGCCGACCAGGGCGCTGGCGACGATGGCGGCCCCGCCCGACCGTCTTGTCAGCGTGGCCCGGGCGACACTTTTCCATCGCGACGACTGCCCGCTGGTGCAGGGCAAGCCGGTCACTGCCGGCATCCGGTCCAGGCACGAGCGCGCCGGGCGGCGGCCGTGTGGGGTCTGCCTCCCGTGAACGACGTCTTTCCCTTCGTTGTCGTGGGGCTGACCGCCGGTTCGGTGTACGGCATCGCCGGCATGGGCCTGGTCCTCACCTACAAGACCTCGGGTTCGGGCCGCTGTCCGCACTCGTGCTCGAGCGCTTGGCCCGCGCCCTCCGCGGCGTCAGCCTGGCGATGAGCATCGTCGCCACCATCGGCATCCTGCTGGCCATCCAGGGCGTGGCGGTCATGCGCTACGGGCCCCGCACCTTGACCATGCCCGCCTACCTGCCCACCCGCAGCATTCGCATGGTTGGTGTGAACGTCGGCCTCGACCAGATCATCACCTTCCTCGTGGCTCTGGTTGCCGCAACCGGCCTTTACCTGTTCTTCCGCTACTCCCGGATGGGCGTTGCCATGCGCGGCGTCGTCGACGACCCCGATCTGCTGGCACTCAACCGGGTGAGCCCGGTCAGGGCACGTCGCTGGGCATGGTTCCTCGGCTCGTCGTTCGCTGCCCTGTCGGGTGTGCTGATCGCCCCGGTCCTCGGGCTGGAGGCGTTCGTGCTGACCCTGTTGGTGGTGCAGGCGTTCGGCGCTGCTGCCATCGGTCGCTTCTCGAGCCTGCCGCTCACCTATCTCGGCGGCCTGGCGGTCGGTGTCGGGGCCTCGCTGTCGACCAAGTTCGTGGCCAGCGTGCCCTCACTCCGCGGCTTGCCATCGAGCTTCCCGTTCCTGGTGCTGTTCGTGACCCTGCTCGTCCTGCCCCGTCGCCTGCTGGTCGACAGTGGCGCGGCGGTGGCGTCGCCGCCGCCGCACACGCATTCGCTGCCGCCGCGGGTGGCGCGTGGTGGTCTCGTCCTCGGCGCGGGTGTGGCCCTGCTGGTGCCGTGGATCGTCGGGGCCCGCCTGCCCGTCTACACCAATGCCGTCATCTACGTGCTGGTGTTCCTGTCGCTGCGGTTGCTGGTCCGTACGTCGAACCAGGTGTCACTCGCCCACGCCGGCTTCGCTGCCGTCGGTGCTGCCGCCTTCGCCCACTTCACCCATGCTGGCCTGCCCTGGCCCCTCGCCCTGTTGGCGGCTGGCCTGGTCGGCGTCCCCGTCGGCGCCGTTGTCGCCATTCCCGCCATCCGGATGTCGGGGCTGTACCTCGCCATCGCCACGTTCGGCTTCGGGATCCTGCTCGAGCAGCTGATCTACCCGCAGAGCTTCATGTTCGGCGCCAACGGATCGCTCGCCGTGCCCCGCCCCCATGTCAGCGGTGTCGACCTGGCGTCCGACCGCGGCTTCTACTACGTCGCCCTCACCGTGGCCGTGCTCGCCAGCGTGGTGGTGGCGTGGATCCACCGCAGTCGCCTGGGCCGGCTGCTCCGGGGCCTGGCCGACTCGCCCACCGCGTTGGCCACCCACGGCGCCGACACCAAGGTCACCCTCGTGATCGTCTTCTGCATCTCGGCGTTCCTGGCGGCGTTGGCCGGTGCGCTGTTCGGCGCGCTCACCGGATCGATCGACGGCACACCGTTCGGGTCGTTCTCGTCGATCTACTGGCTGGCCATTCTCGCCGTGGCCGGGAACGGGCTCATCGCCCCGGCGTTCGTGGCCGGCATCTTCATCGCGGTCGTGCCCGCCTACATCACCAACCACACCATCATCGACCTGTTCCCGGTGATGTTCGGGATGTCGGCCATCGGCAACGCCATCATGTCCACGCGGGGCAGCCCCTTTGCCGGCTGGCTGCAGGGAGCGTCGATCCGCAGCGCCGGCCGGGCCGATCGCAGCCCGGTGCGCGACCGCATGATCATCCAGGAGGTCGCCGCGTGACCGCCGTCGTCGCACCGCCGACCACTGACGGGCTCTCGGTTCGCGGCCTCAGCGTCCGCTTCGGGGGCCTGGTGGCCGTCGACAACCTCGATCTCGATGCTCCCGAAGGCCGTCTCACCGGCCTGATCGGTCCCAACGGCGCGGGGAAGACCACCACCTTCGACGCGTGCAGCGGGCTGAACACGCCGAGCGAGGGGAGCGTCCACCTGTTCGGCAACGACGTGAGCCGGCTGGGACCGCCGGCCCGCGCCCAGCGCGGCCTGGGCCGCACGTTCCAGCGCATGGAGCTGTTCAACTCGCTCTCGGTCGCCGACAACGTCGCTCTCGGTCGGGAGGCGGCCATGGCCGGCTCCAACGTCCTGCGCCAGATCGTCGCCAGCCGTCACGAGCAGGACGAGATGATGGAGGCCGCGGCCGGGGCCATGGAGCTGTGCGGCATCAGCGACCTCGCCGATCGACGGGCATCGGCGCTCTCGACCGGGCAACGGCGGCTGGTGGAGCTGGCGCGGGCATTGGCCGGCCGGTTCCGGATCCTGCTGCTCGACGAGCCCTCCTCCGGCCTCGACCACAACGAGACCGCTCGCTTCGGTGACATCCTCGAACGGGTCATGGCCGAGCGAGGGGTCGGGCTGCTCCTGGTCGAGCACGACATGTCGCTGGTCATGCGGGTGTGCCACCACGTCTACGTCCTCGACTTCGGCAAGCTGATCTTCGAGGGCTCGACCGACGACATCCGCGATAGCGAGATCGTGCGCGCCGCCTATCTCGGCGCTGAGGAGGTCTGATGTTCGCGCTGCGTGGGGTGTCGGCCGGGTACGAGGGCACGACCGTGTTGCGTGATGTCGATCTGGTGGTGCCGCCCTCGTCCGTGGTGGCGTTGCTCGGTCCCAACGGGGCCGGGAAGACGACATTGCTGCGGGTGGCCTCGGGCTTGCTCCCGCTCTCGGGTGGCGAGCTGCTCCTCGACGGGCAGCCGGTCACGGGATGGTCGCCGACGAAGCTGGCCCAGGCCGGCATCTGCCACATCCCCGAGGGCAGGGGCGTCTTCCGCAACCTCAGCGTGAAGGACAACCTCGTCCTGCAGGCAGCCGCCGGTGAGGAGGACGATGCCATCGGGCGCGCCATCGAGGCCTTTCCCGTGCTGGGCCGGCGGCTCGAGCAGCGGGCGGGGACGATGAGCGGCGGCGAACAGCAGATGCTGGCGTTGGCCCGGGCCTATGTGTCGAAGCCGCGGTTGGTGCTGCTCGACGAGGTCTCGATGGGCCTCGCGCCGAGGATCGTCGACGAGATCTTCGAGTTCCTCCGGCGCCTGGCGGCGGCCGGCACGGCGCTGTTGCTCGTCGAGCAATACGTGCACCGGGCCCTGGCGGAGTCGGACTACGTCTACCTGTTGCACCGCGGGCGGATCGACTTCGCCGGCGAGCCAACGGAGCTGGCCGACGAAGAGGTCTTCGCCCGCTATCTCGGCGCCGTCGCCTGAGGGCTCGGGCCGGGCGGTCAGCCATCGCCACGCGGCGTCGTGGGCTGGCACGGCTGGGGGCTGGCTACCGTGAGCCGCTGTGATCGTGGTGACTGCAGCCCTCAAAGGCGGCGTGGGCAAGACCACCACCGCCGTGTACCTGGCGGCGGCGGCGGCCAACGGCCGGCGCACCGTCAACCTCGTCGATGCCGACCCCCAGGCCAGCGCGGCCGAGTGGCTGGAGGTGGCCGAGGACGCCGAGCTCGCCGAGGTGAACCTGGTCGAGGCGCCCACCGAGCGCCTGCTGGCCCGGGCCCTCGAGCGGACCGGTGCTGACGAGGTGACCGTCGTCGACACGCCGCCTGGCCAGGAGCGGCTGCTCGAGAAGGCCATGGGACTCGCCAACGTCGTCGTCGTGCCGACCCGGGTCGGCGGCGTGGAGACACCGCGGGCGGCGGCCGTGCTCGAGCTCCTGCCGAAGAAGGTGCCGGCCGGCCTGGTGCTCACCTCGGCCCGGACCTTCACCCGCGACTACCAGGACGCGGTGGCCGAGTGGGCTGAGGCCAACGTCGCCGTTTGGGGCTCGGTGCCCGAGCGGGTGGGGATCGCCGCCGGCCCGGCCGGCTGGCTGTCACCCGAGGGGCTGGAGATCTACCGCGGCGTGTGGCGCCGGGCCCAGCGGGCCGCCCGCTAGCTCGGTCGGCGTCGCCCCGGTCTCCCTGCCAGAACGAGAGTTGCGGCCGTTAGCGTTCGGCCGTGCTGCTGTCGGTCCTCGATCTGGCGCCGGTCGTGGCCGGCTCGTCGGCCAGTCGGGCGCTGTCGAACTCGGTGGAGCTGGCCCACCTGGCCGAGCGACTGGGCTTCTCCCGCTACTGGGTTGCTGAGCACCACAACATGCCGGGCATCGCCAGCTCGTCACCGCCGGTGTTGATCGCCCACCTGGCGGCCAGCACCTCGACGATCCGGCTCGGCTCGGGCGGGGTGATGTTGCCCAACCATGCCCCGCTGGTGGTGGCCGAGCAGTTCGGGATGCTCGAGGCGCTCCACCCGGGGCGGATCGACCTCGGGATCGGTCGGGCGCCGGGAACCGACCCGGCCACCGCCCGGGCGCTGCGCCGGACGGCCGAGGGCATCTCGGCCGAGGAGTTCCCCCGCCAGCTCATGGAGCTGGTGGCCTTCTTCAACGGCACCTTCCCCGAGGGCCACCCGTACCAGTCGATCAACGCCACGCCCGGCAAGGGCTACCAGCCGGCGCTGTGGCTCTTGGGCTCGAGCGACTACAGCGCCGAGGTGGCCGGACTGCTGGGCCTGCCGTTCTCATTCGCCCATCACTTCAGCGCCGAGAACACCCTTCCGGCACTGGCCCGCTACCGCATGGCGTTTCGCCCGTCGGAGCTGCTCGCGGAGCCCTACGCCATGGTGGCGGTGGGTGTCGTGGTAGGGGACAGCGACCAGCATGCCGAGTGGCTGGCGGGGCCCAATCGGCTGTCGTTCGTGCGCCGCCGGACCGGCCGCCCGACGCAGCTCGGGACGCCCGAGGAGGCCGCTGAGCACCAGTTCACGCCGATGGAGAAGGAGTTGCTGCGCTCGTGGGGCTCGTCGACCGTCGTCGGCGGGGCCGACTCGGTTCGCCGCCAGCTCGATGCGCTGGCCGAGGCGACCGCGGCCCAGGAGCTGATGGTCGTCACCAACGTCCACGGCCACGGCGATCGGCTTCGCTCCTACGAGCTCCTCGCCGACGCCTACGGGCTCCGCCCGCCGGCCTCGCTCCCCCGGGGGTGATCGCGAAGATCCTCCTTCCAGGTCCGGAAGCGTGTGTGCACCGTGCCGCTGGGGCCGGCGCCCTCGCCGGTGCCGTCGGGCAGCAACCGGAACGACTCCTGGGCGGCCACGTCGTCGCCGGCCACCGCCAGGTAGCGGGCGTGGCCGTGCGTGGCCGGCCCGGCCCGCCAGAGCAGCCACCCGTGGATCTCCCTGATGTACGACACCTCCGGGGGCGTCCCGCCCTCGCGGCCGGTGCCGAGGTCGTCCCCCAGGGCGAGGAGCGCGGCCGGGGCCTCGACCCAGGCCCGGGCCGGGATGCGCCGGTCGCGCTGGGGTGTGGCGGGCAGGTCGTCGGTGTGCAGCCGGGTCTCGTCGAGCGGTCGCTCGTCGTGGGCGGGCACGTCAGGTGAGCGCGCGGTCTCGGAAGCAGGCCCGCACGTCGGGCACGAAGACGTCGGGTGCCTCCATGGCGGCGAAGTGGCCGCCTCGGGGCATCTCGGCCCAGTGCACGATGTCGAAGGCAGCCTCGGCCCAGGCGCGGGGAGCCTTGTAGATCTCGGCGGGGTAGGCGGCGTGGCCGACCGGCACCCTCACCCGGTTGCGGGTCGGGTTGCCGTACGGGCCGAGGACCTCGTAGTAGAGGCGGATCGACGAGTTGATCGTGCCGGTGATCCAGTAGACCGAGATGTTGTCGAGCACGCGGTCGATGGTGAAGCTGTGCTGGACGTCGCCGTCGGCGCAGTCGCTCCATCCGTTGAACTTCTCGACGATCCAGCCGGCGAGGCCGGCGGGGGAGTCGGTGAGCCCGTAGGCAAGCGTCTGCGGCTTGGTCGACTGGATGGCCTGGTAGCCGGCCTCCCGGGCCGCGAAGTCCTTCATCCGGGCCAGGTCGCCCTGCTCGGACTCCGTGACGCCCGCCATCGGGTCGCCGTCCTTGGGCGGGCCGCAGGTGAGGAGGTTGAGATGGATGGCAGCGACTCGGTCGGCGTGTGCCGCTCCGAGCTGGCTGGTGATCAATGAGCCCCAGTCGCCGCCTTGGGCAAAGAAGCGGTCATAGCCGAGCGCAGGCATGAGCTCGGCGAAGGCAGCCGCGATCCGGTTGGCGTCCCAGCCCCGCTCGGTGGTCGGCCCCGAGAAGCCGTAGCCGGGCAGCGAGGGGCACACCACGTGGAAGGCGTCGGCCGCGTTGCCGCCGTGGGCAACCGGGTCGGCCAACGGGCCGATCACGTCGAAGAACTCGGCCACCGAGCCGGGCCAGCCGTGGGTCATCAACAGAGGACGTGCGCCCGGCTCCGGTGAACGGGCGTGGATGAAGTGGATGCGCTGGCCGTCGATCTCGGTGAGGAACTGGGGATGGGCGTTGGCGCGCTCCTCGAAGGCCCGCCAGTCGAAGCTGTCCTTCCAGTGCGCACACAGCTGCTGCAGGTAGCCCCGCTCGGTGCCGTAGTCCCAGCCGGCGCCGTCGATCTGGTCGGGCCAGCGCGTGCGGGCGAGGCGGTCGCGCAGGTCGGCGACGGTTGCGTCGTCGACGGCAACGGAGAACGCCTCGAATGAGAGCGGCATGGTGCCGCAGCCTAGGCAGCGAGGGGTGACCGATCAGCGGTAGCCGGCGCCGGCGGCGTGGCGTCCTCAGTCGAGGACGATGACGCCGCGGATGTTCTTGCCGTCCCGCATGTCCTGGTAACCGTCGTTGATCCCCTCGAGTGGGTAGGTGCGGGTGACCATGCCGTCGAGGTCGATCTGGCCGTTGCGGTAGAGCGTCAGCAGCCGAGGGATCTCACGATGCGGGCTGGCGCTCCCGAACAGCGAGCCGACGATCTCCTTCTCGTAGACGACGACTTCGCGCATCGAGAGCTTGACGTCGTCCTCGGCGAAGGGGTGGATGTTGGTGATGACGACACGGCCCCGCTTGCCGACGAGGGCGGTGATCGACGCCAGCAGCTGGCCGTCGCCGACGCCCATCGTGCAGATGGCCTTGTGGGCGAGCCGGCCGTGGGTGATCTCGACGATCAGGGGCAGCGCCTCGTCGATGCTGGCGGCGACATGGGTGGCGCCGAACTGCTTGGCCTGCTCACGTTTGAACTCGACCGGGTCGACCGCCACGATCGTGCGGGCGCCCGCCAGTCGGGCGCCTTGGATGGCTGCCGAACCGACGCCGCCGGCACCGATGACCACCACGTCGTCGCCGGCCCTCACCTCGGCCCGGTTGACGGCCGACGCCCAGCCGGTGGTGACGCCGCACGAGACGAGGCAGGCCTTGTCGAGCGGTAGATCGTCGTCGATCTTCACCCACGACAGCTCGCTGCCGACGGTGTGGCGGGCGAAGGTGCCGAGGCGGCAGAACGACTCGATGTCCCGGCCGTCGATGTGATGGCGGTAGGTGCCGTCGAGCTGGCCGCCACCGAGGGCGCCGGAGCCGTGCTCGCACAGGTTCGACTGACCGGCCATGCACGCGGCGCACCGGCCGCACATCGGGACGAAGCTGCTGAGCACGTGGTCGCCGACCTGGAGGCGGGTGACGCCCGGCCCGACGGCCTCGACCACGCCGGCGCCCTCATGACCACCGATCACCGGCGGTTGCATCGGCAGGTCGCCGGTGACGAGGTGCTCGTCGGAGTGACACATCCCGGAGGCGACGAGGCGGACGAGCACCTCGCCGTGCTTGGGGGGATCGAGATCGATGGTCTCGATCTTCCACTGTGCCCCGATCTCCCACAGCACGGCTGCTTCGGTCTTCATCGGCCCCCCTGGTCGGTAGCGGTCTGGCCGCTGCTGGGCCGGAACCCTAGTGAGGCCCTTGCTTCAGGGGAAGATGCCGCGCTGGCGGCGGCGGGTCTCGGACCATTCGTAGGTGTTCCAGAAGTCCTGGTCTTCGCCCCAGATCTCGTGGCCGTCCACCTCGGCGCGGAACAGCGTGTTCCAGCAGATGCCGCTGACGCCGGGGATGGGCATGGCGATCCGGCTGGTGCACTCGCATTCGGTGTCGAAGGAGCGGCCGAGCGCGTCGGTGCCGGCCAGGCGCATCTTGGTGACGTAGCCGTGGTCGGGGTCGCGTTCGATCGTCCGTGAGCCCTCGACCAGGCCCGATCGCTCACCGTCGAGCATCAGGAAGCCCTTCTTCTTCGGCCCGAAGCCCATGACGAACAACGCGGTGGTGGCATCGGCCGCGCAGGTGTAGGCGCCGACGCCTGGCGACTCCCACCGGTCGCTGCGGGGCCGGTGCCAGGACCGGTCGCGCATGCCGTAGCTGTCGACCCTGATCGTCTTGCCATGCAGGACCAGCTCGCCGGTGACGTGGCCCATCTGGTCGAAGTGCACCGGCGGGGTTCCCTCGGGGGTGTCGACCCACGGCTTCATGACGGCGTCGAACTCGAGATCGAAGGTCAGGCGCGGTGAGTCGTTGAAGCCGAGGTGGTAGCGCTTGAACGACTCGAGCATCTTGATCGAGACGCCGCTCGGGAAGGTGATGTCACGGAGGTCTGGGTTCGGCGGGATCGGCATGGCGGCGTAGTGCCGGTAGTACGGGACTTCGAAGTGGAAGAAGCCGGTGTCGTCCCACAGGGCAACGCCGCCGCCTGACACGCCGGCGTTGGGGCGGATGTAGTTGAAGACCCAGGCACCCAGGTGGCGCTCCTCCGGCACGTAGAACGAGAACCAGCTCGTCTCGTGCTCGAACCACTTCTCGGTCGGAGGCTCGTGGAAGGTCTCCTCCGCGTCGGTCAGCAGTGCCTCTTGCCCTTCAGCCACAGCGCCCCCTCCGGCTCGACCCGACTGAGACCGTATACAACCTCAGGTCCCCAGCGTCTGGCCCAGGCCGGCGCGATGGTCGGGATGGGCAACGGCGGCGATTGCCTCGCGCCGCCCCGCGTCGGTGAGCCCCCGCAGATCAGCGACGCCGTGCTCGGTGACCACCATGTGGATGTCGGTGCGCGAGGTCGACACCACCTCCGGCCTTGCCACAATCGTCGAGCGGTCGCGGTGGGTCGACGCCAGGGCCACCATCGAGAAGCCGCCAGGTGACTGGGTGGCGGCGGCCGAGTAGTCGGCGTGGCCGCCGATGCCGGCGACGAGGCGCCCGCCGACCCGCTCGATGTTGACCGCCCCGTCGAGCCCGACCTGGAGGGCGGCGTTGATGCTGACCAGCTGGGGGGTGGCGGCCAACCGGCCGCCGGCATGGAGGGCCTCCACGCCGACTGCCCGGACTCGGCCCTCGCGGGCCAGGGCGACCAGCGACTCGTCGCCCCAGGCGTACGAGGCCATCGCTGCGCCGACCAGCAGCCCCCGATCGTGGAGGTTGGCGACGGCTGTGCCGATGAGGCCGGAGAGCACGGCGACCGGTCGGCTGATGGCGGTCACGACGGCGTCGGGGATGCCGCCCACGCCGTACTGGACGGTCGCGCCGGCCGGGACCAAACCAGCGGCGACCGCGGCGATGCCCGCTTCGATGACGCCGGGCGTGGCCGGCGGCTGCGGCGGGACCGGCACGCCGCCGCCG